>DASYMJ010000209.1:0-5045 GCA_036009105.1 Thermoanaerobaculia bacterium | reverse complement strand
CAATATCGTTGCCAGCTTTTATGACTGAAAAATCAATGGTTTACATCAAGGTCGCGACCGTCTTGGCGGCGCTGGCGGCGGCGTGCGCCACGAGCGCGCCGGAGATTCCCAAAGCGTGGCTGAGCACGCCTGAAACGGCGCGCGTCGCGCTGCGCTCCAACCCCCCCGCGAAACGCTCCCCCATCCGGGTGGAAAGCAACCGTCTCTACAACAGCGAGAAAGCCTTGACGCCGGCGTATGCGGCCGTGGACTCCGTCGATTACTCCGAAGAGCGGGGCGAGGCCGTCTTCTCCGCGAAGCGCAACGGCAGCTTCGACATCGGGCTGGTCTCGGATGGCACGCGCATCAACTGGGTGCCCGAGGATCCGGCGGATGAGGTGGCCGTGCAGTGGGCGCCGCGCGGCAACAAGGTCAGCTTCGTGGTCAAAGGGAGAGCGGGCGACCTCGTCCGCACCGTGCACATCCCCACCGCCTCGCAACTGACGGTCGACTTCCCGTACGCCACGGTCCGCGGCCTGGTCTGGGACCCGGACGGAGAGCGCTTTTCCGTCGCCTACGACGCCGTCGACGCCTCGGAACAGGTCGAGACGATGCGTTTCGGCGGCACGGAGCGGAAGGTGACGACGCCCCCCGCCGTGCGGCTGGACGTTTCCGTCGAGTCGCTGCCCGGCGCGTGGCTCATGCGGCCGTCTTCCCTCCGCTACGGCGAGCGCCTGCCGCTCGTGGTGTGGCTGACCGGGAACCGCAACGCCTGGAGCGACGCGCGCGGCTCGCTGCAGCGGCAGAGGCGCATCGGCTGCGCGGTCGCCTCGAAGCTGGACGACGCGCTCCTCACCGCGCTGACCGATCTACCGTGGGTGGACAAGTCCCGCCTTTTCGTCGTGAACGGCCGCGGAACGGGCGCGATCAGCATCGTCGGGGACCCGCGGATGCCAGGCGGGCGCTACCGTCGGGAAGGCAACATCGTCCGCGTCCCCCCCGCTGTCGTAGAATCGTTCGCTACTGGCTTCATTGCAAGCCAGCTGAAGGGAAACGCGCCGCCTGATGGCAGCCTCCGATGATTCCGAGAAGAAATCGACGTTCCGCGAGTACTACGAAGCGCTCCTGATCGCCGTCATCTTCGTCAACTTCGCCCGTATCTTCGTCTTCCAGGCCTTCAAGATCCCGACGGGATCGATGGAGGACAACCTCAAGATCGGCGATCACATCATCGTCAATAAATTCATTTACGGGCCCTTCGCCGAGACGAATCCTCTGTCCAAGCTCTTTCCCCTGCGCGAGATCCGCCGCGGGGACATCATCGTGTTCCGCTATCCCCTGGCGCCGGAGACCGATTTCGTGAAGCGGGTCATCGGTCTGCCCGGCGACACGGTCGAAGTGCGCGACAAGGTGGTCTCCATCAACGGCAGGCCGCTGGTGGAGCCGTACGTCATCCACGACGACCCGCAGACGTATCCCATCCGCCCCGCCCTCCCCGAGCCGTACCGCTCGCGCGACCAGTTCGGGCCGTATCTGGTGCCGGAGGGGGAGTACTTCGCCATGGGCGACAACCGCGACAAGTCGAGCGACTCGCGTTATTGGGGCACGGTGCGCCGCTCCATGATCAAGGGCCGCGCCTTCATGGTCTACTGGTCCTTCCGCAGCGCCCCCGCCTCGGCGGACGCCTCGACCCACGACCAGCTTCGCGACCTGTGGAAAGTGGCGCGCTACTTCTACCCCCGCACGCGCTGGGACCGCACGTTCTTCATCGTCGACAGCCGCTATCACTACCATCCGGAGCCGCCCATCGAAGGGGCTTCCGATTCGGGTTTACCGGAGCCCTGAACGAATTGACGATCACTGCCATGAACCCTGAGACCGACCATTCCGCCCCCGAGCCCGCGGCCGACGAAACGGCGCCCGCGGCCACGGGCGAACAGGACGTGGCCGTCGCTTCGCCCGCTCCCGAGCCGGGTGTGGTCATCGACCGCAGTGAGCATCCCATCTCCCGCCGGGCCATCCCGGAGAACGTGCTCAAGGTCCTCTACCGCCTCCACCGCAGCGGCTACCGGGCCTATCTCTGCGGGGGCAGCGTGCGCGACCTGCTCACCACGCGCACGCCGAAGGACTTCGACATCGCCACGGACGCCCATCCGATGGAGATCCGCCGCCTCTTCCGCAACAGCCGGATCATCGGCCGCCGCTTCCGCCTGGTGCACATCATCTTTCAGGACCAGGTGGTGGAGGTGGCGACGTTCCGCCGGGAGCCGGAGCGCGGCGCGCCGGTCGATGAAGGGGAGACGGAAGACCTGCTGATCACGGACGACAACACGTTCGGCTCTCCGCTGCAGGACGCCCGGCGCCGCGACTTCACCATCAACGCGCTCTTCTACAACATCGCCGACTTCTCGGTCATCGATTACATCGGCGGCCTGGAGGACCTGCGCCTGAAGAGGGTGCGGGTGATCGGCGATCCGGACGTCCGTTTCCGCGAGGACCCGGTGCGCATGATGCGCGCGGTCGAATTCGCCTCCCGCCTCGGTTTCGAGATCGAGGGGGCGACGTACGACGCGGTCCTCCGCCATCGCAACGAGATCCTGAAGGCCTCGCCGCCCCGCGTGTCGGAGGAGATCCTGGAACTGCTCCGCCGCGGCTGGTCGCGCGGCGCGTTCCGCCTGCTCGTCGATACGGAGCTGCTCGAGCCTCTCCTGCCCGAGGTGCACCGGTCGATCGCCGGAGACCGCGCGCCGTACTTTTGGAAAATGCTGGAGGTGCTCGACCGCACCGTGGCCGCGGGCCGGAAGATTTCGGACGCGGTGCTGCTCTCGGTGCTCTTCCTGCCGTGGGCCGTAGACGAGCTGGCGGCCGAGGAGCGGCGGCGGGATGGGAAGATGCGGATCGCGGAGGTGATCATCTTCATCCGCGACCTGATCCAGCCGCTCTGCACCCGCATGGCCCTCGCCGCCGGCACCCGCCACCAGATCGAGCAGGCCCTGGAGACGCTGTGGCGCCTGCTCGAGCCGCCCAGCGAGAAGCGGGCGATGTTCCGCTTCGTCTACCGCGAGCCGTTCAACGACGCTCTCGCGCTGCTCGAGCTCTACGCGCTCTCCTCCGGCCGCCACGTGGAGCAGTTCCGCCAGTGGTCGACATTCGCGCGCAAAGTGCGCAGCGCGGAAGGGGAGGCCGCGCCGCCGGTGGCGCGGAAGCGGAGACGGCGGAGACGGTGAAGGCGGGCTTCACCGCGTCCAAAGATCGATCCCGAACAGGCGCAGGGGCCGCGCTCCTGGAATGCCGGCGCCCAGCGCAGAGTGGTCGTCACGTAGCTGATGAAGAGATCGAACGCCATTAAGATCTAAGCCTGCGCCGATGGACCCCATCTACCTCGACCACCACGCCACCACCCCGGCCGATCCGCGCGTGGTCGAGGCCATGCTGCCGTACTTTACGGAGATCTTCGGCAATCCCTCCTCCATCACCCACGCCCACGGGAAGAAGGCGGCCAACGCCGTGGAGGACGGGCGGATCACCATTGCCCGGTTCCTCGAGGTGCAGCCGAACGAGCTCACCTTCACCGCCGGGGCGACGGAGTCGAACAACATCGCGCTGAACGTCGAGGGGCACGTGATCACGAGCGCGATCGAGCACAAGTCGGTGATCAACGCGGCGCGGGGGGCGACCATCCTCACGCCCGATCAGGAAGGGTTCATCTATGCGGAACAGGTGCGAGAGGCGCTGACCAGGGATACGAAGCTCGTCTCCATCGAAGCGGCGAACGGCGAGATCGGAACCCTGCAGCCGATCGCGGAGATCGGTGCCCTCTGCCGCGAGCGCGGCATCCTCTTTCATACCGATGCCACGCAAGCGCTGGGGAAGGTAGCGCTGGACCTCGAGCACGTAGACCTGGCCTCCTTCTCCGCCCACAAGCTGTATGGGCCGAAAGGCATCGGCGCGCTGTTCGTGAGGCGAGGGGTGAGGGCCAAGGCGGTGATCGTCGGCGGTGGGCAGGAGAAAGGGTTGCGCAGCGGGACGATCAACGTGCCGGGCGTGGTCGGCTTCGCGAAGGCGGTGCAGTTGCGCAACGAAGAGATGGCGGACGAAGCCGTACGCCTGACCTCGCTGCGCAACGAGCTGTGGGACCGGCTGACCAGGGAGATCGAAGGCGTTTCCGTCCACGGTCCGCGGGCGTTAAGATTGCCGGGCAACCTGAACGTGAGCTTCGAACGGATCGAAGCCGACTCTCTCATCCTCGCCATGCGGCGCTTCTCACTATCCAGCGGCTCGGCGTGCAGCTCCGGCGAGCGCGGTCCCTCGCGGCTCCTCACCGCGATCGGCGCGCCGCCCGAGGCCGTCGCCAACGGCGCCATCCGGATCGGCCTGGGCAAATCGAACACCGCCGAACAACTCGCCATGTTCGTCGATGACTGCAAGCGCGCCGTGGCCCGGCTGCGCGAGATCTCCGCCGCATGAGCGAGACCGGACGCATCCTCCTCGTCGATTCCTCCCGCGGCTCGCTGCTGATCCACGAGACCATCCTCCGCCGCCGCAACACGACCGTGCTCACCGCCATCGCCGGCAGCGAGGGCCTCGTCCGCGCGCGCGGCGAACGGCCCCACCTCATCATCTTCAGCTACGACCTCTTCGATATGAACGCGCCGGAGTTCTGCCGCGAGATCCGGGAGGCGGAAGAGACGCGCGGCATCTCCCTGCTCCTGGTCTGCGACCGGGAGACGCCCGAGTACTCCGACCTCTGCATGTCCGCCGGCTGCAACGACGTGATCTACAAGCCGGTCCAGCGCCGCGACCTCGATCAGAAAGTGGCCAAGCTGACCAGGATCCCGGTGCGCCGCACCTTGCGCACCATCACCAAAGTCGACGTCTCCCTGGAGAACAACGGCCGCTTCATCCTCGGCCGCAGCGTGAACATCTCCGCCAACGGCATGCTGCTGGAGGTGGAGCGCGTGCTGCCCGGCAACGGCCAGGTGCGCCTCCACTTCTTCCTCCCCGGCGACCCGAAGCCGATGGAAGTGGACGCCGAGATCCTGCGCGCCGAGTTCGCCGGGACCATG
>DASYMJ010000208.1:0-1854 GCA_036009105.1 Thermoanaerobaculia bacterium | reverse complement strand
TGGTCCTGGCGCTGCAGACGTTCAACGGCTTCCAGCGCGTGCACGCGGAGAACTTCGTGGGCAGCGTCGTGGCGTTGGCCATGCTGCGGGAGCTCTCGCCGGTGCTGGTCGGCCTGATGGTCACCGGGCGGGTCGGCTCGTCGATGGCGGCGGAGATCGGCACCATGCGCGTCACCGAACAGATCGACGCGCTCAAGGCGCTGGCCACCGATCCGGTGCAGTACCTCTTCGTCCCCCGCGTCATCGCCGGCATCGCCATGGTCCCCCTCCTCGTCGTCCTCGGCGACGCGCTCGGCATCGGCGGCGGCTACCTCGTGGCGGTGAAGCTGCTCCGCGCCAACGGCGTGATCTACGCCCAGAACACCTACCAGTTCCTGCACATCAATGACGTCTGGTCGGGCTTGGTGAAAGCCGCCGTGTTCGGCCTCATCCTCACCCTCACCGGCTGCGTGCGCGGCTACTACACCTTCGGCGGCGCGGAAGGCGTCGGCCGCGCCACCACCGCCGCCGTGGTCAGCTCCTCGCTGATCATCCTCTTCACCGACTTCTTCCTGACCAAAGTCCTTTTCTGATGAGCGCCGACGGCCCGATCATCTCCCTCCAGCACCTCTACAAGTCCTTCGGCGGCAAGGAAGTGCTGCGCGACATGTCCATCGACGTCTTTCCCGGCGAGACGGTGGTGATCGTGGGCGGCTCGGGCACCGGCAAGAGCGTCACCCTCAAGCACATCATCGGCCTGCTCCGTCCCGACCGCGGCCGCGTGCTGGTGGCCGGCGAGGACATCACGAGCATGCGCGACGTGGACCTCAACCGCTTCCGCCGCCACTTCGGCATGGCCTTCCAGGAAGGCGCGCTGTTCGACTCGATGTCGGTCGGGGAGAACATCGCCTTCCCCCTGCGCCGGCACACCAAGATGACGAACAAGGAAGTGAAGGCGCGCGTGGACGAGTGCCTCGACCTCGTGCACCTGGCGCGCGACGTCGGACCGCGCCGGCCGTCGGAATTGTCGGGCGGCATGCGCCGCCGCGTCGGCTTCGCCCGCGCCATCTCCCTGCAGCCGGAGATCCTCCTCTTCGACGAGCCGACCACCGGCCTCGATCCGGTGATCAGCGACGTGATCGCGGAGCTGATCGTGGAGATGGACGAGACGCTGCACACGACCACCGTGACCATCACTCACGACATGAAGGTGGCCTTCAAAATCGCCGACCGGGTGGCGATGCTGTTCCAGGGCCAGATCGTGGAGCAGGGGACACCCGAGGAGTTCCAGCAGTCGACCAATCCGGTGGTGCGCCAGTTCATCGAGGGGCGGGCGGAGGGGCCGCTCACGGCATGAAGACGATCAACCGCGATAGCCGATGCCCCAGATTCGCAGCAGCTCGCGGAGGGCGTCCCCGTATTTTTTGCGGACGTCGATGATCTGCAGAGCGGGGAGCGTCCAGGAGAGATTCTCGTAGTCGCAGTCTTTCCGAAGCAGCGGGATGACCCGGCCGTTGTAGCGCTCCTTGCGTAACGCATAGATCAGCTCGCGCTCGACCCAGGTGGAGTCGACGGCCTCCGGTGTGAGCACGACCAGGAACCAATCGCAGCGCTGCAGCGCATCGCCGATCTCGCGATGCCACTGCTCCGCGCCGCGAATGTCCTTCTCGGCGTACCAGCAGGCAATGCCGTGCTCTCGAAGAGTCTTCGCGAGCTTCTGGGTAAAGGGGTGGTCCCAATGCGAATGGGAGAGGAAGACTTCGCGGGGAGCGGCGGTTCGCTTGCGTCCCACGTTACTGCACGGCCGCGAAGCTGCTCACGATGGAGTCGGCCGCCTTGTCGGTGCTCGAGATGGTCGTCGGCAGCTCCATGTAG
>DASYMJ010000207.1:0-11756 GCA_036009105.1 Thermoanaerobaculia bacterium | reverse complement strand
CCGTCCTGCCTTGTGACTCCTATAAGAGACTTACTGAAGGATGGCGATTGCTCCACCGCATCGACCGGACCGCGCACCCGGCGGCGCAGCTCCATGTGCAGCGAGCCGGCGCCGGGCCCGATCTCCAGCACGCGCCACCCTTCGCCTACGCCGAGGCGGTCGAAGAGTGCGTGCGAGACCGGATCCCAGAGGCGGGCCTGGAAGCGGAGGCGCTCCGCCTCGCGGGAGGAGTCGCCGAGGAGGTAGTGGCGGGTTTCACTCATGACTTCGTTGCTGGTTGCTGGTTACTGGTTGCTGGTAGAAGAACACGCGGGCCGAGGCTTCCGTTCGGTCTACCAGTAACCAGCAACCAGTAACCAGCAACTCATCATGTTATCCTCGCCACGCTTCGGCCATGGCGGAACAAAAGAGCGACTCCGGCGAGGTCGACGAGCGGGCCATCGCCCGCAAGTTCGGCCTGCGCGAGCTCGTCTACCCGGACAGCGAGCAGCTCAAAGTCCTCTCCCAGTTCCTCTCCAATGCGGTCGAGACGGGCCGGTGCGGGCCGGTGCCGAAGACGGCGGTCATCGCCATGCTGGAGTTCCTGCAGGGGACGCTCAACCGGCAGCACATCACGAAGAGTCCCACCATGTCGCACCAGGAGTTCGACGTGCTGCAGACGCCGTATTACCTCGCCGCGCGCATCGTCGGAAAGCTCTCCCGCGAGAAAAAGGAAGCGGCCTCCAAACGCGGCAAGCTGTACCAGACCACATACCTGACGTTGAATCAATTCATCGATCTGCTGCGCAATCTGCTCGACCCCGGCTGCTATTGGCTTCGCATGAAGACGGTCCCGGACGGCATACAGGAAGTGATGGAAGTATTGTGGGATTTCGCAATGCTCTATCCTGATGCGCGCCGTAAAGGCCGCGCATTGTAAAATCCCCGCTACATTTCGATGACGAAGCCACCGGGAGGACGGATGTCCCGCTATCTCCAGAAGATCTCGCTCAAGCCCTATAGTGATACGGAGATTTGGGCGGGATGGGAGCTGGAAGGCCGCAGCGGAGAGATCGAAGGCTTGATCCTGGCCGACCATATGTCCGATGCTGAGCTCCAGCACCTCGGGGTCACGGAGTTCCAGAAGATCCCCGCCGAGTATCTCGACTCCGGCGACTTTCGCCCCCGGGAGTCGTGACGCCGGGGCAGCCGCAACAACCTGACTCTCGTGACGACGAAGCAATACGACCGCGCCTACTTCGACCGCTGGTACCGCGGACGCAATCGCGTGCACGGCGAAGGCGAGGTGCGGCGCAAGGTGACGCTCGCCCTGGCCACGGCGGAGTACTTCCTGCGCCGCCCGGTGCGGACCGTGCTCGACATCGGCTGCGGCGAAGGCGCCTGGCTCCCCCACCTCCGCGCGCTGCGCCCGCGCGTTTCGTACCTCGGCATCGATCCGTCCGATTACGTCGTGGAGCGCTTCGGCCAGGAACGCAACATCCGCAAGGGGGCGTTCGGCGCGCTCGGCTCGCTGCGGCTCAAGGCCTCGTACGACCTCATCATCTGCTCGGACGTGCTGCATTACGTGCCGGAGGCGGACATCGCGGCCGGCGTCGAGGAGATCGCCGGCCTGCTCGACGGCCTCGCCTATCTCGAGGTGCTGACCAAAGAAGACGACATCATCGGCGACCTGCAGGGCCTGCTGAAACGTCCCGCCGCGTGGTACCGCAAGACGTTCGCCCGCGCGGGGCTGGTGCAGGTCGGCGCGTACTGCTGGGTGGGGCCGACCCTGGAAGATTCGGCATCGGCGCTGGAAAAATGCTAGTTGTCGGTTCGGTCTACTGACAACCGACAACTGCTACGCTCTTCCTCATGCGCTTCCGGATCGATCTCGACCTGGGCGACCTGCGCGAGCGCCTGCTCCGCACCCGCTGGCCCGATCAGGCGAATGCCCAGCTGCAGGAGGTCGTCCGCTACTGGGCGGATGGCTTCGACTGGCCGGCGCAGCAGGCGCGCCTGAACCGCTTCGAGCATCACATCGAAGACGTCGGCGGCGAGCGCATTCACTTCATTCACGCGAAAGGCGGCGCGGACGCGATTCCGCTGCTGCTCGTCCACGGCTGGCCGGGCTCGTTCGTCGAGTTCGTGGACATCATCCCCATGCTGCAAGGGCCGTTCGAGCTGATCGTGCCGTCGCTGCCGGGCTATGGCTTTTCATCCAAGGCCACGGGCATGTCGAACGCGCGCATCGCGGAGCTGTTCCTGCAGCTGATGTCGCAACTCGGCCACGAGCGGTTCGCGGCGCAGGGCGGCGACTGGGGAGCGGGCGTCGCGACCTGGATGGCGCTGAAGGCTCCGCGGCGCCTCACGGCCATCCATCTGAACTACATCCCCGGCTCGTACGCGCCGCCCATCGACGCACCGCTCACGGCGGAGGAAGGACAGTTCCTGAAGGACAAGGAGCGGTGGGGCGACGAGCACGGCGCGTACGGCCACGTGCAGCGCACCCGTCCGCTCACGCTGGCGTACGGCCTGAACGACTCGCCGGCCGGGCTCGCGGCGTGGATCCTGGAGAAGTTCCGGGAGTGGGCCGATCCGGCCAGCAATCTGTCCATCGACGCCCTGCTGACGAACATCACCATCTATTGGGCGACGGAGACGATCCACTCCTCCATGCGCCTCTATCGCGAGTCGGCGGCCACGCCGCTGCGCAACGTGCGCGTGCCGGTCCCGACCGCGGTAGCGCATTTCCCGCTGGAGGCGCCGTTCCCGCCGCGGTCGTACATCGAGCGCGGCTACGATCTGCGCCGCTTCACCGAGCAGCCGGCGGGCGGGCACTTCGCCGCGCTGGAGCAGCCGGAGTCGTTGGCGAAAGACATCCGGGAGTTTTGGGGCGTGTAACCGGAACCTGCCGTACCATGGGCGAGGTTGGTCCGCGCCATGTCCGAAAAATTCAGGTTGTCCCTCGCGATCCTCGCGTCGTCCGCCGCCGGCGCTGCGCTTTGGTGGACGTTCCAGGCACCGCAAATCCTCCATGGCCGCGTGCCGCGCGGCCTCCCCCACCAGACGGTCGTGCTCACCCCCCTCCCCGAGCCGCCGGTGGAGGAGCCGGCGCCGCAGCCGACGCTGGTGGAAGCCGACACGGCGACGATCAACCGCCGCATCGACGCGCTCGCGCGCGAGCTCTCGACGATGTGGACGCGCAATCCGGAAGAGCTGGTCACGGTGATCGACGACGCCTCGCGCAACGATCCCGACTCGCCGTCCGTCACGCTGCTGCTGGCCATCGCGCACGCGGAGACGAACGGCAAGATCCTGGATGTCTCCGAGGCGGGGGCGGTGGGGCTGGCCCAGGCCACTCCGGTGGCCTGCCGGCAGGAGAAGTTCAACGGGCCGCTGTTCGTCACGGCGGACTACCTGATCGGCGCCCGCGCCTACATCATGAAGAAGCCGCTGGGCGATGCGGACACCATCGCCTCGCTGGTCGTCGCCAAAGACGATGCGAAGACGCGCGGCCGCGCGCGGCATCTGCTCGCCTCGGCGAAGGCTCTGCGCCGGGAAGGCATCGACGAGCTGCAACTCCTCTCCCCCTTCGCCTCGAAGCGCTACTTCGCGAACATCAAGGCCGCCGACGAGCACAACGCCGCGACGCTCGAGCGCCTGGGGCGCCTCCTCGACAAAGGCTCCCGGGCCGAGCTCCGCGCCTTCCGCGACGAGACGCGCAAGGAGTACCGCTCCATGAAGCAGACGCAGCTCGCCACCTGGAAGCAGTACCAGAAGGAGCTGGCCGCGGAGCGCGACCGCAAGATCGAGGACCACTTCGGCATGCACGCCGCCTACGTGAAGAAGAACATGGCCTACGCCGCCAGCGAGTACCTCGGCGAGACGCTCGACGAGCGCTTCTCCGCGCGCAAGATGGCCGCGTTCCTGGTCCGCCACCTGGAGCGCAAGCGCGGCGAGGCCCGCAAGCTGGCCCGCTCCGAGTCGAAGGTGGAGGAGATGACCGCCGCCCTCTACAACGGCGGCTCCCACAACGTGAAGCGGATGCTGGCCGGCCTGATCGGCTCCCTGCCGGAGACGGAGCGCTACATGAAGAAGGTGCCGGCCACGCGGCGGCGGCTGGACTCGGTGATCCCGCAGCCGGCGAAGGAAGCAAGGCTCACCCGGTGACGCTGTAACGAACTCTCCCTCTCCGTCACTACGGAGGCAGGGGGAAGTTCATGAACAGCACGCTTGGGAGGATCACGCCCGCCATCCTGCTCGGCCTTTCACTGCTTCCGGCCGGCCAGGCGCGCGCCGGCAGCGGCTCGATCAACTTCGCCGGCAAGACCATCGACATCACCCTCAACTGCCGTTTCGCGGCCACCGCTCCGCAGCTGACCACGCTGCAGGACAAGCTCACCCAGATGAGCCATGTGCTGTGGGATGCGACGGAAGGGCAGCTGCGCCTGGGCAGCGTGACCATCACCTGCAACGAGGCGACGCTCGATGCCGCCGACTACTGGGTGTACGTCAACAAGATCCGCTCGTCCTCGCCGGTGGGGACGAACCTCGGCACGCTCGGCGCGCACACCAAGCAGGCCTACGACCGCGTCGGCGGCGTCTTCGCCCACGAGTTCGGGCACCTCGCCCTGGCCCTTCGCGACGAGTACCAGGAGAACGAGACGGCGTGCGGCGGCCAGGGCCCCTGCATGGACGCGCCGGACGAACAGAACCAGTGCCTCATGCAGCAGTCGACCGGGCTGACCTGGTCGGAGTTCTGCGTCTCGACGAACCACGACCCGAAGCGCGGCAACAACCCGGCCTGTCACGTGAAACCGCCCGATGCGGACGGCGCGCCGTGCGCCGCCAACTGCGACGAGTGGGACGTGACGACGCTGCGATACGAGCGCTCCAGGCAGCAGCGCTTCATCGGCAAATCGTGCTGGGAGGCGCTGACCGCCACCTTCCCCTCCCTTGCCAAGCCGGCCGGGCTGCCGGTCGTGGCCGAGCCGGGAGGCTTCACCGCGCCGAACTTCATCGTGAACTGCACGCCGAACTCCACGTTCGTCCTGGTGCTCGACCGCTCCGGCAGCATGCAGTGGAGCGTGAAGAAGGACAAGGGCGAGGTGTGCGGCAACGGCAAGGATGACGACGGCGACGGCATGGTCGACGAGACGAGCGACTGCGCCCAGGCCCGCATGCAGTACGTGAAGGAGTCGGCCGCGGCGATCCTGGAGCTGGCGAACGACTCCGGCATCAGCGCGGGCATCGTCGGCTTCGACGAGTTCGCCTCGACCGTCGGCCCCATCCAGGCCATCGACACGAACCTCGCCGCGCTCGAAGCGGCATCCGACGGCATCTCGCCCGGCGGGCAGACCGCCATCGGGCGCGGCCTCGATGAGGGGAAAGTGCTCCTCGACGGCGATCCCACCGCCGCCGGGGCGAAGGCGGCCATCGTCCTCACGGACGGCCACAACAACCGCGGGCCGTCACCGCAGACGTCCGCCGACGCGTACCACACCGCCGGCTACCGCATTTACACGGTGGCCACCGGCGAGGCCTCGAACGACGCGCTGATCAACGACATCGCCGACAACACGAACGGCTACTCCGTCAACGAGCCGGAGGCGGACGAGCTGGTCACGGCGGTGGCGGAGCTGTACACGCAATACCGCAACGGCGGCATCCTCGTGCCGCGCACGCCGTACGTCGTGGACGCGAGCAGCACCGCCACCGGGACGCTTTTCCCGCACGTCGGCTTTCCCAGCCGGGTGGTGAGCAAGGACTTCCGCGCGCCCGGCGAGGCGCGCATCCAGTTCAACGTGGAGCCGGGCATGCGGCGCTTCACCGCCCTGCTGGCCGGCAACCTGGCGGACATGAGCGGCTTCGGCCTCGAGGCGCGCCTGATCGCGCCGGACAGCTCGGTGATCGACGCCGCCGCGCCGCCCGCGGGCGTGCGGGTGGTGTTCCGGCCGTTCTTCACCTTCGTCCGCGTGCAGGCGCCGCAGGCCGGCCTCTGGACGCTGGCCATCCGCACCCGCGCCGGCGCGGCGCCGGTGCAGACCGGCACCATGATCGTCGTGTCCGAACATCCGGAGGCGCACCTGTTCGTCGACCTCGACCACAACGTCCTGACCGCGCCGGGGCAGAGCGTCAAGGTGACGGTGCTGCCGAGCTTCGTCAGCGGCCTGCGCAACGCCGACGTCCGCGCCTTCCTCCGCGCGCCGGACGGCACCACCACGCCCGTGCCGCTCACCACCGGCGAAGACACGCGCGAGATCTACACCGCCACGCTCTCCACCTTCCCGCAGCATGGCCCGTACGACCTCATCGTCGACATGAGCACCACCGCCGCGACGACGAACGATCCGGGCGAGAACCCTCCGGACGATCCGTCCGGGGCATCGCTGGCGGTGCCGGTCCCGCCGATGCAGCGCTCCATCACCCGCACCATCTACGCCGATTACGGCCCGTGGGTCTGCCCCGGCTCGAGCGACTGCGACGGCGACGGCATCACCGGCGAGTCGACCACCGCGGACGGGGACGGCGATCACGTGCCGGCCTCCCACGATCCCGACGACAACGATGACAACATCCCGGACGGGAATCAGCATCCGTCCGGCGGTGGCGTGGACAATCCGTTCACGAGCGGACGCCGCCGCTGGTACCTCGGCGGCGCGGTCGGCTCCGCCCACCCGCTGGGCAGTCTGAACAAAGTGGCGGACGCGAACATCTACGGCAAGCTCGATCTCGCCGTCCCGCTCACCTCCGCGCTCGCGGCGCGCCTCGCCGCCGGCTTCGCGCAGTTCACCGCCCAGTCCGCGGCCGGCATCCCCCATCCGCACGAGACGCACCTCTCCGCGAACATCCAGTTCCTCGCGCCGTTCGGGCCCGCCTCGCGCTTCTTCGTGAACGGAGGTCCCGGCTGGTACCGCTCGGAGAGCAACACCACCGCCGCCGGCCTCAACATCGGACTGGGCTGGCAGATCGACGTCTCCACCGGCAACGTCATCGAGCTCGGCACCGACTTTCACCGCACGGGTGGCGATGAGGCCCGCCGCTTCGTGACCTGGCACCTGGGCATTCTGTTCCGCTGATCGCGCGGCAGCGCCGCGACATCCGCCATAATGCCGGATGTGCATCCGGCAGAGGAAAACGACCCCCTCTTCCGCAGGGAGGCGCTGGAGCAGTACCAACGCGGCAGCACCGTGGAGGGGCATCCGCTGGAGATCGAGCCGGCATGGATGCGGCGGGCGTGGAGCGTGATCGCGGCCCTCCTCGCGGCGGCCCTGCTCGCATTCCTGATCCTGTGGTGGCTCCATGTCTGAGCGCATCCGCCCCCGGCGGAGCATCCCGCTGGTGCGGCAGACGGCGCAGAGCGACTGCGGCGCGGCCTGCCTGACCATGGTGCTGGGCTACTACGGCAAGACCGTCCATCTCGATGAGATCCGCCAGCTGCTGGGGCTCGGACGGGACGGCGCCGATGCCCTCACCCTCGTCCGCGGAGCGCGCCACCACGGCCTGCGCGCACGCGGGGTGAAGATCGAGAACGTGGAGGACGTGCGCTTCCTCGAGCGCGGCTCGATCCTGCACTGGGGCTTTCACCACTACGTCATCCTCGACCGGTTCGAGGGCAAGCGGGTGCGCATCGTCGACCCGGGGACCGGCCGGCGCACGGTGACCTTGGCCGAGTTGGGCAAGACCTTCACCGGCGTGGCGCTCCTGCTCGAGCCGGGGCCGGACTTCATCCCCTCCGCCGCGACGCCGCGCCTGGGGATCAGGCGCTATGTGCGGGAGCTGCTCGGGCAGTCGGCGCTGCTCCGGCGCATCCTGGCCCTCTCCTTCGTGCTGCGCCTCCTCGCCCTGGCCACGCCGCTCCTCACCGGCCTCATCGTCGATCGGGTGGTGCCCGGCCGGGATCACGCGCTCCTCACCGTGCTCGGCGTGGCCCTGGCCGCCATCGCCGCCTTCGATTTCTTCTCGGCCTGGGTGCGCGGGCACCTGATGTTGTCCCTGCGCACGCGCCTCGATTCCCGGATCACCCTCGATTTCGTGGAGCGCCTCATCGCCCTTCCCTACGCGTTCTTCCATCAGCGCTCGGCCGGCGACCTGATGATGCGGCTCAACTCCAACACCACCATCCGGGAGATCCTCACCGCCGGCACCCTCACCGGTCTGCTCGACGGGCTGCTGGCCTGCCTGTACCTGGTCTTCCTCTTCGGCGCGAACGGCACGCTGGCCCTGCTCGTCCTCGGCCTGGGAGCGCTGCGCATTTTGCTCTTTCTCGGCACCCGCCACCGCCACGCGGAGCTGATGTCGAAGACGCTGCAGGTGCAGGCCCGGTCCCGCAACTATCAGGTGCAGATGCTCTCCGGCATCGAGACGCTCAAGTCCCTGGGCGTCGAGCAGCAGGCCATCGACCGCTGGAGCAACCTCTTCGCGGACGAGCTCAACGTCTCCCTCGCCCGCGGCCGGCTCGATGCGTTTTTCGAAGCGGCCCTCGGCACGCTGACCACCGCCTCGCCCTTCGTCATCCTCCTGTTCGGCGCCCGCGCCGTGATGGCCGGCCAGCTCACGCTCGGCTCCATGCTCGCCGCGAGCGCGCTGGCCATCGGCTTCCTCACACCGCTCACCTCGCTCGTCTCCACGGCCGTGCAGCTGCAACTGCTCTCCAGCTATCTGGAGCGGATGGAGGACGTGCTGGAGGCCGAGCCGGAGCAGAAGCGCGATGAGGTGAAGACCGCGCCGCCTCTGGGCGGCCGCATCACCCTGGAAGAGGTCGGCTTTCAGTACTCGCCGATGCGCCCCTTCGCCGTCCGCGACGTCTCGCTGGAGATCGAGCCGGGCAGCTTCGTGGCGGTGGTGGGCAGCTCGGGCGCCGGCAAGTCGACCCTGGCCCTGCTTCTGACCGGCCTCTATCGCCCCACCACCGGAAGGGTGCTGTACGACGGGATGAACCTGGAGGAGCTGGACCGCACCAGCGTGCGCCGCCAGCTGGGCATCGTGCTCCAGCAGCCGTTTCTGTTCGCCGACTCGATCCGCAACAACATCGCCATCGGGGACGAGGAGCTGCCGCTGTCCCGCATCGAGGAGGCGGCCAGGAAGGCGCACATCCACGACTTCGTGCAGACGCTTCCTCTCCGCTACGAGTCGCCGCTCGCCGACGGCGGCTCATCGCTCTCCGGCGGCCAGCGGCAGCGCCTGGCGCTGGCCCGGGCACTGGTCCGACGCCCTTCCATCGTCCTGCTCGACGAGGCCACGAGCCATCTCGACGCGGAGTCGGAGCGCGAGGTGCTGCAGGAGCTGGAGGCGCTGCGCGCCACGCGCCTGGTGATCGCCCACCGCCTCTCCACCGTGGTCCGGGCCGACAAGATCGTGGTGATGGAAGACGGCGCGGTGGTGGAAGTGGGGCGCCACGAGGAGCTCCTGGCCCGCGGCGGACGATACGCCGAGCTGGTCGAGGCTCAGCTGGCGCGGCCCGAGGTTGCGGGGGTGGATCGCTCCACCCCCTGACATCGGGTTACGGGCACTGACGGCCGGGGCAGGGCGAGCAGAGCGTCGAGGTCGGGCAGTAGCCGTTGGCGAAGCTGCAGCCGCCGGTCACGCTGGCGAGCACGTCGTCGCCGAGCTCGATCATGGCCGCCGGGCTTTCCGGCAGGGCGGCCACCTGGGCGCTCGACAACGAAGCGAAGTACTCGCCGTCGCGCCAGGCACGAATGACGTCTCTCTTCTTCATGGCTCCTCCTACGGGCAGTAGCGGGGCGGACAGGGCGAACAGATGGTGGAGGTGGGGCAGTAGCCGTTGTCGTAGCTGCAGCCGCCGGTCACGGTGGCCAGCATCTCGTCGCCGAGCTCGATCATCGCGGCCGGGCTCTCCGGCAGGCCGGCCCGCTGCTCGTCCGACAACGATAGGTAGTACTCACCGTCACGCCAGGCACGAATCACGTCTCTCCGTTTCATGAAAACTCCCTTCCTTTTCTCGGCCGCTCACGCGGCCTGCCATTTCCCCTGCGCCATTGCAGGGGAAAGTCATGAATCGAGGGTGAGCAGGCCGGGGAACAGCTCCGGACGGGCCAGCCGCGCGAGCCCGTAGCCGATGCCGGCCAGACCGGCCATCAGGCCGGGCGTTTCGATGTTGCCCGGCAGGCCGTAGAGCCAGCCGTCGCGGCGGATGCTGTCCGCGATGCCGCCGGCCATCCGCCAGGCCTGCCGCTGCAGCTCCGCCTCGCCGCTCATGCGCGCCGCCGCGAAGAGGAGCTCCACGTTCCCCAGGTCGCCGTGGCAGAGGGTGTGGTTCTCGCCGAAGCCGCGGAGGAGCGTGGAGCGCGCCGCGACCTCGATCTCGCGCCGCACCGCTCCGTCATCCAGCCATTCCAGGCCGGCGATGCGGGCCAGCCCGACGCCGGGCGCGCCGTGACACCAGGCCAGCATGTCCAGGCCCCTGCGCCCATCCACTCCTTCCGCTCCGAGGCGGAGGTCGGGCCAGTTCTGATCTTCCTCGGAGAAGAGCGAGCGCTCGAACTCGATGCCGCCCAGCGCCGCGGCTCGATAGCGCTCGTCGCCCGTCCGGCCGTACAGCCGGAGCAAGGCCAGGGCGATGCCGGCGGCGCCGTGGGAGATGCCCGCCAGCGCGCAGTTGCCGGCCAGCGGCATGCGCCAGCCCAGGCCGTGCGGCTGCGCTTCGGCTTTCGCCAGAATCCGCTCGCCGCAGGCGACCATCAGCTCTTCCAGCCACGGCGCCGGCCGCACCTTCGCCAGCGCGGCCAGGCTGCACAGACAGCCGGCCGAGCCGGCGATCACATCGACCAGCTCGTCCTCGGCGATGAGCGGCCCGAGGCGGCGGGCATGGCCTTCCGCCTCGTCCAGCAGCGCCGGCTCGTTCCACAGGCGGCCGAGGTGGGCCAGGGCGTAGATGATCCCGCCCCAGCCGTTGAAGGCGCCGATGCCCTTCACCAGCGAGGGATCGGCCGCGATCTGCTGCTTCTGCGCGAACAGCGCCTTGCGGGCCACCTCGCTGTAACGCGCGTTGCGCGTGGCGGAGCCGAGGTGGCCGAGGAAGAAAGCGATTCCGGGCAGGCCGATGTAGAGGTCGGGGCCGGACGGAATGAGCTGCCAGCCGTTCGGCTCGCGATAGTCGAGCGTGAGCCACAGCGCCTCGTGGTGGTTGGTGAAGGCGCGCTCCACGATGCGGTCCGCGGCGCGGCAGGCCAGCTCCAGCAAATCCTTCGGCGCCGGCCTCGTGTTGCGCGGCGCATGGCTGTAGGAAGGGCGCGTCACATCCGGTGCGGCGATGCGGATCGCATCGAATGCGTCGCGGATCACCGCCACCTGCCGCTCCTGATCGGCCGGCGAGAGAGCGGCGATCTTGCGGCGGGCGCGGTCCAGGCCGCTCTCGGCGAAGAAGTCCGCGAAGCGCTCGCCGCGCCAGTGGAAGACGTCCCGGCTGGCCGGATGGGTGACGAAGAGCGGGATGTCTCCCCGATTCAAATCCTCGAGCTCCGCCGCGGCGAGCGTGCGCAGGAACGGCCGGCGGACGGCCAGCGTCCAGAGGCCGTCGAAGAGGCGGTCGCGATCGAGCCCGTGGCCGAGAACGTGGGGATGGAAGCTCTCCAGCTGCGCGGCGCCGTAGTGCGCCGTGTTGCGGAAGAGCAGGCGCATCTCGCAATCCGCAAACGCGCTCAGCTGCCCGGCCAGCGCCTCGCGATGCTCGCTCAGAAGGGCATACATCCGGCGGAAGCCCGCCTCGATCGGCGCCACCAGCTCCGCCGCCGCCACCTCGCGGCCGGCCAGGCGGG
>DASYMJ010000206.1:0-1807 GCA_036009105.1 Thermoanaerobaculia bacterium | reverse complement strand
TCGCATCCGCGCCAGCCTCCGCGCCGGAGCTGCGGGATGCGAACGAGGTCCCGGCGGCGGCGGCCGAGCCGCAGCTGGCCATGCGCTCCGGCGCCGTGGCCCCCTCCCTGATGAAGTCGGCCATGGCCGCCGACCTCGACTTCAGCGCGCGCGACGAGGTGTTCGGCATCTCCGTCGACCGCTCCGCCTTCGACCGCGTGAAGAACGCCATCGAGCGGGGCGAGCGGCCGACCGCGGTCAACGTGGAGGCGCTGGTCAACTACTTCGCCGGCCCGCAGAAAACGCGGCGCGAAGTCAGCCTGGAGACGGAAGGCTCGCCGGCACCGGTCGGCGCCGAAGGCCGCCGCGCCATCCTCCGCTACACCATCGACACCGCCTCGGCCGCCGTCGCCAATGGCGCCTCGGTGCCGCCGGTGGCCTCCGATGCGAAGATCGAAGTCACCTTCGAGCCGAAGATCGTGAGCAGCCATCGCCTCATCGGCGGCGCCGGCGAAACGCAAAAGGCCGAAGCCGCGCTGCTGAAGAACACCTCGGTCACGGCCCTGTACGAGATCGAGCTGGAGGAAGGGCTCACCGCGCGGCAGAAGGTGGCCACGGTGCGCCTCACCTACCACTCCGTGGCGGATGGGCGGGAGCACACCGTGACCTCGACCATCTACGGCCGCGACTTCGCGCGCCCGTGGCGCACCGCCTCGCGGCGGCATCGCCTGGCGTCGCTGGGGGCGGTGTGGGGGGAGACGCTGAAGGGCTCGCCCAGCGGGCCGGACGTGGCGCAGCGCGCCGAGGAGCTGGCCAGGCAGGAGCCGAAGGATGCGAAGGCGCGGGAGCTGGCCTCCCTCGCTACGGCTTCTTCCCGCCTCCGAACTTCCGCACCGACTGGAAGTGGACGTTGAAGTAGTTCGCGGCCTGGCGCAGGGCCTGGCCGACCGTCCACGGCTCCCGCTCCGGGATGCGCTCGAGCACCGCGCGCATGTTCGCCGGCAGCTTGTTCCGGCAGCTGCGGCAGAGGCCCGTGCCGACGGTTTTGTTGTGATCGCAGCGCGGGCAACGGGTCGTCCGCGCGAGATGAGCCAGCTGTTCCTTGGTCAGGGTCATCGGACAGTCTCTCTCCTCCCGCAATCCATTCTTGCATGACTATTACGGAGCGGCCCGCTCAACCGTTTGGCGATCGGCGATCGGCGATCAGCGATCAGGAGGTTGCGGATAGAATGCGCCGCCATCCACCGATCGCCGATCGCTGATCGCCGATCGCCAATAAGGAGACTGCAATGGGTCAGCGCGTCGAGTTTCCGTCCAATGGCCACACCTGCCAGGGCTACTTCGCCCCCGCCGCATCGGGCAAAGGGCCGGGCGTGGTGGTCATTCAGGAGTGGTGGGGCATCGTGCCGCACATCGAGGATCTGGTGGATCGCTTCGCCAAGGAAGGCTTCACCGCCATCTCCCCCGACCTCTATCACGGCAAGACCACCAGGTCGCCGGACGAGGCGATGAAGCTGCTGATGGAGCTGGACGTGGAGCTCGCGGAGCGGGAGATCGCCGGGGCCGGCCAGTACATCCTCTCCCGGCCGGAGTGCAGCTCGAAGACGTATGGCGTGGTCGGCTTCTGCATGGGCGGCGCGCTGGCGCAGTACGCGGCCACGAAGCAGGAGAAGGTCGGCGCCGCGGCCAGCTTCTACGGCGGCTTCAAGAAGATCACGCCGGACTGGAGCAACCTGCGCGGACCGATCCTGCTCATCCATGGGGAGAAGGACAAGGGCGTGCCGGCGGAACAGGGCCGCGAGCTGGCCGCGCGGCTGAAAGAGCTGGG
>DASYMJ010000205.1:0-32877 GCA_036009105.1 Thermoanaerobaculia bacterium | reverse complement strand
TTCGGCGGCTACGCGGCGCACGTGACCATGGCCGAGATGTGGTCGCCGGTCGCCGCGCGCATGAAGCGCGGCGAGTCGGTCGGAACGGCGGTGGTGCAGGCGCAGGTGCGCCGCGGCCGCCGCCGCTTCGGCTCGTACGTCGTGCATGCCGGCGCGGTGATCACCATCGTGGCCATCGCCGTGAGCAGCACCATGCGCACGACGCGCGAGTTCCAATTGGACAAGGGGCAGAGCGGAACGGTCGGCAGCTGGGGCGTGACCGCCCTGGGCGTGGAGGAGCGGCAGGAGCCGCACCGCGCCTCGACCATCGCCCGCTTCGCCATCAGCAAAAACGGCAAGCCGGTCGCCACCCTCACCCCGCGCATGAGTCACTACCCGACCATGCGCGAGCCGGTCGGCTCTCCCGACGTCTACTCCACGCTCGGCGGCGACTTTTACATCTCCCTGATGAACGTCGACGCCGCCTCCCAGCGCGTCGGCTTCTCCGTCTACTACACGCCCATGATCGGCTGGCTCTGGATCTCGGTGATCCTGATGGGCATCGGCGGCCTGATCGCCCTCATCCCGCCGCGCACGCCGCGCATCGAGATCGCATCCGAGCCGGTCGTGCATGGAGGCGTTCCCGCCGGATCATGAACAAGACCGTCCTCGCAGTCGGCATCGCCATCACCGCCGCGCTGGTGGCGGTCTTCTTCCTCGCCATGGGGAAGGATCCGCAGCACATCGACTCGCCGCTCATCGGCCGGGCCGCGCCGGCCTTCACGCTGCGCGCGGTCGGCGGCGGCCAGCCGATCAGCCTCGAGCAGCTGAAAGGGAAGCCGGTGGTCCTCAACTTCTGGGCTACGTGGTGCGTCCCCTGTTACCAGGAGCATCCCGTCCTCGTGCAGAACGCGCAGCTCCTCGGCGACCGCGTGCAGTTCGTCGGCGTCGTCTTCAACGACACCGAGGACAAGATCCAGGCGTTCCTGCGGGAGCGCGGCGAGGCCTATCCGACCGTGATCGATGACGCGGGCAAGACCGCCATCGCGTACGGCGTGGGCGGCGTTCCCGAGACGTTCTTCCTCGATCCGAGCGGGAAAATCGTGGCCAAGTACGAGGGCCCCATGGACGCCGGCACCCTGCAGACGTACGTCGCGAAGGCGATGCAATGATCGCGTTCTTCCTCATCGCGCTGCTGCAGCTCAAGGTGCCGGATGCGCAGCAGATCGTCGGCCCGCCGGCGGCGAGACCGCTCGCCGGCGCGGAGCTCGACAAGCGGACGGCGGAGATCGCGCAGCTGCTGCGCTGCCCGGTTTGCCAGGGGCTGGCCATCGGCGACTCGCCGTCGATCATGGCCATGAACATGAAGGAGCAGGTGCGCGAGCTCCTTGCCCGCGGCTACTCGCAGGAGCAGATCCTCAAATACTTCGAGCAGTCGTACGGCCAGTTCGTCCTGCTCAAGCCGAAGTTCCAGGGCGTGAACGCGCTGGTCTGGATCCTCCCCCTCGCCGCGCTGCTCCTCGGCCTCGGGCTGATACTGATGAAGATGAACAAGCTCGAACGTCCGCCGCCCGCCGCGGCCGCTCCCGCCGATGATCCCTACCTCGCGCGCGTGCGGGAGCTGGTCGAGAAATGATCGATCTGATCAGCGCCGCCGGCATGTTCGCCGCCGGCCTCGTCCTCGGCGGCCTGCTGCTCTATTCGCTCTCGCGCCGCAAGGTCGCGGTGGCCGCGCCGGACATCGAGCGCCTCGATCTCGAAGTGAAGCGCGATGCGCTGCTGCGCCAGCTGCGCGAGGTCGACGACAATCCCGAGGAGCGCCTGCGCCTGGAGCAGGAAGCGGCGACGGTCTTGCGCGAATTGGAACGTAGGTCCGGCTCTCCAGCCGGCCCAACCGTGGCGCCACCCAAAAGCGGGCCGGCTAGAGAGCCGGCCCCACGTTCCCCCACTCCTCCCCCCAACTCCGCCATGCGCGGCTTCCTGTGGGGCGCCGGCTCCGTCGCGGCGGTGGCGCTCCTGTTCTGGCTCGTCACCAGCCAGCTCAAGCAGCGCAGTGCGAACGACCAGGTCACCGGCAACCCTCTGCCGGCAACCACCAGTCAGCAACCGGCAACCACCGCCGACCCGGCGGTGCAGCAGCTGGAGGCCGCCGTCCAGCAGAATCCGAACGACCTCAACCTCCGCATCAATCTCGCCAAGGCATACCTCGATCACGAGAACCTGATGGCCGTCTTCGAGCAGACGAAGTTCGTGCTGGAGAAGTCGCCGGACAACGCGAAGGCGCTCACCTATCAGGCCCTGGTCCGGATGGCCATGGGGCAGATGCCCGAAGCCACCACCATGCTGGAGAAAGCGACGAGGTCCGATCCGACGCTGCTCGACGCCTGGGTCGGCCTGGCCTGGATCCGGGTGCGGATGGGCAAGACGGAGGAAGCGGAGCAGGCCATCCGCGAGGCGCAGAAGCAGCATCCGGAGGAGGCCGCGCGTCTGGATGGCGTGTTTCAGGAGATGAAGTCGCGCGCCGGCCAAGCGCCCGCCGCCACCCCTGCCGCCTCGGCACCGAGTGGGCCGGCCGTGCACATCGCCATCAACATGGAAGGCACGCCGAAGCCGGGCTCCGTGATCTTCGTTCTCGCCCGCGCCGCCGGCGTCACCGCCGGCCCGCCCGCCGCCGTCAAGCGCCTGCCGGTCACCGCCTTCCCCATGACCGTCGACCTGGGCGCCGCCGACTCCATGCTCGGCCAGCCGCTGCCGGAGAAGCTGCGCATCGAGGCCCGCCTGGACAGCGACGGAGACGCCACCACGAAAGACCCCTCCGACCCGAAGGCCGCCGAAGACAACGTGAGCGTCGGCTCGACGGTGCAGCTCACGCTGAAGTGATCCGCGCCATCACCCTGGCCACCACCCGGTCGCAGCGCGCGGAGCCGAACGGGAACAGGCTCTCGAAGGTCAGCCCGGCCCGGCGATAGAGGCCGTCGCGCAGCATGCCGCGGGCGCGATGCAGCCGCGTC
Organism: Thermoanaerobaculia bacterium; assembly: GCA_036009105.1. Lineage (GTDB taxonomy): Bacteria > Acidobacteriota > Thermoanaerobaculia > Gp7-AA8 > Gp7-AA8 > JAFAVZ01. Next base: position 29,887 of record DASYMJ010000205.1, on the reverse strand, counting down.
TTCACCACGTCTTCTGCCACGCCGAGGCATTCGGCGGTTTCGGCGGTGGAGAGGCCTTCGATCTCGCGCAGCATCAGCACGCAGCGGTAAGTCTCCGGCAGGGCGGTGATCTCCGCTTCCATCACGCGGCCGATCTCCGCGGAGGCGGCCTGCTGCTCGGGGTCGGGAGCATTCGATTCGATGTCGTTCATGAGGGTGTCGGTCGGGACCGGGCGGGGACGGATGCGCGCGAAGGCCTCGTTGATGGCGATGCGGGTGAGCCAGGTGGAAAAAGCGGAGCGGCCGGCGAACTGCCGCAGCGCGCCGAAGGCGTTGACGTACGCCTGCTGCATCACGTCCTCCGCCTCCGCCTCGTCGCGCACGATACCGCGCACACTGCGGTAGACGCGCTGGTTGTAGCGGCGCATGAGGAGCTCGAACAGCGCCGTGTCTCCGCCCAGGATGCGGTCGATGACTTCGGTATCGGTGAGGGCCTCACTGGCGTGGTCGGGGAACGCGGTCATGTCTGGTTAGAGTATGAGCGTGCGAAAAGGTGACATGTCACCTCCGGCCTGCTTCCTTCTCTAATCAGGCGGAGGTGACTCTTCATGTTGACCTGGATCCTGATTCTCTTCGCCGTGGCCGCCCTCGGCGGCCTGACCCTCGCCGTTCTCCGTTTCCGCAACCGGCCGCTGCCGATGCCGCTCGCCCTGATCCATGGCGCCGTCGCGGCCATCGCTCTGGTCATGCTCCTCGTGCTCGCTCTCGGCCCCAACGGCACGCGCATCGAGCGCATCTCCCTCGGCGGTTTCGTCGTCGCCGCGCTGGGCGGCTTCTTCCTCTTCTCGTACCACGTGCGCAAGCGGCCGCTGCCGATCGCCGTGGTGGTGATCCACGGCCTCGTCGCCGTGGCCTCGTTCCTCGCGCTGGTCATGGTGGTGTGATGATCGAGCCGCGCGCGAAGATCCTCGGGCATCCCATCCATCCGATGCTCATCGTCTTTCCTCTCGGCCTGCTGGTGACGTCCTTCTTCTTCGACGTTCTGGCGCTCGCACTGCACAGCGGCGAGTTCGCCTTGGTCGCCTTCTGGATGATCGCCGCCGGTGTGGCCGGCGGCCTCGTCGCGGCCGTGTTCGGCCTCATCGACTGGCTGGCCATCGCGGACGACACGCGCGAGAAGCGGATCGGCATGTGGCACGGCGGCCTGAACGTGATGATGGTCGGCCTCTTCGCCGCCGGCTGGTTCCTGCGGCGGCCGTTGCCTTCCTTCCCGCCGCTGGCGGCGGTCGTGCTGAGCGGGATCGCCGTGGCGCTCGCGCTGGTCGGCGGGTGGCTGGGAGGGGAGCTCGTATACGGGCGTAGTAGTACAATCCCGCCCCAGCAGTAGGAGCCTAGGGGTGGCCGTCAAGCGGCCTGAGATCAGACCCTCCGAACCTGACCCGGTTAGGACCGGCGTAGGGAAGGCAAGCCTGAGTCACTCATTCCTCGAGGACTCCTCGACGACTTCTTCACCGGAGGTTCTCGATGAGTGTCCGCCTTTTTGTGCTGTTGTTGTTTGCCGCATCCGCCAACGCCGCCCCCTTGCGCGGCATCGTCAAAGAGAGCGGCGGCCAGCCGCTCGCCGGCGCCGCGGTGGCCATTGAAAGCATGGCCCAGCGCGTCGCCGAGACCACCGCCGACGGCGCATTCGCGTTCGACCTGCCCGCTGGCCGCTACACCCTTCGCATCAGCCGGGAAGGGTTTCAGGGCATCACCCGCAGCGCGAAGACCGGCGAAGAGGTTGATGTCGAGCTCAAGCCGGCGCTGAGCGAGAGCATCGTCGTCTCCGGCATCCGCGCCGAGGAGGGGACGCCGGTGACGAAGACGAACCTGTCGCGGGCGGAGATCGCGAAGCGCTATCACCAGCAGGACATCCCCGCCCTCCTCTCCACCACCCCTTCGGTCAACACGTACGCCGAGTCGGGCTTCGGCGGCGCGGGCTACTCGTACATCACCATGCGCGGCATGAGCCCCTCCCGCATCAACTTCACTTTCGATGGCGTGCCGCTGGCGGATTCCGAAGATTTCGGCGCGTACTTTGTCGACTTTCCGGATCTTGCGCATTCGCTGCAGAGCATCCAGGTGCAGCGCGGCGTCGGGACGTCGACCGTCGGCTCGCCGTCCTTCGGCGGCTCGGTGAACCTGGAGAGCGTCGCGCTGGCGCAGGACTCGGCCACGGATGCCCGCGTGGCGACCGGCTCGTACGGCAGCCGCTTCGCCACGGCCGGGTGGCAGTCCGGCTTCACGCCGGGCGGCTTCGCCCTGTACGGGCGCGTCTCCTGGCAGGAGTCGGACGGTTTCCGCGAGCACTCCGGCATCGAGCAGCGCAACCTCTTCCTCAGCGGCGTGAAGCAGTTCGAGGACGGGCAGCTGAAGCTCACCGGCTTCACCGGCCATGAGGAGCAGCAGCTGTCGTTCAACGCCACCGACATCGACACGCTGCGCGGCAACCTCCGCGCGAACCCGCTCTCGCCCGACGACACGGACAGCTTCGGCTACGACCTGGCCCAGCTGCAGTACCTCCGCGCGAACATGACGGCCTCCGTCTACTACCAGCGCGGCTACGGCTGGTACCGCCTCTATGACGATGAGGCGGCGCGGACCGGCCTGCGCCAGTACGGCCTGGACGGGATGCTCGCCGGCTCGCTGGTCACCTTCAGCTGGAGCCGCGGGCCGCTCTCCGCGAACTACGGCGTGCACCTCAACCGCTTCCGCCGCGAGCACACCCGCGACCTGCTGAACGGCCCGCGCGACTACTCCAACTACGGCGTGAAGCAGGAGGCGAACGGGTTCGCGAAGCTGAACTGGGACGTGAGCCGCTGGCATCTCTATTCCGACCTGCAGCTGCGCACCAGCGACTTCCGCTATCACGGCGACGTCGCGATCGATCCCATCCGCTGGACGTTCTTCAATCCCAAGCTCGGGGCGCGCCGCGGTCTCTCCGCCGGCTCCAGCATCTACGCCACGGCCGGCCTCTCCACCCGCGAGCCGACCCGCAACGATCTCTTCCAGGGGGAGGACAACGCCTCGTTCGCCCACGACCTGCACGCGGTCCGTCCCGAGCGCCTGCTCGACGTGGAGGTCGGCTACGACCTGCGCACCAGCCGCTTCGCCCTCGCCGCGAACGTGTACGCGATGGAGCTGCGCAACGAGATCACCGCCACCGGCGAGCTGTCGGACATCGGCCTCGCCCTCCGCCGCAATGTGGACCGCAGCTACCGCCGCGGCCTCGAGCTCGATGCGACCTGGAAGCCTGGCTCGGCATTACGCCTGCGCACCACGGCCAGCCTGAGCCGCAGCCGCATCCGCAGCTGGACGCAGTTCTACGACGTGTACGACACGGCCGGCAACTACGTGACCAGCCGGCCGATCACCTATCACGATGTGGCGCCGCTGCTCACCCCCTCCGCCATCCTCAACCAGTCCCTCGACTACACCGCCGGCCGCCTCTCCCTCGGAGGCGCCGCGCGTTGGGTGGCAAAGTCGTATCTCGACAATACGAACAGCGAGGCGTTCACCACGCCCTCGTTCTTCACCCTCGATGCGAGCGCGGCGTACGACCTTTCCCACAACCTCCGCCTCTCGCTGCAGATCAACAATCTGCTGAACAACCGCCGCGTCTGGGCCAGCGGCTACAGCTACCAGTACTTTTCAGGGGATACTCTGGCCGGGACGCCCTACTACTACCCGCAGGCGACGAGGAACGCTGTCGTGATGCTCGACGTGAAACTTTGACGATCACTCCGCTCGAGGCGGCGGCATTCCTCTTCACCGCGGTCAACGTCTGGCTGGCGGCGAAGGAGAACATCTGGTGCTGGCCCACCGGCATCGCCAGCGGCATCCTCTACTTCTTCGTCTTCTTCCAGGCCGGCCTCTTCGCCAACGCCGGCCTGCAGATCATCTACCTCATCCTCTCCGTCCACGGCTGGTACGAATGGCTGCACGGCGGGGTGAACAAAACGGAGCTGCACGTCTCCCGGACCACGCGGCGGCAATGGCCGTACTGCATCGCCGCCGGCATCATCCTGACCGGCATCGTGATGGGCGCCCTGCACTGGATCGAGGGGGCGGAGCAGCCGTTCTGGGACGCCTCCACCACCGCCTTCAGCCTGGTGGCACAGTGGATGATGAACAAGAAGCTGGTGGAGAACTGGATTCTTTGGATCATCGTGGACGTCATCTACGTGCCGCTCTCGTTCTACCGCTCGCTGCCGCTCACCGCGATCCTGTATACCGGCCTCACATTTCTGGCCCTGAAGGGATACCTCGACTGGAAACGCTCACTCGCATCTGCCTGACCGGCCCGGAGTGCACCGGCAAGACCCGCCTCGCGGAGGAACTGGCCACCCGCTTCGACACGGTGTGGGTGCCCGAGTTCGCCCGCGAGTACGCCCTCCGCGTGAACCGCGCCCTGACCGTACAGGACGTCGATCCGATCGCGGAGGGCCAGCTCGCCTTCGAAGAGCGCGCCGCCCCGCTCGCCATCCACCGCCTGATCCTCGACACGGACCTCATCAGCACGGTGGTCTACAGCCGCCACTACTACGGAACGGTCCCGGCCTGGATCGCCCGCGCCGCCGCCGCCCGCCTCGCGGACCTGTACATCCTGCTCGCCCCCGACTGCCCCTGGACCCCCGACCCCGCCCGCGACCCCACTCCCACCGCCCGCCCCGCCCTGTACGAGGCTTTCGCCCGGATGCTCGCCGAGCACGGCGCGCGCGTGGTGCGGGTGGGGGGCGGGTGGGAGGAGCGGGGGAGGGAGGCGGTGCGGGCGGTGGAGGGGATGGGCGGGTAGAATGCGGCGATGGACGCGCGCGACATCCGGACTTGGGCGGCCAATCATCGCGCCGCGGCGGAGCGGGAGCGCGAAGAGGCGCGCCGCAATCCGCTGAGCGCTGCCGAGGCGTATCAGTCAGCGCTCGCGCTGCTCGTTTTCGACGAAGCGCAGAACGGCGATCCCTTCCGCCGGCCGGACCCCGTCTCCGACAGGGAGGACGAACAGGTCCGGCAGGCATGGACCAAGCTGCGCGCGCGCTGGCCCCATGGCCGCTGATGACCGGTTCCAGGCTGCGCTTCGCGCCGTCGGCGCGGCGTTGCGCGCGCTGCCCGTCCCCGCGATGATCATCGGAGGGGTGGCGGTCATCGCGGCTGGCGTGCCGAGGCAGACGATCGACATCGACGCGACCGTTCTGGGGCGAGGCAGCGAACTCGATGCGATTCTGGCCACTCTCGCTGACTACGGAATCGTCCCGCGCATCAGTGAGGCGAAGCAGTTTGCGCGCGAGCGGCAGCTGCTTTTGCTGCAACATGAGCCGACAGGCGTTACCATCGAAATCTCGTTCGCGTGGCTTCCTTTCGAAGAGGAGGCCCTTGGTCAGGCCAGGGACGTCGAATTCGGCGGCACCACCCTGCGCGTCGCAAGGCCGGAAGATCTGATCATCTACAAAGCTGCTGCCTGGCGCGACCGCGATCGCTCGGACATCGAGCGGCTGCTCACGCTCCATTTCCCGGAGATCGATCTCTCGCGCGTGCGTGGCCTGGTCTCGGAGATCGCGCTAGCCCTCGATGACCCGGGACGCATCAAAGCGTTCGACGAGATCGTCGCCCGCGCCCGTCCGCCTCACGCCGCCACGTAATCGTCCTGGTCGATCACCAGGAGCAGCGTGCAGCCCTCGTCGCTGATCACCGCGCCGTGATGCGACCCGGCATCCGCGTGATGGAAATCGCCCTGCGAGAGGGCGATCGTGCCGATGCGGCAGGAGCCGCTCACCACGTAACACTCCTCCGCGCCGGAGTGGTCGTGCGGGGGGCAGACGGCGCCGGGCTGGAAGCGCATGAGGATGGTGGCGATGCCGCGCGTTTCGTCGCGGGAGAGGAGCTTGACGTCGATGCCGGGGAGCTGGGCGCGCCAGCCGCCGTCCGTGGCGCGGACGGTGTGGCCGGCGGAGAGCGCGCGGATGCTGCTCAGCAACTGCAGTTTCGCCGCGGGGGGTGGAAGGACCGGCTCCAGCCAGTCGGCGGCGGCCAGCTCGTCGAGCAGGGCCAGATCGTCGGTCGTCAGCGCGTCGGTCATCATCACTCTCATCGGGCGAACTGGTTTCGCAGCTCGCTCATTCCGCGGCAAAGCATCGCACGAACCTGCTCGTTTGTCAGCGAGTGAGCACGGGCGAGCTCGTCCACCCCCCTCCCGCCGTAGAACGCCTGTTCGACCAGCCGCCGCGGGGTGGGGGTCTCATCCGCATCTACGGGCGTCGCCACCTTTTGCGCTTGTCCGGTCAGCGCATTCTCACGGATGAGCCGGACCAACCACGACTGGGGGCTCCCGTAATGGGCGTCGTACACGGCGCTGCCGTCCCATAAAGAGAGGAAGAGATCCTCCACCGCCGCCGTCGCCGCGGCGTCTTCGCCCAGGATGCGGCGCGCGACGCTGAAGAGGCAGGGGGCGTGGCGGTCGTACAGCTCGGCCAGGGCAGCGCGGTCGCGGACGCGGCGAAGCAGATCGGCATCGGTCATGGGGATGGGCAGAAGTTTATCCTGAGAGCATGAACTGGATCATCAAGAACTTCCTGCGAGGCCTGGTGATCGTCGTCCCGATCGCCATCACGCTCTACGTGGTCTGGCTGGCCTTCATCCGCATCGATCGCCTGCTCGCCTTCTCCGTCCCCGGCACCGGTCTGGCCGTGATCGTCGTCGCGGTGGTCGCCATCGGCGCGGTGGCCTCGAATTTCCTGGTGCGGAAGTTCCTGCAGCTGACCGAGCTCCTCTTCACCCGCGCGCCGATCGTGCGCATCATCTACGCCGCCGTGCGCGACCTGCTCGAGGCGTTCGTCGGCGATCAGAAGCGCTTCGACAAACCGGTCGTGGTGAACCTCACCGATGAACTGATGACGCTCGGCTTCGTCACCCAGGAAGACCTCGGCTTCCTCTCCATGCCGGGCAATGTCGCGGTCTATCTTCCCTTCTCGTACAGCATGGCCGGCTCGCTCATCGTCGTGCCCGCCTCGCGCGTGCGGAGGCTGGAGACGGACAGCGCGAGCGTGATGGCGCTGGTCGTTTCAGGGGGCATCTCGCGCGTGTAGGAACGAAGCGATTAGCGGTCAGCGATCGGCGATCAGGCCCGCCCGCCCCGCTGGCTTTCCTGATCGCTGATCGCCGATCGCTGATCGCTGAATCGCGCGTCTTGCGCGGCAGATGAATTTCAATACAATGCCGCTCCGTCGCGCGGAGAAGACGCGCGGCCGCAGACCGCAGCGCCAGACTCTCTGGCCCCACTTGTGAATCGCACCCCGGGGACGGTAGCCGCCTGAATGGCTCAGATTTTCCACCGTAGTACCAATACGCTCTCGCGCGTCACCATCTTCGGTGCCGTGTTCGCCGCCGGCTTCGTGCTGTGGGTGATCGGCGGCATCGTCCGCTCCCCCTACTTCACGAACCAGGGCATCCAGCGCGAGCAGCCGGTGCCGTTCAGCCATCAGCATCACGTCGGCGGCCTCGGCATCGATTGCCGCTACTGCCACACCTCGGTCGAGGAGTCCAACTTCGCCGGCATCCCCCCCACCCAGACCTGCATGAACTGCCACGCCCAGATCTGGACGAACGCCGAGATGCTCGCCCCGGTGCGCAACAGCTTCGCCTCCGGCAAGCCGATCATCTGGTCCCGCGTGCACCGCCTGCCGGACTTCGTCCACTTCAACCACAGCATCCACGTGAACAAAGGCGTCGGCTGCTCCACCTGCCACGGCCGCATCGACAAGATGAACCTCACCTATCAGGCCTCGCCGCTGACCATGGAGTGGTGCATCGGCTGCCACCGCGAGCCGGAAAAGTACGTCCGCCCGCGCAAAGAGGTCTTCAACATGAACTGGAGAGCGGAGAATCAGTCCGAGGATGGGCCGCGGCTGGTGAAAGAGTACGGGATCCAGAAGCTGACCAGCTGTTCGACGTGCCACTACTGAAGATGAGCGACTCGAGATCATTGGACTTCCGCGAGCTCCGCACGCGCATCGGCGACCTGCGCGGCAAGGAGTACTGGCGCAGCCTGGAGGACCTCGCGCGGAGCGACGCCTTTGACGACTTCTTCGCCCAGGAGCTGCCCCGCCAGGCGCTGCCGCTGCAGAACGGCGTCGACCGCCGCAACTTCCTCAAGCTGATGGGCGCCTCCGCGGCGCTGGCGGGCCTCGCCGCCTGCAACCGTCCGGACGAGAAGATCGTCCCCTACGTCCGCCAGCCCGAGAACCTCGTCCCCGGCAAGCCGATGTACTTTGCCTCGGCCATTACCTTGAGCGGCTACGCGACCGGCGTGCTGGTCGAGTCGCACATGAACCGGCCGACCAAGATCGAGGGCAACCCCGACCACCCCTCCAGCCTCGGCGCCTCCGACGCCTGGACTCAGGCCTCCATCCTCAACCTCTATGATCCCGACCGCTCCCAAGTCGTCCGCAAGATCGGCGACATCTCCACCTGGAGCGACTTCATCGCCGCGCTGCAGCCGGTTACGACCGCCGCGAAAACGAACGGCGCCGGCCTGCGCCTCCTGACCCAGACCATCACCTCGCCCACCCTCGGCGCGCAGATCCAGCAGTTCCTGGCCGCCTATCCCGGCGCGAAGTGGCATCAGTGGGAGCCCTCCGGCCGCGACGCGGCACGCGAAGGGGCCCGCCTCGCTTTCGGCGGCGACGCGCACGTCCACTACGACTTCACGAAGGCGAACGTCATCGTCTCCCTCGGCAGCGACTTTCTCGACGACGGCCCGGGCCATTTGCGCTACGCGAAAGACTTCGCCGCGCGCCGCCGCGTCCGCAAGGGGACGACGGCGATGAACCGCCTCTACGCCATCGAGGCCAGCCCGACGCCGACCGGCTCCATCGCCGACCATCGCCTCAGCGCGAGGCCCTCGCAGATCGAAGGCTACGCGCGCGCCATCGCCGCCGGCCTCGGCCTCGGCGCAGCCGGCGCGGCGACCGATCGCGGCGAGTGGATCGCGGCGCTCGTGCGCGACCTGCAGCGCAACCGCGGCGCGGGCATCGTGATCCCCGGCGACGAGCAGCCCGCCGCCGTGCACGCCATCGCCCACGCCATCAACTCCGCCCTCGGCAACATCGGCTCGACCGTCATCGTCACCGATCCGGTGGAAGTGGCGCCGGTCAACCAGCTCGAGTCGCTCCGCCAGCTCGTCACCGACATCAACGCCGGCGCCGTGCAGTCCCTCATCGTCCTGAGCGGCAACCCGGTCTTCGACGCGCCGGCCGACTTCCAGTTCGCCAGGGCGTATGACAAGGTGCCGTTCCGGGCGCACCTCAGCCCGTATTACGACGAGACGTCCATCCGCTCGCACTGGCATGTGCCCGAGGTGCATTCGCTGGAGACGTGGGGGGACGTGCGGGGGCATGACGGCACGGTGGTCATCCAGCAGCCGCTCATCGCGCCCCTCTACAACGGCCGCAGCGCCATCGAAGTGCTCGGCGCGCTGCTCGGGGGCGATGCGCTGCCGTACGAGACCGTCCGCCGCACCTGGTTCTCCAGGGGCGCGAACGAGCAGACCTGGCGCAAGTGGCTGAACGACGGCCTCATCGCCGGCTCCGCCCTGCCGCCGCGCGCGGGCGCCGCGGCCGGCGCCATCCCCGCGCCGACGCGGCAGGCCGCGATGGGCGGCCTGGAGCTGGAGATCCGGCACGATCCGACGCTGTATGACGGCCGCTTCGCGAACAACGGCTGGCTGCAGGAGCTGCCCAAGCCGGTGACGAAGATCGCCTGGGACAACGTCGCGCTGCTCTCGCCGAAGACGGCCGCCGATCTGGTGGGCTACGGCGATGAAGAGCGCGACGAGAACGTCAACAACAAGCGCACCATCCACGCCACGGTCAGCTACCGCGGCATCAAGCGCGCGCTGCCCATCTGGGTGGTGCCGGGCCAGCCGGACGGCGTGGTCACCGTCTTCTACGGCCAGGGGCGCACCGAAGGCGGCAAGCTGTCCAAAGGCGTCGGCTTCGACATCTACCCGATGCGCTTCTCCGACGCGTTGCATGGCGGCGCCGGCGTGCAGCTGCAGCGCTCCCCGCTGCCGCTCTATCCGGTGGCGTGCACGCAGGAGCATCAGTCGATCGATCCGAAGCTCGTCGGCGAGCGGGGCATCATCCGCGCGGCGAGCTTCACCGAGTTCCAGCACAACCCGAGCTTCGCGCACGAACAGGAGCACGAAGAAAAAGAAGAGTCGATGTACAAGCCGTACGACTACTCCGCGAAGGGGAACGTCGGCTATGCCTGGGCCATGTCGATCGACACCTCCGTTTGCACGGGATGCAACGGCTGCGTGCTGGCCTGCCAGGCGGAGAACAACATCCCCATCGTGGGCAAGGAAGAAGTGGTGCGGGAGCGGGAGATGCACTGGCTGCGCATCGACCGCTACTACAAGGGCGACGTCGACAACCCGGAGGTCTATCACCAGCCGGTGCCCTGCATGCAGTGCGAGCAGGCGCCGTGCGAGCCGGTCTGCCCGGTCGGCGCGACGAGCCACAGCGGCGACGGCCTCAACGACATGACGTACAACCGTTGCGTCGGCACCCGCTACTGCTCGAACAACTGCCCGTACAAGGTGCGGCGCTTCAACTTCTTCCACTACGCCGACTACGACACCCCGGCCCTCAAGCCGATGCGCAACCCGGACGTGACCGTCCGCACCCGCGGGGTGATGGAAAAGTGCACCTACTGCGTGCAGCGCATCAACGAGGCGAAGATCACCGCCGAGCGCGAGGGTCGCCGCGTCCGCGACGGCGAATTCACCACCGCCTGCGCCCAGGCCTGCCCCACGGAAGCGATCGTCTTCGGCGACCTGAACGACCCGAACAGCAAGGTTGTCGCCCTGAAGCACGAGCCGACGAACTACGCGCTGCTGGAGGAATTGAATACGAGGCCGCGGACGACTTATCTCGCGACCGTTAGGAACCCGAATCCTGAGATCAAGGCTTGAATTGAAAATTGAAAATTGAAAATTGAAAAAATGAGAGAAACCGATCGCAGAGCGCAGCTTTTTTCAATTTTCAATTTTCAATTTTCAATTTTCAATTCGTGAACGCCAATGAGCGAACAACCAGTCCATCAGATAAGACCCGTCACCCAGCGCGAGATCCCGGAGCGCTTCATTCCGGTCCCTACGCTGGAGCCGGGGCATTCGTTTGCCTCGGTCACGGACCAGATCAGCTCCATCGTGTTGCGCCGGCGGATGCCGGTCGGCTGGTACATCATGTTCGGCGTCTCCCTCGTCCTGGTCATGGTGCTGACCGCGGCCATCGGCAAGCTGCTGCTGGTGGGCGTCGGCATCTGGGGCATCAACCACCCGGTCGGGTGGGGCATGGACATCCTCAACTTCGTCTGGTGGATCGGCATCGGCCACGCCGGCACGCTGATCTCCGCCATCCTCCTCCTGGTCCGGCAGGAGTGGCGCACCTCCATCAACCGCTTCGCCGAGGCCATGACCCTGTTCGCGGTTTCGGCGGCCGGCCTTTATCCGGCCCTGCACACCGGACGTCCCTGGTACGACTACTGGCTCTTCCCGTACCCGAACACGATGTCCCTCTGGCCGCAGTTCCGCAGCCCGCTGATGTGGGACGTCTTCGCGGTCTCCACCTACGCCACCGTTTCGGCGCTCTTCTGGTACGTCGGCCTGATCCCCGATCTGGCCACGCTGCGCGACCGCGCGAAGGGCATCGTCGGGCGGAAGATCTACGGCATGCTCTCCCTCGGCTGGCGCGGGTCGGCCAAGCACTGGCACCGCTACGAGCACGCCTACCTGCTGCTGGCCGGCCTCTCCACCCCGCTCGTCCTCTCCGTGCACACCATCGTCAGCTTCGACTTCGCCGTGGCCCAGATCCCGGGCTGGCACACCACGTTCTTCCCGCCCTACTTCGTGGCGGGCGCCGTGTTCGCCGGCTTCGCCATGGTCCTCACCCTGGCCATCCCCTTCCGCAAGTGGTTCAAGCTGGAGGACTTCATCACCATCAAGCACCTGGAGAACATGGGCAAGGTGATGCTGGCCACGGGGCTCATCGTCTTCTACGCGTACCTGATGGAGCTCTTCTACGGCTGGTACAGCGGCAACGTGTTCGAGAAGTACATGGTGCACAACCGCGTGTTCGGGCCGTATCACGGCATGTACGCGGCGCTGATCATCTGCAATGGTCTCGCGCCGCAACTGATGTGGCTCAAGCGCTGCCGCACCAGCCCGTTCTGGCTTTTCATCACCGCGATGTTCGTCAACGTGGGGATGTGGCTGGAGCGCTTCGTCATCATCCCCGGCTCGCTGCACCGCGACTTCCTGCCGTCGTCGTGGGGCATGTATCACGGCACGCGCTGGGACTGGGCGATGTACATCGGCTCGATCGGCCTGTTCCTGTTCCTGCTGTCGCTGTTCCTGAAGTTCCTGCCGATGATCTCGATCTTCGAGATGCGCACCATGCTGCCCGAGGCGCAGGCGCATCCGGCGGAGGAGCACTAGAGCCATGCCCGGAATCGGCGAACCGATCGAAGGTCTGTACGGCGTGATCGCGGAGTTCCGCGACGCGCAGTCGCTGCTCGACGCGGCGAACGCGGCGCACGACGCCGGCTATACCTCGCTCGACGCCTTCTCACCGTTCCCCATCCACGGCCTCGCCGAGGCCATCGGCTTCCACAAGTCGCGGCTGTCGGCGGTGGTGCTGGCCATGGGCCTGCTCGGCGGCATCGGCGGCTTCTTCATGTGCTGGTACGCGAACGTGATCGCCTATCCGCTGAACATCGGCGGCAAGCCGTACAACTCGTGGCCGGCCTGGATCCCCATCACCTTCGAGTGCACCATCCTGCTGGCCGCGTTCGGTGCGGTGTTCGGCATGCTCGCCCTCAACGGGCTGCCCATGCCGTACCACCCCGTGTTCAACGTGCGGCGCTTCGAGCAGGCCTCGCGCGACCGCTTCTTCCTCGTCATCCAGGCGCGCGATCCGAAGTTCGAGCTCGACGGCGTCCGGACGTTCCTCGACCAGCTCGGTCCACGGGAGGTCACTGATGTTCCGTGGTAGCGGGTTTGGCGATCGGCAATCAGCGATCAGCGATCAGGAGCTGACCGTGGCTGCGCGGAGCGATCGCCGATCGCCGATCGCTGATCGCTTCGTGTTAGCACTTCTCCTGCTCGTTCTGGCCGCCTGCCGCCAGAAGATGAGCAACCAGCCGCGCTACGACCCCCTGGAGCCCAGCGACTTCTTCGCCGACGGCATGGCCTCGCGGCCGCGCATCGCGGGGACGGTGGCGCGGGGGGACATCTCCACGAACGAGTTCCTCGACACCGGCATGGTCGGCGGCAAGGAGGCGGACGGCTTCCCCATGCCTGTCAACAAGGCGCTGCTCGACCGCGGCGAGGAGCGCTTCGACATCTACTGCTCGGTGTGCCACGGGCGCGTGGGAGACGGCAACGGCATGATCCCCTCGCGCGGCTACCGCCGCCCTCCCTCGTTCCACTCCGAGACGCTGCGCACCGCGAGAACAGGACACTTTTTCGACGTGATCACGAACGGTTTCGGCGCCATGCCGCCGTATGCCCCGCAGGTGAAGGCGCAGGACCGCTGGGCCATCATCGCTTACATCCGCGTGCTGCAACTGAGCCAGAACGGCACGGTTGCCGACGTGCCCGCCGACAAGCAGGCGTCGTTGAACGCGCCGCCCGCGATGCCGGCCGCCGAGCACGGAGGTGGCCATTGACCGCCGATCCGCGCCCGACCGGCCCTTCCCGCGAGACCACCGGCATCGGCCGCTGGCAGAAGTGGGCGCTCATCGCCGGCGTGGTCGGCATCGCCTTGACCGCGGTCGGCTGGGTTCTCGACGCCGACCAGGCGTACAAGGCCTATCTCCCCGGCTACCTCTTCTGGTTCGAGATCGCCGCCGGCTCGCTCGGCGTGCTGATGCTGCAGTACGTCACGGGCGGCGAGTGGGGCCTCATGATCCGCCGCCCCCTGGGCGCCGCCGCGCGCACGCTGATCGTGATGGCCGTCCTTTTCCTCCCCATCATCGCCGGCCTCTCCCACATCTACCCCTGGTCGAACCAGGACCTGATGGCGCATGACCCGGTGCTCAGCCAGAAGGTGCATTACCTCAACTTCCCCTTCTGGGTCGGCCGCACGGTGCTCTACTTCGTGCTCTGGATCCTGTGGGCCTGGCGCGTGCGCGTGCTCTCCCTCCGCTTCTACGAGGACCGCTCGCCGTACACCGAGCTCTCCCGCCGCAAGTGGGCCGCCTCCGGGTTGCTCATGTTCGTGCTGACCGCCACCTTCGCTTCCATCGACTGGGCCATGAGCCTGGAGCCGAAGTGGTTCTCCTCCATGTACGGCATCACGTTCGTCGTCAGCTGCGGCCTCTCCGCGTTCGCCTTCGTGACGTTCTTCCTGACCCGGCTGGCCGACACGCCGGCCATGCGCGGCATCCTCCGCCCCTCGCACCTGCGCGACCTGGGCAACCTGATGCTCGCCTTCACCATGCTGTGGGCCTACACCGCCTTCTCGCAGTACCTCCTCATCTGGTACGCCAACCTGAAGGAAGAGGTCCCGTACTACCTCATCCGGCAACATGGCGCGTGGGGCTTCATCGCCATCTGCCTGGTCCTCTTCCACTTCTTCCTGCCCTTCTTCATGCTGTTGATGCGGGCCATCAAGGACCGCCCGCAGACGATCGCCATCGTCACGGTGATCATCCTGGTGATGCGCTACGTGCACATCTACTGGCTGGTGGCGCCGGCGCACTACGGCGAGCACTTCTACTACTCGTGGATTTCGCTCACCTCGCTGGTCGGCATCGGCGGGGTGTGGCTCTACTTCTTCATCGGCCAGCTGAAGGGACAGACGATCATCCCGATCCACGAGACGTGGGTCGAAGAAGCGATTCGAGAGGGGGCTCTGAAGATCGAACATGCCTGAGCACCTTCATTTCGAAGACGACGCGCTCGTCAACCGCGAAACGCATCACGAGGAGACGGACGTCCCCATGAAGGCGTTGCTGTGGTTCGGCATCGTCGTGGTCGTCCTCGGGCTGGTCATCCATCTGCTGGTGTGGGGCATCTTCAAGGGCCTGGCCGCGTACGAGCGGAAGCAGAGCCGGGAGGCGCAGCCGCTGACGGCGATCGCCCGCCCGCTCGACGCCAGCGTGCCGGCCGAGCCGCGCCTCCAGCCCTTCCCCCGCAAGACGGGGCCGGAGACGTTCAACACGCCGTACACGAACACGCCGGTCACCGATCTGGCCGCCATGCGCGCCCGCGAGGAAGGGATCCTGCACCACTACGGCTGGGTCGATCCGCAGAAACAGGTCGTGCACATCCCCATCGAGCAGGCAAAGGAGCTCGCGCTGCAGCGGGGCGTCTTCCACGCGCCGGCGACGGAAATGGCGCAGCCGTTGGCCCCCGCGCCTCAGCAGAACACTGCGGGCGCTGATGGGGTGAGGCCATGAGAACGCTCCTCGCCCTGTTCATCGCCTTCCCCCTGCTCGCCCAGAACGCCGCCACTCCGCCCAAGCTCCCCGGCCGCGCCGCCCTGCAGCAGAAGCTCGGCTCGCAGCTCCCCCTCGACACGTTTGTGCGGGACGAGAACGGCGGCGTGCATCGCCTGGGTGACTACTTCGGCCACGGCCGCCCGGTCCTGCTCCAGTTCATGTACTACCGCTGCCCGATGCTCTGCTCCATCGTCGGCGACGGCCTGGTGCGCTCGCTCACCGAACTGCGCTGGGACGTTGGCAAGGAGTACGACGTGGTCACCATCAGCATCGACCCGCGGGACATGCCGAAGACGGCAGCGATGAAGAAAGATGAATACGTCCGCCACTACGGCCGCCTCAGCACGGCCGGCGGCTGGCACTTCCTCACCGCGAACGAGACCGCCATCAAGCACATGACCGATGCGGCCGGCTTCGAGTTCTCCTACGACCCGCAGAGCGACCAGTTCGCGCACGCGGCCGGCATCCTCATCGTGACGCCGAACGGCGTGGTCTCCCGCTACCTCTACGGCTTCGAGTACAAGCCGCGCGACCTGCGCCTGGCCATCGCCGAGGCCTCGGAGGGGAAGATCGGCGGGACGGCGGAGCAGCTGCTCCTTCTCTGCTATCACTACGATCCGGCCATCGGGAAGTACAGCCGGAGTGCGATGACATTCGTGCGCGCGGGCAGCGTCACCACCCTGTTCGCCCTGGCCGGGTTCATCGTCTTCATGGTCCGCACCGACAGAAAGCCGAAGACCGACAACCGATGATGCTTTCCGACTTTCCGCTGTTTCCCGAGCAGGCCTCGACCGTCGCGCGCGACGTCGATGCGCTCTTTCTCGGCCTCGTCGTGCTCTGCGGCGCGGTGTCGCTCCTGATCTGGCTGGTCATCTTCTTCTTCGCCATCAAGTACCGGCGCCGTCCGGAGAACGAGCTGGCCCAGGAAGAGGAGGCCCCGAAGGCGCTGGAGATGGCCTGGACCATCATCCCCACCATCATCTTCATCGGCATCTTCGTCGCAGGCGCGTTCGTCTTCTTCCACATCAATCGCGTGCCGGACGACGCGCTCGACATCTACGCCACCGGCCGGCAGTGGATGTGGAAGTTCCAGCATCCCGGCGGCCAGCGCGAGATCAACACGCTGCACGTGCCGGTCAATCGCCCCATCCGCATCACCATGGCCTCCGAGGATGTGATCCACAGCCTCTGGTTCCCCGCTTTCCGGGTCAAGGCGGACGTGCTTCCCAGCCGCTACCGCACCATGTGGTTCCAGGCCACCAAGCCCGGCCGCTATCACATCTTCTGCGCCGAATACTGCGGCACGCTCCACTCCGGGATGATCGGCTGGGTGGAGGTGCTGGAGCCGACCGAGTACCAGCGCTGGCTGGCTGGCGGCTCGGAAGGCTCGCTCTCCTCCCAGGGGGAGAAGCTCTTCCAGAAATACGCGTGCAACACCTGCCACACCAACGATGCGACCGGCCGCGGGCCGGTGCTGGCCGGCGTGTACGGCAAGACGGTGCTGCTGGCGGACAACACCTCGGTCCTCGCCGACGACAACTACATCCGCGAGTCGATCCTCAACCCGCAGGCGAAGGTGGTCCAGGGTTTCGCGCCGGTGATGCCGACCTTCCAGGGCCAGGTGAGCGAGGATGACCTGCTCAAGCTGCTGGCCTACGTGAAATCGCTCGGCGTGACGACCGCGCCGACCACGCCGGCCGTCGAGTCGCCGCGCTCGTTCGTGACGAACGCCGGCTCGCCCAATAACCCGGGGGCACAGCCGCCGGGCGCAGCAACCACGACCACGACGCAGAACGGACAACATCCATGACATCGACGACTCTGCACGACCTGCGCTGGATCGAGCCGGCCAAAACGCGCAACTACCTCAATGAGGACTACGGGATCTTTTCCTGGCTCCTCACCAGGGACCACAAGCGCATCGCCATCCTCTACATGATCTCCGTGTCGCTGATGTTCTTCATCGGCGGCTTCTTCGCCTTCATGCTCCGCCTCGAGCTCCTCACGCCCGAGGGGGATTTGCTGACCTCGGACACGTACAACAAGTTCTTCACCCTGCACGGCGTGGTGATGGTCTTCTTCTTCCTCATCCCCGCCATCCCGGCCATCCTGGGCAACTTCATCCTGCCCATCATGCTGGGGGCGAAGGACCTCGCCTTTCCGAAGATCAACCTGCTCAGCTGGTACATCTACATGGTCGGCGCGATCTTCGGCCTGTACGTGATCATCACCGGCGGCGTCGACACCGGCTGGACGTTCTACACGCCGTTCTCCACCCAGTTTTCCAACACGCACGTCTTCGCCACGACGATGGGCGCGTTCATCACCGGCTTCTCCTCCATCCTCACCGGCTTGAACTTCGTCGTCACCATCCACCGCATGCGTGCGCCGGGACTGACCTGGTTCCGCCTGCCGCTCTTCATCTGGTCGATGTATGCCACCAGCGTCGTGATGCTGCTCGCTACGCCGGTGCTGGCCATCACCCTCGTGCTGCTGATGATCGAGCGCGTGCTCGGCGTCGGCATCTTCGACCCCGCCCTGGGCGGCGATCCGGTGCTCTACCAGCACCTCTTCTGGTTCTACTCCCACCCGGCGGTCTACATCATGATCCTGCCGGCCATGGCCGTGATCTCCGAGTGCGTGGCCGCGTTCACCCGCAAGAAGATCTTCGGCTATCCATTCGTCGCCTTCTCCTCCCTGGCCATCGCCTTCCTCGGCTTCGCGGTGTGGGCCCACCACCTCTTCGTGGCCGGCATCTCCGTCTACTCGGCGATGATGTTCTCGTTCCTCAGCATGCTCGTGGCGGTGCCGTCCGCCATCAAGGTCTTCAACTGGACGGCCACCATGTACAAGGCCTCGGTCTCCTGGCAGACGCCGATGCTGTACGTGCTCGGCTTCATCGGCCTCTTCACCATCGGCGGCGTGACCGGCCTCTTCCTCGGCGCGCTCGGCATCGACGTGCACGTGCACGACAGCTACTTCGTCGTGGCCCACTTCCACTACATCATGGTCGGCGGCACGGTCATGGCGTACCTGGCCGGCGTGCACTACTGGTGGCCGAAGATCACCGGCCGGATGTATCCCGAATGGTGGGCCCGCCTCTCCGCGCTGCTGGTCTTCGTCGGCTTCAACCTGACCTTCTTCCCGCAGTTCATCCTCGGCTACGTCGGCATGCCTCGCCGCTATCACGCCTATGCGCCGGAGTTCCAGGTGCTGAACGTGCTCTCCACGGCCGGCGCCACGATCCTCGCCTTCGGGTACCTGCTGCCGATGGTGTACCTCCTCTGGTCCCTCCGCTTCGGACGCAAGGCCGGTCCGAACCCGTGGGGCGCCGTCGGCCTGGAGTGGGCGACCACTTCACCGCCACCGAAGGAGAACTTCCATGAGACGCCGGTCGTGACCTGGGATGCCTACGACTACCCGGCCTTCCTCCGGGCCATGGGGGAGACCCAGAATGTCTGACCTCGTCATGCCCGCGGAGCATGCGGAGGATCACCATCCGCACCACCCGTTCCTCCAGCATCACTTCGAGGACCTGGCCCAGCAGCACGAGGCCTCCATCCTCGGCATGTGGATGTTCCTGGCCACGGAGATCCTCTTCTTCGGCGGCGTGCTCGCCGCGTACACCATCTACCGCGTGATGTATCCCGCCGGCTGGGCCGCGGGCGCGCACCACCAGAACATTCCGGTCGGCACGGCCAACACCGCGGTCCTCCTGGGCAGCTCGCTGACCATGGCCCTGGCCGTCTACTACGCGCAGCTCGGCCGGCGGATCAAGACGGTCGTGATGCTCATCCTGACCCTCATCCTCGGCACGGTCTTTCTGGGCGTGAAGGCGTACGAGTACCACGCGCACTACACCGAGGGGCTGCTGCCGGGCGTGCACTTCACGTATACCGGGCCGCACGCGCCGCAGGTGCAGCTGTTCATGACCTTCTACTTCGGCATGACCGGCCTGCACGCGCTGCACATGATCATCGGCGCGGGTCTGCTCATCTGGCTGACCCTGCGCGCCTGGAAGGGCCACTTCGGGCCGGAGTACTACGGGCCGGTGGAGGTGATGGGCCTCTACTGGCACTTCGTCGACATCGTCTGGATCTTCCTCTTCCCGCTGCTGTACCTCATCCACCAGCCGGGAGGTCACTGATGACCGAACACCGCCAGGGCCACGCCCCCGACACCCACACGAAGATGGGCTTCGGCATGTACCTCCTCATCTTCGGCGCCCTCCTCGGCCTGACTCTCCTCACCGTCCTCGCCTCGCAAGTCGACCTCGGCGTCTGGAACACGCCCATCGCCATGGCCATCGCCTCGCTGAAGGCCGTGCTGGTGGTGCTCTTCTTCATGCACGTGATCCACAGCTCGCGCCTGACCTGGGCCGTGATCATCGCCTCGGTGTTCTGGCTCGGGCTGCTGTTCATCCTCACCTTCGCGGACTACCTCACGCGGCCGTGGTTGATCTACTGATCGGGGCGGTGCAGGAACACAACGACTTCACCGTAGTCGCTTCCGCCCACGCAGTGCACGTCGATGTGAGTGATGTCGTCGAGCATTCCGAGTTTGCTCGTCCAAGAGCCATCCGGAAGTTGACGGGCCATATGGGTGGGCACTCCGTCAGCGGAAGCGAAGATGGCAACTTTTTCGAGTGCCGGCTCGAGATCTCCTGAGGCCGCGAGCTCATATCCGAGGGACGAGAAGCCTGCGATGAAGGTCGCAACCGACTCCTCGCGCGGAATGCCCTCCGGCCAATAGGAGAACGGCGCCTCTCCGGGCCACCACCACCGTTTCACGTCGCCAGCCGCCCACGCGACGCAGTTGTAGCGCGGATCTTTGGGACTGGTGATCTCGAATTGTTCCCGGCGGAGCCTTGGAAAAACCTGTGTGAGATCCATCAGATCAGATGATTCGCGCGGCCCCACTCGATCCACGCGTTCGCCATCAAGTCGACATCTCCGGCGGCGGCGTCGCTGATCGGATTTTCACCTGTGATCGCCTGCAATGCGGGAAACCAGAACCGGCGGTTCTCAGCCAGGTCCTCCAGGATGAGCGGCAGGGCGGCCGGTCCAAGACCGATGATCTGGCGATATGCCTGATGCTCGATCACCTTGATTGGAGACGATAGATGAGCAGTGGCAGAGAACCAGGTTGCGACGAGTTCCTCGAACGCGACCCGCAGCCCTTCGTCGACGCCATGTGTGGCAACTTCCGCAAGCTGCCGATCGCGCGCGTCCCATAGCCTGATCGCGCGCTGCTGTGATTCTTCCGGTGTCGCGCCGTGCGCGATGACGGTGCGAGCTCCGCCGGAGAGCTCGGTGGCGGTGCCTCGCTCGTCTCGAAATGTTGTTTGCGACCGCGGCTTACCCATCAGTGAATTGTACCGGCACCTCGGATCGGCGCGATCTCGCTCCGCGACAGCCGCTCGAACCGCAGGAACAGCAGCACCGCCACAACAGTGAGGCCCGCGCAGAGGCCCCACCACAGCCCGACCACGCCCATGTGCAGGGAGACGCCGAGCAGGAGGGCGACGGGGAGGCCGATAATCCAGTAGCCGGTGACGTTGGCCAGGAAGGCGAAGCGGGTGTCGGCGGCGCCGCGGAGGGCGCCGGAGCCGACCGCCTGCACGCCGTCCGAGAGCTGGAACACGGCGGCCACCAGAAAGAGCGGGATGGCCGTCGCGATCACGTCCTCCTGATCGCTGACCAGGCGGGCCAGGGGGCGGGGGAAGAAGGCGAAAGCCAGAGCGGCGACGGTCATCACGCCGATGCCGCCGACGAGCGCGGCGTGGCCGGCCAGGCGCGTCGCGGCGGCGTCGCGCGCGCCGATCGCCCGCGCCACGCGCACCGAGCCGGCCGTGGCGACGCCGACGGAGATCGTGTAGGTGAACGAGGCCAGGCTGAGCACGAGCTGGTGCGCGGCCAGCGGCAGCGTGCCGATCCGTCCGGCGAGCAGGCCGACCAGGGCGAAGATGCCGATCTCCGCGCCCATCTGCAATCCGACCGGCAGGCCGATGCGGAGCGCGCCGAGGATCTCGTGCGGTGTCCAGCGGTGCAGCGGGCCGGCGTCATGCGGCGGCAGGGGGAGGCGCCAGATGGCGAAGGCGACGATCGCCACCTCGATCACGGTCGCGATCACCGTGGCCAGCGCGGCGCCGGCCACGCCGAGGGCCGGGATGCGCCGCAGCGGTCCGCACCACGCCGGGAGCCCGCCGCCGCCGAAGACGAAGACGACGTCGCCCGCCAGGTTGATGACGTTGCAGATGATGACCGCGAGGAGCATGGGCCGGGTGACGCCGTGCGCCTGCAGATAGGCGCGCAGGATCAGGAAGATGAGGAACGGCGCGAGGCTGAACGTCCGCACGTGGAGGAAGCTCCGCGCCGGCGCGACCAGGTCCGGCGCGATGCCGAAGAGCTCCAGCAGGGTCGGGGCGAACAGCAGGGGGATGGTCAGCACGGCGGCGACGATCAGGGACAGCCAGATGCCCTGCCACATCACGTGGCGGGCCCGCACCCGGTCGCCGGCGCCGACCGCCTGGGCGATCATCGGGTCGACGCCGAGGGAGATGCCCATGCCGAGGACGGTGATGGAGAAGAAGATGGCGGTGGCCAGGCCCGAGCCGCCCAGCTCGCGCGCGCCAAGGCGGCCGATGACGGCGATGTCGACGAGCGCCATCAGCTGCGTGCCGGCGCCCGCCGCGGAGAGCGGCAGGGCCAGGCGGAAGAGCTCCCGGAGCTCGCGGCGAAGGGCGGAAAACGGCATGGGGCCGCGATTCTAGCGGGGTTTGTGGATGGAGACCGCTTCGTGTAGATTGCGCGCCGCCATGCGATACCTCGTCACCGGCGGCGCCGGTTTCATCGGATCGAACTTCATCCGATTCCTCTTCAACAAGTACGGCAGCGACGCCAGCGTCGTGAACCTCGACAAGCTCACCTACGCCGGCATCCGGGAGAACCTGGCCGAGTACGAGGGGCGGCCCAACTACCGCTTCCTGCAGGGCGACATCGCCGATCCGGCCGCCGTGGCGGAGGCCTATAAGGGCGTCGACGGCAGCGGCGTGGAGGTCGTGGTCAACTTCGCCGCCGAGACGCACGTCGACCGCTCGCTGATGGAGGCCGGCACCTTCATCGAGACCGACGTCCACGGCGTGCTCGTCCTGCTCGAGGAGGCGCGCAAGCACGCGCCGAAGCTGCGCCGCTTCATCCAGATCTCCACCGACGAGGTGTACGGCTCCATCGACTCCGGCTCGTTCCGGGAGACCGATCCGCTCAATCCGCGCAACCCGTATTCGGCCTCGAAGGCCGGAGGCGACCGGATGGCTTACGCGTACGCGCAGACCTACGGCCTGCCGGTGATCGTGACGCGCGCCTCGAACAACTTCGGGCCGTGGCAGTACCCGGAGAAGCTGATCCCGCTCTTCGTCACGAACGCCATCGACGACCAGCCGCTGCCGCTCTATGGCGACGGCCGCAACGTGCGCGACTGGCTCTTCGTGGAGGACCACTGCGCCGCGGTCGACTACCTCATCGACCACGGGACCAACAGCGAGACGTACAACATCGGCGGCGGCAACGAGCTGGAGAACCGGGAGATCACGCTGCGGATCCTGGGGCTGGTGGGCAAGCCGGAGTCGCTCATCAAGCCGGTGGGCGACCGGCAGGGGCACGACCGCCGCTATTCGCTCGATACGAAGAAGCTGGAGAACCTCGGCTTCCGCTGCGACACGAACTTTGATGCGGCGCTGGAGCGCACCGTGCGCTGGTATCGCGAGAACGAGGCGTGGTGGCGCGGCATCAAGGAGCGCAGCGCGGAGTACAAGGCGTTCTACGAGAAGCAATATTCGGGGCGGTAGATGTAGGGCCGGCTCTCAGCCGGCCCAGCGATCCGTTGATGACGGGCCGGCTGAGAGCCGGCCCTACATTTACCGTACCGATAGGCGGCGCTTTAGCCAGGCGCGTAAACGCGGTGAGCGCGAAGCGAGCGCGTCGTAAGCGCGCTTCAAACGCGGATGGCGATGCTTCAGCCGCTGGAGCGCGCGGGCCAGCTGCTGCCGTGAGCCGAGGAAGCGGACCTCTTTCTTGCGCACATCGTCCAGGGCGGTGCCGAGGTCTGCATAGAACTCGCGGTCGGAGCGGAAGTACATGTTCTTCAGCCCGCAGGCGTGGGCGTTGACGCATTCCGGGGTGAGCGTCGCGAAGCGGCCGGGCTGGTGCTCGGCGGCGCCGCCGGCCAGGAGAACCTCGCGCATCTCGTGGCGCAGCGTCTTGAAGCCGGTGCCCTGCCACTGGTCGCCGAAGCGGCCTTCCATCGCGTTGCCGAGCGGCTTGTAGTCGGGATTGAGGAGCATGCAGCAGGGGTACATGTCGCCGTTGCCGCGCACCACGGCGGAGTAGTAGCCGAAGAAGCAGAAGCCGTTCTCGTCGCGGAACGTATCCGCCGTGGTGAAGCCGGTGGAGACGGAGGTCGACAGCTCGGCCGAGAGCTCCTGCACGAGCGAGTTCAGCTCCTGGCGGGGGAAGCAGATCTGCAGCAGGCCGCGGCCGCGGTCCGCCTCCAGCACCGCGCGCAGCGGCTCGCGCAGCAGCTCGCGATCTTCCGGGGTGAGCAGGATGGAGGCGTCGATGCGGTCGTGGGGGATCTCGGTGATGGTGTTGATGGCGACCACGTCCGCGCCGAGGCGTTTGCCGAGGTCGTACATCTCGGGAAGGCGGGCGTAGTTGCCGCGGTCGAGGAGGAACTGCACGACCACGAACGGCTGGCGTTTCGGGCCGCGGATGGAGAGGAGGTAGGCGATGTTGGCGATGACCTTGTCGAAGATCGCCGGCTTGACCTGCATCATCCGCGCGTAGTCGGCGGCGTCTGCCGCGTTGAGGGAGAAGAGCACCTCGCGCGTGCCGCCGTCCACGAGTTTGCGGGCGAGCGACGGCGTCAGGCCGAGGCCGTTCGTGGTGATGTTGTCGACGACGAGGCCGCGCTCGTGGATGGCATCCACCACCTGATCGATCTGGCGATGGAAGAGCGGGTCGCCGCCGCCGGCCAGGCGCACCGAGCGGAGGCCGGTGGCGGCGGTCTCGTCGAGGATCTCGATGATGCGCTCGTAGGGGATCTGCTCCTTCGTCCGCACGTCCATCTGGTTGCAGAAGTAGCAGTCGACGTTGCAGCGGTCGGTGAGGTCGAGCTCGAGATGCAGCGGGCCGCGCGGCGCCTTGCCGCTGACGACGGCGTCGATCAGCGCGCGCTTGTCACCGCGCTGCAACTCGCCCCAGCCGTGGGATCCCCGCATGCCGCACGCAAGCGCGGGCCGGCAGTCGAAATTCCGTGATACAACCGCGGGCGATGCGGACCGATTGGGACGCCCTCCGGGCGCTCTACCGCGAGGTGGCGCTGGCCGGCGTGGAGCGCTCCGTCGGCCGCGACCAGCCGCACTACCGCTGCAACGTCGACTTTGCCCACCAGCGCTTCGAGGAAGGGGTCGAGCTCGCCGCCTACTTCGCCTCCAAATACCCCAACCGCGACCTCCGCATCCTCGACCTCGGCGCGGGAAACGGCGGCGTGGGCCTGGCTCTCGCGAACGCGGATCGCATTCGCGTGGTTGCCGCGGATGTCGTCTTCAACTCCGAGCTCGCTTCCCTCCGCGCCCGCACGAAACTTCCGGTCGATCAGGTGCTCGCCTCGGCGGCAACTCTGCCGTTCAAAGACGCGTCCTTTGACGCGGTGCTCTGCCTCGAAACGATCGAGCATCTGCCCGACGCTTCCGGTGCGGCCAAAGAGATGATGCGCATCCTCAAGCCGGGCGGCCAGGTGATGATCACGACGCCGGCGCGACTGCGCTTCCTCTGGAAACCCGACCCGCACTACGCCGTCCGCGGCCTGCTCCTGCTGCCGGACGCGATGCAGCGCCGCGTCGTCGAGGGGCGCGGCCTCACCGACGACTACGACGTGCAGCACATCTACTGGACCGCGGGCGGCATCATCCGCCGCTTCCCCGGCCGCGCTCGGGTCGATACGCTGGTGGCCATCCCCTGGCCCGGCCGGCCGCGCAACGCGCGGGAGGTGCTGTGGAAAGTGTTCCGGCGGTTGCTGTGGGACCGCATCGTGATCTGGAAAACGTGATGACGGGTGCGAAGCGCTACGCGATCGCCCTCGCAATCAGGAACGCCGCGGCCGCCGCCAGGCCGCCGGTGATCGTCGTCTGCAGCGCGCTCTTGAGCGGCCTGGCGCCGGTGAACGTCCCCTTCACCCAGCCGAAGATGAAGAGCGCGATGAGGGTCACGATCACCGACACGCCCATCGCCCTCGTCACGCTGTTCACGATCATGTAGGGCAGGAGCGGCACCAGGCCGCCCACCGTGTACGCGCCGGCGATCACCGCGGCCGAGGTGCGGGCGCGGGCGGGGTCGGGCTTTTCCAGGCCGAGCTCGAAGCGCATCATGAAGTCGACCCATTCCTTCGGCCGGTTGCGCATCGCGTTCACGACCGGGTGGATGTGCTCGTCGGCGATGCCGTAGGCGCGGAAGATGTCCGCCACCTCGTCCATCTCCTCGCGCGGTTTCTCCACCACCTCCTGCTGCTCGCGGCGCTGCTCGGCCTGGTAATGCTCCGCGTCGCTCTTGGCGGCGAGGTAGCCGCCCAGCCCCATGGCGATGGAGCCGGCCGCGATCTCGGCCAGGCCGGCGGTGACGATGATGTCCGCGTGGTTGACCGCACCGGACAGGCCGGCGGCGAGCGCGAAGGGGACGGTGAGGCCGTCCGCCATGCCGATGACGACGTCGCGGACGATCAGGCTGGAGGTGAAGTGGCGCTCCACGTGCGGCGTTTGCGGCATTGGGGCGCCTTATAGCATTTGCCGCCTAGATCGCGTTCGGGTTCGCGCACTGCCGCACGTCGGCGATCAGGCGCGCCATGTCGAACGGCTTGGGGTGAATCTTGTAGACCGGCACGTCGAAGAGGCGGAGGATCTCGCTCTCCGGGACGGCCGAGGCGATGATCGTGCAGCGCAGCTTCTCGGGGTGGTGCTCGCTCATGTAGCGCAGCACGCCGAAGCCGTCGACGCGCGGCATCATCAGGTCGAGGAGGATCACGGAGTAGCCGTCCTCATCGATGCGGGCGATGGCTTCCTCGCCGTCGCGGGCCTGGTCCACGTCGAGGTTCTGACGCTCCATCAGCTTGGTGAGCATGGTGCGGATGGGGTCATCGTCATCGACGACGAGCGCGCGCGGACGGGTATCGCCAACTGTTTCGGGAGAGGGAACTTGCACGAGGGGAAAAGCTGCACGCAAGAATCCTGCCCCGTCCGGTTGAAACCGGCTCACGCGGCCGCCGCGATGGCCGCGATGCAAGCCATGACCGGCAGCGCGACGAGCGCCACCAGGATGGCGAGGGGGATGAGCACCGCCGCGGCGACGGCCACGATGGCCGCCACCAGCACCAGTTTCACCAGCACGAAGATGGCGAGCACCGGAAAGAGGAGGAGCTTGAGCGGCAGGAGCGCGAGATGAAGCGCCGTCTTCACCACCCAGAGCGCTGCACCGACCAGCGCGATGCAGACGACCGCGGAGAGCAGGAGAGCGAACAATGTCATCATCAGAGCCAGCATGATCGGTTCCCCGGAAGATCGATACGGAGCGGAAGGGGAGAGGTTGCAGCGCTCCCAGGCCCTCGCCGTGGGCGCGGTGATCGTGGCCGCGGCGCTGACCGCGCTCTTCCTGCAGCGCTTCGTGCCCGCGCGCGTCGTGCTGCGCGAAACGGGCGGCGCTTTGCTGGCCGCGGCGGCCGTGGTGCTGGCGTGTTATGCGGTGGGGCGATCGGCGATCCGCGATCCGCGATCCGGGTTTTTGGATCGCTTCCTTGTGGGCCTGCCCCTCTTCGGCACGCTGATCGCGCTCGTTGCCTGGATCTCCGTCCGTCCGATCGTGATCGTGACCCACGCCGCCGCGCTGGCCGGCATCGTTCTCCTGATCGCCGACAACCGATCGCCGGTCGCTGACCCACGCCGACCGCCGATCGCTGATCGCCCCTCCTGGTTGCTCGCGCCGCCCATCCTGCTCGCGCTCGTCGCGGCCATCGCACCGGTCAATGCCCCCGACGAGCTGATTTACAAGCTGGCCGTGCCGCATGCGTACGAGCTGTACGGCCGGATGGTGGAGCTGCCGCTCAACTCCAATTCGTACCTGGCCATGGCCTTCCAGTGCACCGACCTCGCCGCGCTGCTCCTGGGCGGCGGCATCGCGGCGAAGCTCGTCCATTTCGCGCTCTACCTCGCCGCGCTGGCGGCGATCCACCGCCTCGCCTCGCGCATCGCGCCGCGGGCGGGATGGTGGCCGGTGCTCGTGCTGGCCTGGACGCCGGCCCTGATGCTCATCGCCGGCTGGTCCTTCAACGAGTGGGGCGTGCTCGGCCTGCTCGCGCTGGCCGTGGAGCGCTATCACCGCTGGCTCGAGTCGCGCGAGCGTTCGGACTTCGTTGTCGCCTTCGCCGCGGCCGGCGGCGCGATCGCCGCCAAATACACGGCCGTGCCGTTCGTCGCCGCGCTGGCGCTGCTCATGACGTGGCGGCACCGCCGCGAGCCGCGCGTTCTGTGGAAGGCCGCGCTCATCGTCATCGCGGCCGGCGGGTTCTTTTACCTGCGCAACGCGATCTGGACCGGCTCGCCGGTCGCGCCGCTGCTGCTGCCGGACGCGCCCGCCGTGCAGAGCTACCGCGGCGAGTCCGGCTGGCTGGACCTGGTGACCGGCGCGGACGTCTTCGACGCGCGCGTGGCCGACGAGTCGCTCGGCATCCTCCTCGCCGCCTCGTTCCTGGCCGGCCTGCTCGCCCTCCGCTCGCGCGACGCGACGGCCCGCGATCTGGCGCTGATCGGCGCGATCCAGATGCCGATCCTGCTCACCATCGGTCCCGGCTCGCGCAACATCATCAACGGCGCCGCGCCGCTGGCCATCGCCGGCGCGGCGCTGCTCGGCGAGGCGTGGCATGACGTCCGGCCGCCCCTCCGCGCCGTCTTCGGCGCCATCGTGTCGGTCGCGCTCGCCGCGCAGCTCGTCCTGGTCCTTTTCTCCTTCCACGACTACGACGTGCTGCCGTACCTCGCCGGCAGCGAGACGGCGGGCCAGTACGTGACGCGCCAGCGTCCCTTCGCCAAGCCGTACGCCTGGCTGGCCCGCCAGACGCCGCGCAACGCCCGCGTGCTCCTCCTCGGCGAGAACGAGACGTACTACCTCGACCGCCCCTTCATCGCCGGCGGCAACCTGGACGGCCCGCGCATCGCGAAGTGGCTGGCCCGCTTCCCCACGCCCGACGCGCTGCACGCCGAGCTGCGCGCGCGAGGCATCGCGTATGTCGTGTTGCGCAAGAAGTGGTACCGGGTTGGCCACCAGCTCCTGACGCCGATCGAGAGCGAGCTCGTGCTCGAAGTGCCGGCCGAGACGGACCGCGTCGTGACCGCGATGCTCAAGACGCGGGCCGTGCTGCGCTACCGCGACGAGGAGTACCTCATCTTCCAGCTGCGGTAGTCACGGCCATCGCCCTGTCCCTTGGCCCCACGTACACCGACTGCGGGCGGATGATGCGGTTTGTCTGGCGCTGCTCGAAGCAGTGGGCGATCCAGCCCGCCACGCGGCTCACGGCGAACGTCGGCGTGAAGAGCGGCACCTCCAGCCCCAGCCCATGCAGCAGCAGCGCGGTGTAGAACTCCACGTTCGTCTGCAGCCGGCGGCCGGGCTTGTACTCCTCCAGCAGGCGGATGGCCGTGCGCTCCACGGCGCGGGCGAGCTCGTAGAGGTGCATGTCGCCGCCGCGGGTGAACATCCGCTCCGCGGCCTGGGCCAGTACGTCGGCGCGGGGGTCGCGCACCTTGTAGACGCGGTGGCCGAAGCCCATCAGCTTCTCCCCCGCCTCGATCTTTCCCCGCAGCACCTCCTCGGCGCGCGAGGCGTCGCCGATCTCGAACACCATGTCCAGCGCCGGCCCCGGGGCGCCGCCGTGCAGCGGTCCCTTCAGCGCGCCGACAGCGCCGACCACCGCCGAAACGAGGTCCGATCCTGTCGAGGTGATGACGCGGGCGGTGAACGTCGAAGCGTTGAGGCCGTGATCGACGACGGTGTTCAGGTACGTCTCCATGCCCCGCACCCGCTCTTCGGACGGTTCCTTGCCGGAGAGCATGTACAGATAGTTGGCGGCGTGGCGCAGCTCGCGTCGCGGCGCGAGCGGCTCGCGTCCACTCTGCAGCCGTGCATACGCAGCGACGATCGTGGCGAACTTCGCGACGATGTCCGCCCCCTCCCCTCCGCCCATGGACAGCGTCCCGGCCGCGATGCGCAGCGCGTCCATCGGCTCCACGTTCCTGCGCGCGCAGGCGGCGAGCAGTTCCAGCGTCTCCGGC
>DASYMJ010000204.1:0-5448 GCA_036009105.1 Thermoanaerobaculia bacterium | reverse complement strand
TTCGTGTTCTGGACGTACCCCTCGTAGAGCTTGAAGTGCATCTCCAGCGTCTTATTGGAGATCCCTTGCAGGTCCGAAAGGTTGAACGACTTCGCTTGGTAGACTTTCGTTTCCATGCACGTGGATGCGTGCATGACGCGCACCCGCTCAACGCACGAGGCGGAACGTCGCGTAGACGTAGGGATACGTCGGCCGGAACCAGTTGCGGAACGAGCGGCGGATCAGCTCGGGGGCGGTGGCAGGGGAGGCGCCCTTCAGGACGTAATGCTCGCCGTCAAAAAAGTCGCTGGAGTAGACGGGATAGGACGGCGTCGGCTGGAAACCGGGGAAGCCGTCGAAGATGCTGGAGGTCCACTCCCAGCCGTTGCCGGCCAGGTCGTGCACGCCCCACGCGCTCGCGCCGGCCGGATACGAGCCCACCGGCACCGGATCCCAGTTCGCGAAGCCGAAGTTGCCGCGCGCGGGGTCCGGCAGCTCGTTCCCCCACGGCTGGATGCGCTCTTCGCCGGAGGGCGTTCCGTACGCCGCGCGGTGATACTCCGCCTCGCTCGGCACCCGCCTCCCTTTCCACCGCGCATACGCCTCCGCCTCGGCGAACGTGACGTAAACCGGCCAGTCCATCGGCAACGGGATCAGCTCGAACATCCCCCGCCAATACCACCCGCCGCCGCGCTCGAGCCAGAAGTGCGGATGCCGCACGCCCGTCGTGGCCACCCACTGCCAGTTCCTCCCGCTCCACAGCGAGGCATCGCGATAGCCGCCCGCTTCCACGAACTGCATGAAGTCGCGATTCGTGACGCTGTGCGTATCGATGGAGAACTCCGGCACCTCGGCGCGCAGCGAGGGCAGCTCGTTGTCCCACGCAAAGCCGATGGCCTCGCGCTCGGCGCCGAGGGTGACGACGCCGGCGGGGATGTTGACGCGCCCCTCACCGGGCCTTCGGCCACCCTCTTCCCGCCGTGCGGGGAGAGGGGCTGGAGGTGAGGGGCGCATCAGCGGCGCTCTGGCCACTTTCGCCTCATGCCCCATGTTGTGGAACATGTAGAGCAGCGTCTCCTGATGCATCTGCTCGTGCTCCAGGATCGCGAACGCCGCCTCGGCCCCGCGCAGCTGCGGCACCGCGTCATCCTCGATGGGGCCGTCGCACAGCGCGCGCTCCAGGATCGCATCCGCCTCCGCGCCGTACGCCTGCACCGCGTCGCGCGTGGGCCAGAGCGATGCCGGATCCTTCACCCCCGCCTCGTCCTCCGGATCGATGCCCCGCGCGAACAGCGTCTCATAGTCTTCGTTGATGCCGTTGCGCTCGAGGCCCAGCTTCATCAGCGTATTGATCGAGAACGCCGGCAGGTGCCCTTCGTAAAAAACGATCGGATTGCGCAGCGCGATCGGCCGCTCGTAGTACATATCCGCCCTGGGGATGGTGAAGACTTCACGCGTGCGCGCGCGGCCCTCCCGGAACCAGGCGATGAGGTCGTCGCGCGTGACGCCGTTCGGAAAGGCGGGATGTTTCACGAAGCGAATTATGACGCCGACCACGCCGGCTCGCCGATCGGGACTTCGACGACGCGGAAAGGTTGCTCATCCGGCGCCCCGGCGATGAGCAGCGGCATGGCCACGTTGTAAACCGGCGCGTTCCCCTTGGTCCGTCCCTCCGGCGAGCCGCGATGGGCATGGCCGTGGAAGACGGCCGTCACGCGGTAGCGGTCGATCGGCTCTTCCAGCCGCGACGAGCCGAGGAACGGCATGATCTCCAGCGGCTCGCCGGCGCAGGTGGCCTGGATGGGCGAGTAGTGCAGCACGGCGATCTTCTGCGGCGTGCGCAGCCGGGCCAGAGCGGCTTCCAGCTTCAGCGCCTCTTCGACCGTCTCGTGCACGAACTTCTTGATCATCTCCTCGCCCCACGCGCCCAGGGCGCGCCGGCCGAAGCCGCCGCAGAAGCCCTTCACGCCGGCGAAGCCGACGCCTTCCACTTCCGTCACGTCGCCGTCGAGCATGGTGACGCCTGCCTCCTGCAGGATGGCCTTGATCTGGTCCGCGTGTCCCATCTCGAAGTCATGGTTGCCGAGGACGGCGATGGCCGGGATGCGCAGCGAGGTCGTGATCTCTTTGGCCAGCACCTTCGCCTCTTCCACCGCGCCGTAGTCGGTGAGATCGCCGCAGAGCAGGATCACATCCGCCGCGGCGGTGGCGCGCGTGAAGAGCTCGTGGAAGGAGCCGGTGCCGGTCTTCTTCACATGGATGTCGCCCACCGCGGCGATGCGGAGCTGCTCGCGCTGGCCCATTTACTTCGCTCCGTCGAGGGCGATGCCCGCGGTCCAGTGCGCGATCTCATCCGCCGACATGTTCCCCAGCGGCTTGAGGCGCGCATCCTTGTAGCCCCACTCGGTGATGTCCTTCAGGTACTGCTGGCGGGAGATGATGGTGCCGTAGCACGTCTTGTCGTCGGAGTCCGACTGCCGCGTCTCCTGCGCGATGCGATTCCCCAGCTCGTCCATCACCCAGCGCGGCACCTGGGAGCGGTGCGCGGGATAGATGAAGCCGAAGAGGACGAGGTGCGCATAGAGAGCGCGCCACAGATGCGCGTAGCGGCCGATCAGGCGCTTCCAGTCGAGCTTGTGCCCGACCGCTTTGATCACGTGCGCCACGTCGGCGCCGTCGAAGCGCTCCCGCTCCATGATCAAACCCTTCGACCAGATCATCTCCTCGGCCGGAATCAGGCCCACCGGCATCCCGAGCACGGTTTCGGGTACCTGATGCTCGAACCAGAGCTCGTCCACTTCCGCCACGCCGTTGCCGGCGCTGAAGATCAGATCGATGAAGTCATCGCCCTTGAACGCCTTGCCCAGCCAGTGCGGAAAGGTCAGCTCCGCCTCGTAGCCCGCCTCGCGCAGGACCTTCGCCGCCCGCTCGTAGTCGCCGCGGCGGATGAAGATGTCGAAGTCCTTCGTATGCCGCTCGATCCCGGTATACCGGGCGAAGGCGTACGCCCCGCCGACCAGGTACGGCACGCGGTCCTTGTCCAGCCGCCCGAGGGCATCCTGATAAAAACGAATGGTGTGCTCGTCGACCGCAAGGACTGCTGTTGCCATCGCGGTCCGGAAGTGCATGGGGCGTGCCCTTGTCGCGTCCGGCTGGCGCCGGACTCGAATTGAGAATTGAAAATTGAAAATTGAAAAAAAGGTTGCGCCTTGCAGAGAGCGGCATGAAGCGTCGTTTTCAATTTTCAATTTTTCATTTTCAATTCTTCTTCACCCCCTCCGCCCACGACATCGCAAACCAGACCGCCGCGTCCGGCCGCCTCGCCCACTCGCGGTATTCGCGGACCACCACATCGAACAGCGCCTCATCGAACAAGCTCATGGCCAGGATCGTCTCCCGCGCCGATTGCACCACGCCGAGCATGTTGGCGGTGAGGACGTCGAAGTAGTCCATGCCGGCGCAGCCGCCGAAGAAGATGTAGGCATTGCGCTTCGGCCGGGCGCCGGCCTGATGCAGGAGCTCGACCAGCCGGCGGCCGACGATCGGGTCGTTGCCGATGCGGTCATAGGTGCGGATGTAGGCCCGCCAGACGTCCGACCAGCCGGGCGGCTCGGGCCAGAGGCGCATCAGGCCGTGATCGTCGTCCGCCAGCACGATCCGGCCGCCCGGCCGCACGGCGCGCAGCATCGTCTTCACCACGCGCAGCGGATCGGGCACGTGCTCCAGCACGAAGCGGGTATGGGCCACGTCGTACGTGCCCCACTCCTCGCCCAGGTCGAGGGCGAGGACGTCGCCGGCGCGCCACTCCACGAGGTTCGCTTCGCCCGACTGCGCGGCCAGGCGTTGCGCGGAGGCGCGCTGCACGTCGTCCCGCTCGATGCCCACCACGCTGCCGCGCGGCACGGCGCGAGCCATGGAGCGCGTGAACTGGCCCAGGCCGGAGCCGAAGTCGAGGATGCGCTCGTCGCCGCGCAACGCCAGCTCGCGCAGTGAAGAGGTATTGAGCAGCACGTCGTTCATCAGGGAGAGGCGGCGCTGCTCCTCCTCGCTCGTGCCGTGGATGTAGGTCGATTCACTCATGCTGCCTCCACGTCGTAGCCGGCGTCGACCCAGGCGTCGAGGCCGCCCGCGAGCGGACGGACCAGGGTGAACCCTTCGTCGATGAGCTTGCGCGCCACACGGGCCGCTGATGCCTCGTTTGGTCACGTACAGTAAAGGATGATCTCTTCGTCCGGCTTCAGGTCGCGCACCCGCTCTTCGATCTGTTCCTGATTCGCCACGATGGCGGTGGGGATGCGCCGCGGATCGTGCTTGCGCGCGGACGGGGTGCGCACGTCGAGGACGACCGGCGTGCGGCCGCTGTCGAGCATCGCCTTGAGCTCATCGACGGAGATGCGCGACATGCGCAGCATCATGATGAACCGCCGCCGCTGCCACCACTTGAAGACGATGACCAGCGCCAGCATGCTGCCGAGGAAGAGCAGCGCCCACCCGCCCAGGTCTTCGATGCGCTGCAGCACGACGTGGATCGCGCGGTGGAACGCGCGCCCCGCCGCCACCGCCGCCCCCGCCCAGATCGCGGCGCCGAGCCCGTCGTAGATGAGGAACTCCACCGTGCTCCGCCCGCCCGCCCCCGCCAGCGGCGGCGCGACGGTGGAGAAGCCGGGAACGAACTTCGCCACCAGCAGCGACTTCATCCCCCACCGCTCGAACTTCGCTTCCGTATCCCGCACGCACGAATCGGGCGAGAGGGAGAGGCGGCAGAGGACGCGCAGCACGCGATAGCCGTAGCGCCGCCCCAACAGGAACCAGATCCAGTCCGCCAGGAGGGATGCGGCGACGGAGAAGAGCATTACCGCCGTCACGCTCAACTGCCCGCTGCGCGTGAGCGCGCCGGCGACGACCAGCGTCGGCACCGCCGGAATCGGCGCGCCGATCTGCTCGAGAAAGACATTGAGCGCCACGAGAGGTGCGCCATGCCGAAGAACCAGCTGAAAAAGACGGGTCAGCACGCGTTCCGGAGGGTAGCAGAGGTGCGCCAGTCCGGGCGCGATCAGCCTCGATAGATGATCGCGTCGGTGATTGCTCCAATCACGCGGTTGACGAGCGGCTCGTCTTGAGAAGTCAGCCCCTGCCGCTCGCCGGAGGACGAGGCGAGAACGACGTGGTAGGTCGGCTTCTGGGACCGGAAAATCAGAATGCCGACGATGAGGAAGAGCGTGGACAAGAGAACGAGTCCCCACACGTTGTTTTCACCGGCGATCAGCGTAACCAGCGTGATCACCAGACACAGCCCGCCGGCGGCGATCATCAGCGTCGCGCATCCCGTACTAGTGGCCTGTAACGGACGAAGTGGCAGCGATCCGACGACGGGGATCAGCGTAGCTCCATTTGATAGGTTTAGCGTTGAGGTTGTGTGAATGGATGTAGCGCATCAGCTTCCGCTTCAGGTCGCCCACGGACGTGAAT
>DASYMJ010000203.1:0-21814 GCA_036009105.1 Thermoanaerobaculia bacterium | reverse complement strand
CTGATGGCAGTTGAGGAAGCCGGCGCTCGCGGCTTGCCCCGCGAGGACGAACAGGAAGGCCAGTGCGAGCCGCATACGCATCCTCCCTTTCAGAACGTCAAAATCAGATTCGCAAACACGTGGTACAGCGTCCCCTGGCTCTCGTAGATGTCCTTGAACCCCTTGCCTGGCAGGAAGGCCGCGGCGCCGCCCACCACCACCACGTTCTGGTTGAGGAACGGGCGGTACTTGAGGCCCAGCGAGATGTCGGTGCCGAGCTCCTTGTGGATGTTGCCCTGGAAGAGGACCTCCTCCACCGGCTTCGTCGTGTCGAAGCGGATGTAGTTCGCGGTGAAGATCGCCTTCAGGCGCGGCGTGACGTCGGCGTCGAGGCCGGCGCTGGCGATCTGCACGCCGGGGTTCACGTAGCTCGGCTGGCCCTCGTCCTTCGAGCTGCGCAATGACGTGAGCAGCGAGCCGCGCTCCACGAGGGCGACGCCGGTGCCGGCCAGGCGGATGCCGAGGCGGTTGAAGAAGGAGAAGCCTCCGCCGGCGAAGGCGGGGGCGTCGAAGATCGAGTCGAAGCCGCGCGCGGTGCGGTCGCGCGGGTTGCGGTCCCCCGTCGCGTAGAACAGCGCCAGGCGCGGGCGGAGCCAGTCGCGGTCGTACGAGACCTCGACCGCGGCCATGCCGGCGGCGATGCGCACCGCATCCTTGTCCTTCAGCTCCGGGTCGGGGCCGGCGATCGGATTGAGCGAGTCGCGGCCGAAGACGAAGTAGACGGCCTGGTCGATGTTGAAGCGGCCGATGTGCCCCAGTCCGGCCTCGCCGATGTACGCCGCGTTGATCTCGTGCGGCGTGAAGACGCCGACCGGCGCGGGGCGGACCAGGATGCCGTTCTTGTCGTAGTGGAACGAGGCGTCGTCGTGCAGCAGGTGCAGGGAGAACTGCTGCGTGTAGCCGTGGACGAGGAAGTCCTGCCAGTAGACGTTCGCGATGCCGACCTGCTGGTCGCGCCGCTCCAGGGTGTTGAGGCCGGAGTTGGTGTCCTTCTCCAGCCGGTCGAAGGCGGCGAGGTTGTATTGGAAGCGGTTGGAGCGCCAGTTGCCGAAGAGGCGGAAACCGAGGTTCGTGTCGTTGAAGACGAAGCCGCGGAAGTCGCTGTTGAAGGGCTGGATGCCGGCCCGGAAGGAGAGGAAGTCGTAGTTCGGCGAAAGGTCGGCCAGCTTGCGCTCGTAGAAGAGCTCCTGCAGCGCGATGTCCGCATCGTTGCGGCGCGTTCCTCGGCGAACATCCGGCTTGAGGATGCCGTTCTCCGCCACCTTCACCAGGTTCAGGTTGAAGATCAGCGTCGCCTTGACCCGCTGCGTCACCGGCTTGAAGGCGGTGTTCCCCTGGAAGAGGTCGAAGGAGAAGTCGAGGTTCTGGTTGAAGACGCCCTGGTCGTCGTCGCCGAAGAAGCTGATGCTGCCCGGCTTGACGGCGCTCACCCCGGACGGCGTCGGCACGGTGCGCGATTCGGCCAGCGAGTCGCTGATGCCGGTCAGGACCAGGAACCAGTCCGGCCCGAAGATGGGGAGGTCGCCCTTGAAGAGGTTCCGGTTGTACGGATCGAGCGTGCCGCCCTTGGTGCCGATGGCGCGCCCCCGCGTTGCCTCGTCCAGCTCGTAGGCGGGCGGCACGATCCGCCAGCGGTCGGTCATCTCGATGTAGGGGTCCTGGGTGAGCGGCAGCGGCTCCGCGTAGCGCACCGACTCTTCGATGCCCGACTGCCGCTGCACGAGCCCCGGCAACTGCACGCGGATCAGCTGGGAGCTCGTCGTGCTGCCGGCGGTGACCGTCGCCACGTAGGTGCCGGTCTTCAGCGGCGCGGTCCACAGCAGCTGCCAATGGCCAACGGCATCCGAGGTGGCCTGCCCCTGGCCGGAGCCTTCGATGACGACCGTGACCAGAGTGTTCGGCGTCGACGTACCGCTGATCGCGAACGGCACGACATCGGTGAAGATGGGCGGCGCGTCTTCCTGCCCCATTGCCGCCAGGGCTACCAGCAACCAGCAACCAGTAACCAGCAACCGCAAGATCGGTACGGATCCTCCGGCGTCTTCGCGCCTCAGGATGACACCCGAGCTCAGGAGCACGGCTTCCCCCCGCACTCGGTGACGCCTTCGGGATGCCGGGGGAACTTGAACATCGGCAGACGGACCTTCTCCACCTTGATCCGGTCCGCCCATTTGCTCTTCGGCGGCAGGAAGGAGCCGGCCGCGAGGTAGGTCACGTAGTCGTCCTGCTCCACGCCGTCGCCGGAGACGCCGAGGCCGCCGACCAGGGTGTTGCCGTTGTAGAGCGGCGTCGCGCCGGGGAAGAAGACGATGCCGGATTGATTTGGATTCGGCGGCTGCGAGCCCTGCGAACAGGGATTGGCCAGGTCGAAGAGGAAGAGGTCGAAGAACGGGCCGGCCCCGACGTCCGACACGTTGGAGTCGATGCCCGGCGGATAGAGCGGCTGCGCGCCGAAGCCGATGGTGCGGTTCGTCACCGCGGTGCCGCTCGGCACGCCGGGCAGGTCCGTCGCGTCGGTGCTGAAGTAGACCACGTTGCGCGCCTTGGCCACGGCGACGTCGATGGAGAACACGGTCGCATCCGGCATCCGGTAGAGGGCGAGGATGTTGCCTTCCAGGTCGGAGACGGAGATGACCATCCGGGCGTAGCTGTCCAGCGGCAGGCGGATTCCGCCGCGCGTCTTCTTCGCCGCCGCCACCGCCCTTTGCACGATGCCGTCGACGTCGGCCAGGGAGAGCGAGCCGCCCGCGTACGGCCCGGCCAGATAGCCGTTCGCCGCGCAGCCGCCATCGCTCGGGCCGAAGACGAATGCGCCGGCCGTGCTGCCGGCCGACGTGCCGTCCGGACGCTCCAGACCGATGGGGAGGCCGTCGCTGTTGAACGTCAGCCGCTGGTCATTGCCGAGGAACGGGAGGCGGATGCCGTCGATGAAGACATTGCCCGGCTCCGGCAGCGGATACCGCGGCACCGGCACGATCGCCCCTTTGTTCTGATTGAGCGCGCCGAAGGAGCCGGTGACGGCCGCGAACTCGGCCAGTTGCGGATCGCCGGCGATGCCGGCCACGCCGATCCCGCCCACCACCTTGCCGAGCGAGACGCGCCCTTCCGTGACGCCGGTGAGACCCGCGGCCGGAATGCGATAGAGCGGGATGCCGCCCGCGTTGACGGCGCGGTTGGCGATGGTCTGCGGATACGGCCTGTCGTCCGGCTGCTGCTTGCCGGTGACGATGCCCGGCCCGCAGCCGGCCCGGCTGGAAAAGTCGCACGGCAGGCCGCTGTTCCGGAACGACCGGGCCCGCGGCACGCACTGGCTGGAGGTGAGCGTGGTGTTCCACTTGATGTTGAGGTCGCAGCCGCGGTTCGTGTTCTCGATGCCGTACAGCGCCGCGTTGCTGGCGTTGACCACGCCCGGCGGAAAGTGCACGCCGCTGATGAAGCGCACTGTGCGCGAGGAGAGCGGCGCCTGGTTGTGGCTGAAGAACGCCGCCGTCCGGGCCAGGCCCACCGCCAGATCATCATTGTTCGAATCCGCATGCAGCTGCCGAAATACAGCGAGCGGTCGACCCGCCCGGTCCACCACCGCGATGGTCGCCGTATCCACCGCCAGCGAAGCCGCCGCCGCCTCGACCATGGCCGCGACCTCGTCCTTCGTCAGCGCGGAGAACGTGGTCACCGCGCCGTCGCCGATGGAGCCCTCGCTGCAGACGTCCGCCGCGAAGAAGCCGAGGGAACATCCGGGCGGTTCAGGGTTGATAACAACGGCGTCCTGGGCATGCCCGCTCAGTGCGAGAGCGAGCAGAAAGATGAACGAGGAAAGATGAACGATGAACGAGCGCATGCGATGGGTCGTGCTTTTGTTCATCGTTCATCCTTCATCGTTCATCGTTCCAATCACACCTGATATACGAAGCTCGCCGCGTCGTCCGCCAATACCAACACGTCTCCCCTCTTGAGCTGCACCTCCGTGATGCGCTGGCCGCCTGCCTTTCCGAGGAACGTGCCGTTCGTCGAGCTCTGGTCGACGGCGAAGACCTTGCCGTTGCGGGGGATGATCCGCACGTGGCGCTTGGAGACGCGCGTGTCGTTGATCACCACCTTGGACAGGGTCGAGTCGCGGCCGATGTAGAAGCCGGTCTCCTCCACCACGAAGCGCTGCCCTTCCAGCGGCCCGCCGGTGCAGGCCAGCATGCCGTACCACTGCACCGCCTCGGTCGATGACGGCGCGGAGGCGGCCTGCGGCAGGTCGACCATCACCGTGCCGGCCACGGTGGGGGGGGCGGCGGAGACGGGAGCAGGCGCGGGAGGAGCGGGGGGCGGGGCGAGCGGCGGGATCTTCGCCGCGGCGGGCGGCGGGGGCGGGACGGGAGGGCGGGGGGCGGCGGCGCGCTCGGGAGGAGCGGGCTTGATGCGCTGATACAGCGCCAGCCCCACCGGCACGAGCACCACCACCAGCAGGATCACGATGGCCCAGAACAGTACCGATTCGAGCATCCCGGAACCGCCTCCCACATCCGCCTTCGCCACGGGCGGCATCGTTTTCGACAACTGATTCTTGGAGCGCCCATGATACTCGTGACAAGTGATGCAACTGCTCGGCGTTTTGCCGGCTCCCGCGGCGTGACAGCCGGTGCACCGCTCCCGCGCCGGCATCAACACGTCACTGGTCTTAGTGCTGTTGCGGGCCGAATCGTGACAGTCCTCGCACCTGGTCAACACGCGATGCTTCCCGTGCGAGAAGTGCGTCGAGTCCAGCCAGTCGTGGCGGATCACCGGCGCGGCGGCCACGAAGCGCTCGCCCGTCCGCTGCATCGGATGGCACAGGCTGCACTGCTTGGTGATGACTTCCCGCGCATTGAGCAGCGCGTCCTGGCTGGGCAGCGGCGGCGGCCGCACGGTGAGGATGCGCCGCACTTCCTCGGCCGACTTGCCGACGATGTCGCGGTTGCCGGCATAGGTCAGCGCCACCACGCCGTAGATCGCTTCCTGATCCTTCCCGTGCGGCACCTCCACGTCCGGGAAGCGGCTGGAGAAGGTGAGGCGGTGGCAGCGCTGGCAGTGCCGCTCGAACGAGACCGGCGCCGGCTCCCCCGCCCCCTCGTGGCACTGCTCGCACTTGAGCTGCTCCGGCACTCCCTTCGCGTTGCGGATGGCCTTGAGATGCTTCGCATGATTGAAGTGCAGCGTGTCGGCATCCGGCGGATAGGTGAACCCCGGATGCACCGCGAACGAGGTGATCGTGGGGTTGCGCGGCACGTGTCCGGCCACCACATGCGCAGCGAGACTGGCATGGCACCGGGTGCAGGTCGGATCGGAGACGACGGTCAGCTTGGCCTGCCCGCGATGCTCGGAGTGGCAGTCGGCGCAGGGCGGCGTCCGGGCCTGAAAATCGGAATGCGGAATCTTCTGCGGCGCATGGCAGCCCAAGCACCCCGCCTCGGACACCCCTTTCCACGGGGTGTGACACGCGCTGCAGTCATTGATGACCAGCTTGTGCGCGGACGACACCTCGCCCGGCATGAAGGCCTTCTGCCGCTCCGGCTTCGCCACCTCGGCCACCACCAGGAAGCTGATGATGAGCAGCGTCGCGATGACCGAGGCCTTGGTCAGATACGTGCGCCGCAGCTTGTAGGCCGAGGCGTAGTCGATCTTCGGCGCCTTGACCGTCGCGCCGCCGCCGGCCGGCGCCACCGTCGGGGCCTGCGCTTCCTCCTCTTCCGCGAATGCCGAGGAGGCCGACTCGGTCGAGGTCACGCGCACGAACAGCGGCTTCCCCACCTCGGCCACCTGCACCTCGATGCGCAGGTCGCCGATCTCGATCACATCTCCCTTGTTGAGCCGCGCCTTTTCCACCGGCCGCCGGTTCACATAGGTGCCGGTGATGCTCCCCCGGTCGGTGACCTCGAAGCCGTTCGCATCCCCTTCGATGACCGCGTGCTCCAGCGCGACGGCCGGGTTCTCGGAGCGCAACTCGGCATTGGTGCCGCGCCCGATGCGCAGAGTGTTGCCCCGCACCTGCCCCAGGGTGAGGCCGGCGCGGGTGACGGTCTGGAGGATGAAGCTCATCGCGGGCTCGCTCCGCCGCTTTTCAGCGATCGGCCATCAGCGATTAGCGATCGGGAGAACCTGGCACGCTCCGCGCGAGCTGCGACCGGTTTTCCTGATCGCCGATCGCCGATCGCTGATCGCCGAATCACCACCTCACCCTCCCATAAAAAAACACCGCCGCCACGTGCACCGCCGCGAACACGAGCAGCGCGAGCGTGAACGGCACGTGGATGTACAGCCACGCCTCCAGCACGTTTTTGTAGCGCTGCTGGTAGACCAGGCGGATGAGCAGCTCCTTGTGCTTGCGCGAGACGACCATCAGCTGGCGCAGCTCTTCCTGCTCCTCCTTCGGCACCAGGCGCAGCAGCTTGTCCAGATCGGCCGGCTGGGAGCGGCGACGGCGGCCCGCGCCGAACAGCAGGCGCCAGCCGGCCAGCCAGCCCGGCTGCGCCTCTTTCATCAGCTGGTTGTAGATGCGCTGGAACGGCGCGGAGCGTCCGGAGGCGAGACGCGCCAGCTGCCTGGCCAGCGCGTTGAGCTCCTCCGACAGCTTGTCCACCGTCAGGTTCGACTCCACCTCGGTCAGCATGCGCGGCACGGTCACGTAGAGGATCGCGCCGAAGATGCCGCTCAGCACCACGATGGCCACCAGGGCCAGCGTCGAGACGGCCCACTTGTCGTTGAAGCGGAAGCCGGTGTGGAAGATGAGGATGACCAGCACCAGCACGCCGAGGTAGATGTGCGATTGCAGCCACTGCTCGAGCGTGCCGAAGGTCGAGCGGTACCACCGCTTGCGGATGCCGAAGAAGGCCAGCAGCAGGATGAGCGCCGAGCCGCTGATGCCGTAGATGAGACCCCAGTGCGAGCCGCCGTGCGGAAACTCGCGGCGCGCGTAGTAAAAGTACGAGCCGGCCACGGCCGCGAGCAGGACGACGAAGATGCGCCGCCACAGGACTCCACTACGCGCGATCGGCATGACTCATCTCTCGCCGCGGGTGATCACCAGTTCCTCCAGGGTCGAACGGTACTCGTCGGGGGTGAGGCGGATCGCGGCGCCGGTGGGGCAGCTGCGCACGCAGGCCGGCCCTCCGCTGATCTCGCGGCAGAGGTCGCACTTCACGGCCACGGTCTGCTCCACATCGTTCTTGTGGCCTTTGCCGAGGAGGGAGGCCACCCAGCTGAAGATGGTCCGCTTCGGCTCCTTGTGCACCATGAAGATGTTGTCGTAGGGGCAGTTGCGCTCGCAGTTGCCGCAGCCGATGCAGTTGCTCTTGATGTACACCTCGCCGCGCGGGTCGCGCACGATGGCGTCCGGCGGACAGTCGAGCATGCACATCGGGTTCTCGCACTGCCAGCAGGAGTTGGGGGCGAGCAGGTTGTAGAACTTGATGCCGGTGAGGGAGAGGCGCGCCTGCCCGTCCTCATGCACCCCCTCGCACGCGCTGACGCAGTTGCTGCAGCGGATGCATTTGTGCTCGTCGATGATGAGCGTCTGGGTCCCCATCACCACCTCTTCGCGAATGAGGTCGCCCAGGATGTTCCCCGACCCCGGCGTGGCCTCGGCGATGAGGCCGGCGATGCGGCGGTCTTCCAGCTTGCGCAGCGGCGCCTCGCGCAGGTCGTGATGCGCGGCCAGAAATGCGACGAAGTCGCGCTTGGACAACCGGATCAGATCGGAGGGAAAGATCGCCGAGACGGTCGCGGTGCGCTCGGCATCGGAGAAGAGGGCCGCCTCGCCGAAGAAGTTGCCGGCCACGAGGTAGGAGAGGATGACCTCCTTGTCCCCCGACTTCTTGGAGATCTTCACCATGCCGTTGCGGATCAGGTAGAACGCGTCGGCCGGATCGCCTTCCCGGAACACGACCGCGTCCTTCCCCACGCTCTCCACCGTCGCCTGGTCCACCAGCGCGCCGAGCTGCGCCTCGGGGATGCCGGGGAAGAGGTAGCCGCCGAAGGCGCGCAGCATGAAGGCCTGGTCGACCAGCGCCTTCGCCCGCGGCGAGGAGGCGAAGAGCTTGAGGATCGCCTTGCGCGGGATCTCGATGAGACGCGTCTCGCCGATCGCTCTCGCCGTGGCGGTGCGGCGGCGGCCGGAGATGAGCGACATCTCGCCGAAGAAGTTGCCGGCCGTCAGCTCCGCGACTTTGACTTCCTGCGCCGACTGCTCGGGACGTTTCCACAGCTCGACCCGGCCGGAGGCGATGATGAGGAAGTCGCTGGTGTAGTCGTTCTGGCGGATGATGATCTCGCCGTCGCGGTACTCGCGGACCCGCGCGGCGAGGAAGGTCTCGCGCAGCTGCTGCTCGTCCGCCGCGGCCAGGAGCGGCACGCGCTGGCGGATGGCGTGGATGCGCTCCCGCACGGTGCCCTGCCAGAACGGCAGCCGCTCCCGCAGCACCGCTTCATCGGCCGGCTCCACTTCCCGCCCCATCAGGTGCTCGATCACCTCGTAGCCCTGGTTCATGCCGAGCTTGATGAGGTCGCGGCCGCTCGCCGCGCCGATCAGGTAGAGACCCTGCACCGCCGACTCGTGGGTGGGGGTGAGGGCGGGGCGGTCGCCGTTGTAGCGGATGCCCAGCCCCTCGAAGAACTTGCGTGGCGCGTCGGCGCCGAGCTTGAGGAAGATCAGCTGCGCGGCGACTCTGGTGACGTCGCCCCGCACGTTGAGATCGGCGTAGCCCTCGTAGACCTGCTTCACGTTCGAGTTGAACAGCACGGTCATCTGCTGGCGGGCCTGGCGGGAGAGGATCTCCTTGGTCAGGATCTCGTTCGCGCGCGTGATCTCCGGCCCGCGCACGATCAGCGTCACGCGGTTGTCATCCGACAGCGCGATGGCGATCTCCAGCGCGGAGTCGCCGGCGCCGACGACGAGGATGTCCTGATCGGTGTGCTCGGCCGGATCGACGAGCCGGTAGAGCACGTGCGGCATGTCGTCGCCCGGCACGCCGAGCTTGCGCGGGTTGCCCTGCGTGCCCATGGCCAGCACGACGCTCTTCGCCTCGTACTTTGTGCCGTCCGCCGTCGCCACCACGAAGCGGTCGCCGTCTTTGGCCAACTTCCTGACCTCGGCGGAGAGGACGACGTTCAGCTGCTTGCCGGCCACATGGCCGTCCCACGCCTCGAGGATCGACTCGCGCGAGCCGGCCGCGAACGGGAGG
Source organism: Thermoanaerobaculia bacterium (assembly GCA_036009105.1). Classification (GTDB taxonomy): domain Bacteria; phylum Acidobacteriota; class Thermoanaerobaculia; order Gp7-AA8; family Gp7-AA8; genus JAFAVZ01. The sequence goes on along the minus strand of DASYMJ010000203.1, from coordinate 12,572 downwards.
TCGCCCCGCGCGGGGATCATCACCGGCTCGGCCATGACGAACTTGCGCGCCTGGTAGGCCCAGATGGTGTCGGCCAGATGGCCGGCCCGCTCGAGGACGACATACGACAGGCCGTTCGCCTGCGCGTGCGACGCGGCAGCCAGTCCGGCCGGCCCGGAGCCGACGATGAGGAGGTCGTGCATGATGTGCTTCGCAGTTGTCGGTTGTCAGTTGTCAGTTGTCTGTGCGTCTCTCTCTGCCGATGACTGACAACTGACAACTCATATCTCTAGTGGCCGGCAGGCGCCTGCCGTTTCATTGCTTGCCGGGCTCGGTCTTGTCGACCGCCTTTTGTTCTTTCGCCAGGTTGAACGTCAGAATCACCTTGCCGATGCGCACCAGGTCGTTGTCGTTGAGGAGCCGCTTCTCTTTCACCGGCTCGCCGTTGACGAAAGTGCCGTTGCGGCTCTTCAAGTCCTCCAGCACGAACCCCTCGGGCGTCCGGTACACGCGCGCGTGCCGCGAGGAGACACTGCCGTCCGAGAGCGCGATCTTGTTCGACGGCTCGCGGCCGATGGTGTACTCGTCCTCCAGCAGCGGGAAGCAGGGCGCGGCCGGCCCGTCGCCGGTCATGGAGCCGACCAGCGTCCGCCGGGAGATGGCCTGCTTGTCCGAGGTGCTCGGCAACGGCGCCCGCGGCGCCTGCACCTCGGCCGTCTTTTCTTCGGAGGGCGGCGGCGGGAGGGGGATGATCAGCCCGTGCTCTTCGAGGTACTTCACGACGGGATAGAGATCGCCCTCGGAGCGCCCCAGCTCCTCCCTCACCTCCCCCAGGGTCTTCCCCGCACCGAGCCGCATCAGGATGCGAAACTGCTCGCCGGTGAGGCTGACCGAGCCGGAGGCGGGATCGTCGATGACCCGGAAGCGGATGCTGTCGTCTTCGTAGAGCTGGGCGACTTTCAGCGCCTCCGCTCTTCTCCGATTCCCCTCTTCGATGAGGGGGTTTGGGTCGATCGCCAGCTCCCTCGCGTCCCCGGGCAGCTCCCCCTTCTCACTGAAGCTGAACCTGCCGTTCACCCAGGTGAAGAGATCGAACACGATCTCGGAGACGTGGAAGTTGAGATGCTCCTCCGTCGCCGGCCCGCCGTTCCTGAGGGTGTCGAACTGCTCCTTGGTGAGCAGCCCGTACGTGGAAAGGAGCGACGGCAGGTCGAACGCTTCGTCCGTCGAGTGCGCCCACGCCACCCGCCCCTCCCGCACCCAGATCCGCGCTTTCCTGCCGCGGTGCTCGGCCTCGAGCAGGCCGCTATGGCCGTGTCCGCCGAGGAGCGCCAACAGCTCCCCCGCCGGGAAATGCCGGAGGCTTCCTTCCAGGATGGGGGACATGGGATTCATGGTAGCAGCTTGGCGGGCAGCGAGCGGCGGGCAGCGAGCGGGAGAGTCGGCGCTATACGGCGACTTTCTCGACGAACGAGTGCGGCTCCGGCACGTGCTCGCCATTCTCCCGGAGGCTGTCGATGTGAAGCTCGATCGCCTCGCGGATGAGTTGCATCGCTTCGTCCCTGGTCTCCCCGACTGCCACGCAGCCGGGCAGATCCGGCACGTACGCGCCGTATGAGGTGTCGCCCTTCTCCACGATCACGACGTATTCCATAAGCACCTTCGATTCAGCTCTTCTTCAATCCGGCCTGCTTCAGGATACGTCCCAGCGTGCCGGGCGGAACGTCGATGCTCGGCTTGCCGCCGACGGTGACCGTTCCGGCTTTCGCGGGAGGCCTAAACTGCCGATGGTTGCCGCGCGTTCGCACCAGCCGCCACCCGTCCGCCTCCAGTTCGGCGATCACGTCACGGACCTTCACGTGGAGAGTCTATCTCCCGCCGCCCGCTGCTCGCCTTCCGCCCCGTGGAACTCCCTTTGCACCAAGCGCGCGCCGGAGGATAGTCATGAAGTCTCGGTTATTTGTGGTTCCCGTGGTTCTTCTGCTCGTGCTTGGTTCAGCGGGGTGTGGGTCGGGAGGGATTGGCTCGGGCAGCAGCGTATCGCTCGAGCAGGAGTGGCAGATCGGCGAGCAGATGGCGGCGCAGGTCGCGCAGCAGGTCCAGCTCAACAATGATGCGCAGCTCAACGCCTACGTCCGCTCCGTCGGCGAGCGCATTCATGCGCAGACGCCGATGGCCAACCTGCCGTTTCATTTTTACGTGGTCAACGACCCGGCGGTGAACGCGTTCTCGCTCCCCGGCGGCCACGTCTACGTCAACAGCGGCCTCATCCAGCAGGCGGATACGGTCGACATGCTGGCCGGCGTCATGGCGCACGAGATCAGCCACAACGTCGCGCGGCACGTGGTGAAGAAGATCGAGCAGGAGCAGACCATCGGCGTCATCGGCTCGATCCTCCTCGGGCAGAACCCGGGGCAGCTGCAGACCATCCTGGCCAACATCGTGGCCGGCGGCGCGCTGGCCCGGTTCAGCCGCGCGGACGAGAAACAGGCGGACGACCTCGGCCTGGGGTTCCTGGCCAAGGCCGGCTACAACCCGAACGGGATGCTCAAGATGTTCACCAAGCTGCTCAGCCTGGAGAAAGGCAGCCCGAGCGCGGTGGAGAAGTTCTTCCTCGATCACCCGCTGACGCAGGATCGCATCAACGACATCTCCAACCGCATCCAGAAGATGGGGAACCCCGGCGGCATCACGGACGATCCGGAGTATCAGGCCGTGCGGCGCCGGGCGTAGCTATTCGGGCGCGTCGACCACGTAGTCGCTCACGCCGTGCAGTTCCGTCCTCGTCCCCCGCGGCAGCATGCGGCGAAGGAGGATGGGCGTCACGAACGTGGTGAGCATCACCATGAGCGCGACGGCGCTGTAGAGGCCGGCGTTGAGGAGCCCCGCGGTGAGGCCGATCTGGGCGAAGATCAGGCCGACCTCGCCGCGGGGAATCATGGCCACGCCGATGAGCGTCCGCTTCAGGCCTCGCCGCAGCGCTGCATAGCCGGCCAGCACCTTCCCCACGATGCCGATCACGGTCAGGGCCAGACCGATCAGCAGAAACCGGCGCGAGTCGGCCTGGAACGGATTGAGTGACCGCAGGTCGACCGCGGCCCCGACCACGACGAAGAAGATGGGGATGAAGAATTGCCCCAGGTCGTGCACCTCGCGCTCGATCTGCTCCCGCTTGTCCGTCCGCGCCAGCACCAGACCCGCCGCAAACGCGCCGATGATCGGCGCGGAGCCGACCCACACCGCGACCGCGGCGAGCGCGAAGGCAAAGACGATCGAGGCGAAGAAGAGGCCGCGGGCGATGTCGATGCGGTCGATGACGCGGATCAGATACGGCGCGAGCTCCGAGCCGATCAGGATGGCGGCCAGCACGAAGCCGAACGCGACGAGCACGATCCTCCCCACGCCGAGCGCGGTGAGGGAGCCGCCGCCGGCGAGCGTCCCCAGGACGGTGAGGATGACGAGGCCGATGATGTCGTCCACCACGGCGGCGCCGAGGACGACCTGCGACTCGTCGTCCTGCAGGTGACCGAGATCGGAGAGCACGCGCGCGGTGATGCCGACCGAAGTGGCGGTGAGCGAGGCGCCGAGGAAGACCGCGATCATTAGCCGGAAGCCGAGCAGGTGGCCGAGCGCCAAGCCGCCCAGGAACGGCAGCGCGACGCCGACCATGGCCACGGAGGTGGCCGAGCCGCCGACCGAGATCAGCTTCTTGAGGTCGGTCTCCAGGCCGATGAGGAAGAGCAGGAGCAGGACGCCCAGCTCGGAGAGGAGATGGATGGTGGGATCGTGCGCGTCGACCAGGGCCAGGCCGGAGGCGCCGACGACGATGCCGCCGATCAGCTCCCCCAGGACGGCCGGCTGCCCCAGCCGCTCCGCCAGCTCGCCGAAGAGCTTCGCCGCCAGGAAGATGGCGATGAGGGCGACGAGGAACCCGGCGGTGGACACGGGAGGATTGTAAATGTAGGGCCGGCTCTCCAGCCGGCACGGAGCGAGGCAATCGGGTATGCCGCGATCGGGCCGGTTGCGAACCGGCCCTACATCACCACAGCTCCTCGATCGGCTTGTAGGTGCCGTCCTTGGCGAACGGCACGTATTCGAAGCCGCGGCCGAGGGGGTCGTCCGTGCGCACGGTGGTGTAGTCGATGCCCAAGGCCGAATAGATCGTGCACGTCACATCCTCGGGGCGGATGTCGCGCTCCTGGCTCCAGCCGTAGTCGACCGCGCTGGCGCCGTTCGCATCCGTCTTGCCGAGGGCGCGGCCGCCGCGGACGCCGCCGCCGGCGAAGACCATCGACATGCGGAGGTAGTGATCGCGGCCGCCCTGGTTGTTCAGCGCGCCGGTGGTGCGGCCGAACTCGCCCAGGACCACGACCAGCGTCTCATCGAGCAGCGTCTTGCCGCTGGCCGAGCCGGGCGTGGCAGCGAGATCGGTGAGCAGCGCGCCGAACGCGGGGTCGAACATCGCGCTCTGGGTGTAGAGCGAGTTCACGCCGTTGGCCGGCTTGTCGTAGATGCCGTCGTGGTGGTCCCAGCCGTTCAGCGTCGCCTGCACGAAGCGCGTGCCGCGGCGGGAGCCGACCAGGTTGCGGGCCACGATCAGCGAGTCGCCGAAGTCGGAGGAGCCGTACTTTGCGTGGTCGGCGTCGGTGAAGCTGAAGAAGTTGTTGATGCCGGGCGTGTCCATCAGCGCCTTCGACTGGTCGTAGAAGTCGTTCATGTCCATCGAGGCCTTGCCGAGGGCGCCGCTGTGGCGGTTCGCGTCGAGCTGGTGGAGGAAGTTCCAGCGGTCGGTGAAGCGGGTGGCGCCATCCGGATGGGAGAGCGTGGCCAGGCCGGTGGAGGCGGTCGTCACGCCGAAGGGCGCGTACTTGGCGGGGAGATAGCCGGAGGTGGGGATGGCGGGCGAGTTGAGGGCGATGAAGCCGGGCAGGACGTCCGACACCGTGCGCGCGGCCTGCGATTCGAGGGAGACCACGGCGCCGATGTGCGGCGCGATGGCGCCCGTCGCGCCGCCCGGATTGCGCGCGATCTGGGCCCAGGCCTGCCCCAGCTGATGCACCGCCGCCCAGGCCAGCCCGGAGCGGACGAAGGCGAGCTTGTCGATGTGCGTCGCCGTCTGCGGCATCAGGCCGCGCGGGAAGCGGATGTTGCCGCCGGCGTAGGTATCGGGCGTGAAGTCGGACGGAGTCCAGGAGCCTTCCTTCAGGTCCCAGGTGTCGACGTGGCTGGGCGCGCCGGCCAGGAAGATGAAGATGCAGTTCTTCGCCGTGTTGCGCAGCGTGACGCCCGCGGTGGCGGCGCGCAGCAGGCTTGGGCTGAGCACGTCCGCAAAGTAGGAGGCGACGATGCCCGTGCCGGCCACCTGCAGGAAGCGGCGGCGGGAGAAGCCGTCGCCACGGAGGGGGAAGCCGGAGCCGCGGGTGCAGTCATTACAGGTTTTCGTCTTCATGGCGTCCTCGAACGATGAACGATGAAGGATGAACGATGAACAAAAGCCGTTCACCGTGTCATTCGTTCTCGTTCATCGTTCATCCTTCCTCGTTCATCGTCAGTCGAACAGGAACTCGAGCTGGTTGAGCAGCACGAACTGCAGGTCTTCCGCTTTGGTGGCCAGCGTGCCGCTCTTCAGGTAGTTGATGGCTTGGGTCCGCTCGTCGGCGGTCGGTTTGCGGGACAGGGTGGCCAGGTAGAGCTGGTCGGCGATGGTGCCGGGATCGGTGGTGGAGGCCAGCACCTTGCTCATCGTCGAATTGGTGGTCGCCCGCTTCACCCGCGTGGTGACGATCGTGTTGTTCATCAGCGCGAGCGCCTGGGAGATCGAGGTGTCGTTGGTGCGGGCGGAGTCGTCGCGGTCGCCGCGGCCGAACTCGTCGAGGAGCACGCCGGGGCCGCTGCGGCGGCCTTCCAGCGGATCGGGCAGGAGCATGGCCCGGGTGACGGTGCCCATCCCCTGCACGTTCATGGTGACCGGCACGTTCGTCGCCTTCGCCACCGCATCGAGCAGACCCTCGGCGGTGAGGCGGTGCGGATAGTGCCGCGCAAAGTAGGGGGTCAAGGTCTCGCTCCACGGGCCGGGCGTGTAGACCGAGGAGAGCTGGTAGGCGCTGGAGACGGCCATGGTGCGGAGGATGCCGCGCAGGTTGTAGCCGTTGCGGATGAACTCGGAGGTGAGGTCCTCCAGCAGGGCCGGATTGGAGGGCTGGGTGGTGAGCTTGGAGAGATCGAATGCGTTCAGCGGCTCCACCAGGCCGACGCCGAACATCTCCTTCCAGAGCTGGTTCACCGCGGTGCGGGCGAACTGGCGGTCGGCGGTGAGCATGCGGCCGTAGGCGTCGCGCAGCGGCTCGCCGGCGCGCGGCTTCTCGCCGGTGAACATGTACGCCGCGGTGGCGACGCTGGAGCCGCCCGGTACCGGCGCGCGCGGGGTCTTGTTGCCGGCGTCGGTGTTCAGCTGATAGGCGCCGTTCGGCAGATCCTGCACATCGAACTTGCGGATGTTCGGCGTGGCCGGATCGGCCTGCATGGGCCGGGCGCGGGTGGTGGCGAAGAAGGCGGCCATGCCCCAGAAATCAGAGCGCGTCTTGGACTTGAGGTAGGTGTTGACGAGCTCGAGGTGCCCCAGGCCGCTGTGGCAGGAGAGGCAGAGCAGCGGCTGGCCGAGGAACTTTTCGCCGGAGTGGGCGGCCAGGTTGTCGTACGTGTCCTGGATCGGGCCGTTGTTCTGGATCTGGCGGACCCAGTAATTCGCCTGGCCGACGGAGAAGCTGTCGCCCTTGCCGGCGAGCAGCTCGCGCACCATCTGGTCGTACGGCTTCGCGTTGCGGATGGAGTCGCGGATGAAGGTGTAGTAGACGTTGCGGCCGATGTAGTACTCGCGGCCGGACGAGGAGACCTGCACGTTCTGCACGAGATCGCCGAACCACATGGTCCAGCGGTCATTGAAGGCATCCGAGGCGAGGAGCTCGTCGATCTTTTTGGTGCGCTTGTCGGATGCGGTGTCGTTCAGGAACGCCGTGACGGTGGCCGCATCGGGGATCTGCCCGGTCAGGTCGAGCGTCACGCGGCGGAGGAACTCCGCGTCGCCGGCGATGGCGGTCGGCTTGACGCCGTCGGTATCCATCTTCGCGAACAGGTCGGTGTCGATGAAGTTGACCCGGGGGAGCGAGCCTTGAGGATTGGCCGGCGCGGTGCCGGGGCGGCGGCGGCCCGGCGCGGTCGCCGTGGCGCTGGGCGCGACGAGCTCGGCGTTCGCCGACGCGGTGTGATACGCCGAGCGGGGGGAGATCAGGTCGACGGCGAAGGGGCAGGGATCCGCGAGGAGGGAGGGGGCCAGGGCCAGCGTCAGGAGCGCGATGCTGCGTTTCATGGAGGGTTGGACGGGCGGGAGGGGGCGGCGTTTACGCGAACGTCACAGCGCCACCCGCTCCACCTCGTCCAGTTTCCGAATATCGACGCTCACCACCCCATCCGACTGGGGCGGATTGAACATGCTGCGGAACCTGGCCCCCCACAGCACCTCATCCGCCTGGTAGGACGAGCGGGTGTGGACGATCTGGTTGAAGGTCTCGTCGAAGCCGTTGAGCAGGACGAGGAACTCCCCTTCCAGCGCTTCGAGGTCCTGCTGGCCCATGCCGAAGAGCGGGCTCTCCCGGTCGATGGGATGGACGATGGTCCAGGAGAGCGGGAAGAAGACGACCCGGTCGCGCTCGAGCTTGAGGTTGATGAACTCCCGGTCGGCAGACGCGCCGTCCTGGCGGCGGCGGGCCAGCATCACCTTGGCCTCCAGCTCCACCAGCTCGCTGGCCCGCTGGTTGACGATGCGGAACATGAATGCGGTGCCGCCGCGGTAGGGCCCGACGATGGCCGCCTTGCTGAAGATGATCGCCGCCACGGGGCGGGCGAAGCGCGCGTAGACGATGCCGGCCACGAGGCTGAATCCGATCAGCCCGACCAGCGCCTCCACCGAGACGATGATGTTCGCGGCCATGTTGTGCGGCGCGATGCTGCCGTAGCCGATGGTGGCCACGGTGTGGACGCTGAAGAAGAAGGCGTCGACGAAGCGCAGCTCGACCGGCTCGCCGGGACGGAAGCCGGTCAGCGCATCGGCCCCGCAGCCGACGTAGGCGGCGGCGAAGAGGGTGTTGATCGCGCCGTAGAGGCAGCCGATCCAGAGCAGCAGGCGGCTCCAGGGGATGGTCAGGAAGTAGTGGTAGGCGGAGTGCGACTGGAGGAAGGAGAGCCCCTCCCGGCGGACGTTGAAGGTGCCGTCGCGGTTGAGCAGGCGCCGGCTCTCCCGGGCCGCGATGCTGCCGAAGCCGAGGTCGGCGTTGGGGTCTTCGGCCGGCGAGGGGCGCAGCGGCTCGGGTGTCGCGGTCATGCGCTCATTCTGTGCTAAAAGACGAGCTCATGGATCTGACCGAATTCACGTACGACAACATCCTGCCGCACGTCGGATCGACGTTCCGCATCAACTTCCCGCAGGGCACGGTGGACCTCGAGCTCACCCGGGTGGATCACCTGCGGGAGAAGCACACCAGCCACCGCCTCTTCCGCGACAGCTTCGCCATGCAGTTCCTCGGTCCCGTCAACAGCTACCTCCCCCAGGGTACGTATGCCATGCACCACGAGGCCCTCGGCAAAGAGCTGCCCATCTTCATCGTGCCGATCGGCCGGGAGGAGGCGGGGTTCCAGTACGAGGCGATTTTCACCTGAGGAATCGCCGCGATGTCACTCATCTGGATGGTCCGTGCCGGCCAGGGCGGCTATGTCGCGGATGAATTCGCGCGCGGCTACATCGCCATTGGTTGGGACAGGATCGGCGATCTCTCCAATGCGGTGACTGCCGCGGACGTTCGTGCCGCGTATCTCACCGCTTATCCCGATGCGAAGCCTGGCGAAGTGGGGAACGCGGTGGCGATGATTCACAAGTTTCGCTCCACGTTGAAGCGGGGCGACCACGTCGTTAGTTACGACCGCACGCGGCGAGAGTATCTCGTGGGCGACATCGCCGGCGACTACGCGTACAAGCCGGGTGAAGTCCGCGATCATCCTCACACCCGCAAAGTCGAATGGCTCGGGCGGGTATCGCGGGACCGCCTGCGCGTTCCCTCGCGCAACACGCTCGGCAGTACCCTCACCCTCTTCTCGGTTCCGCCGGATGTCTGGGCAGATCTCTCCTCCGTTCTACACGCGCGCGCAGCCGGGCCCGACGAACCCGAGCAAGCGGCTGAGCAGGAACGCGAAGATCTGGAAGAGAGTCGCGAGGAGACGCAGGAGCGCGCGCACGAACTGATCAAGGACAAGCTCCTGCGCCTGAACGATTCTCAGATGGAGCATCTCGTCGCGGCACTGCTTCGCGCGATGGGCTACAGGACGCGTGTCACGCCGAAGGGCGCCGACCGCGGAGTGGATGTGTTCGCGTCGCCGGATGGCTTGGGATTTCAGGAGCCACGCATCAAGGTCGAAGTGAAACACCGACCCAATTCGTCAATCAGCGCGCCGGATATTCGCAGCTTTCTGGGCGGACTGCGGCCGAATGACCGCGGCCTCTATGTCAGCACCGGCGGGTTCACGAAAGAAGCAAAGTACGAAGCGGACCGCTCGAACACGCCCACTACCCTGCTGGATCTCGATGAACTCGCCAGCCATGTCGCTACTCATTACGAGACGTTCGATCTGGAAGGCCGCGCCCTCATCTCCCTCGTGAAGGTGTACTGGCCGGCGGAGTAGCCGGCACGGCCACCATGGGCCCGATGCGCAGCCCGGCGATGGTGCCGTCTGGGTTGAAGACCAGGCGCACTTCCACCGGCACGTCGTGAGCGGTGGCGAGGATGATCACGCGATAGGCGCCGTCCACGGCCGCGCTGACCTGGGTCACGGAGCGGAAGGGGCCGTGGCGGGTGGTGATCGTCCTGGCCAGGTCGGCGAGTTTGGCGGGGGTGAGCTGGCGCTGCATGGTGAGGTCGAAGCGGGTGGAGGCGGCCTCGAAGTTGCCGGCGTTGAAGTTGGTCAGGAACTCGCGCGCGGTCGCCTCCAGGGCGGGATCGACCTTCGGCGTCTCCACCGGCGTGAAACGGACGGCGCCGATGCGGTCGTAGGTGTCGAACGTGATGTGGAAGACGGCGGGCGACTTTTCGTAGCGGCAGGTCACGTCGACCACCCGGAAGCCATCCTGGCGGTACTGGCGCGTGGAGGTGATGCCGCGGAAGCGGCCGACCTCGGTCTCCAGGATCTGCTTCTGCTCGGCCAGCACCCGCGGCGTGGCGGTGGCGAGCATGTCGTCGTTGAAGTCCTTCGTCACCGCGTCGAACCTGCCGGCGGTGAGGTTCGCGACGAGCTCGCGCGCCTTCGTCTCCACCGGGACGTGCATGGCCCGAATCTGCGGCGGCGGCGGAACGGTAGCGAGCAGGATGGACATCAAAACCGAGAACATCATTTGGTGCGGCCCTCGGGGCGCCATTCCATGAGCAGATAGACGCCGTACTGCTCGATGGGAACAAACCCGAGGCGCTGGTAGAGGTGCATGGCCGGGTTGTACTGCTCCACGTGAATGCTCACGATCTCGTTGCGCTCGGCGGCCTTGTCCATCACGTCGCGCATGAGCATGCCGCCGATGCCGGAGCCGCGGTGCTCGGGCAGGAGGGCGATGTCCAGGACGCGGAAGTCGCCGTCGACGCTGTGCAGATAGAGGCGGCCGATCGGCTCCCCCTCGCGGAGGACGATCAGGTACTCCGTCCCCTCGTACATCTTGTGGTAGTGGGAGCGCTGGGCGTCCGACTGCTGGCGGCAGAACAGGTCCTTCTGCTCGTCCGTCCAGGGGACGACCTGCATCTCCATCGACCGGGTGGAGGCGTAGAGGCGGTAGATGAACTCGCGGTCCTCTTCGGTCTCGGGGCGGAAAGTGATCGACTGGCGTAACGACTTCATTTCGACGGACAAGGCTCCCCTCCTTCGAAGGCATTCCCTTCCGGCAGTTTGGTGAGCGTGGCGCGGACGGCGGCGTTGCGGTTGCTCGCGCCGACGAAACGTCCCACGGCGGCGAGGTCGGTGCCTTTGCCGGCATAGCCCGGCAGCCGGATGCGGGTCTTCGGGAAACGGTTGGCCAGCTCGATGGGCATCGTCCAGGGGCCGGCGATGGTGTTGGCTCGGTCGCCGGCGCCGCCGATGACCGCACAGACGCTCGCCGTGTCGGCGGCGGAGGTGCCGGCCTGCACGCGGATGGCGGCGGGCGGCGTGCCGAGCGGGTCGCGCACGGTGTTGCCGCCGATGGTGGCCACCACCTGCGCCGAATTCGAGGCGATGACGCGGACGGCGGCGTTGCCGATTTTCTGGATGACGTTGTCTACGATGGTCACGGCGCCGCGGCCGCTGCCGGTGACGCTGACCGAGATGGCGTCGCAGTTCGTGCAGGCTCCGGGCGCCGTGCTGCCGCCGGCGATGTTGTTGCGCACGATCGTGCCGCGCACGTCGCCGGTGGAGGGGACGCCGCGGTAGACGTTGATGCCGACGCCGGCCGTCCTGGTCACGATGTTGTCTTCCAGATCGAAGATGAGCGATGAGGCGCCGATCGCGGTCAGGCTGATCGCGCCGCCGGTCGCATCGAACGTGCTCTTCTTCACCGTGACCGCGACGTTCGCCCGGTCGCGCGCGTCGACCTGCAGGCCGGCCGCGAAGGTGCGGGCGAAGGTGCTGTCCTCGACGCGCAAGTCGAGCTTCGCCTCCCCCGCGGCCGACAGCGCGGCCGCCTGCTGGCCGGTGGCGGGCAGCGGCGCATCGCTGAAGGTGCTCTTCCTGATCGTGATGTTGCTGGTGCCGCCCGTGTTGTGCAGGAAGAGGCCGCGAGACGCGCTGTGATGGATGTTGCAGTTCTCGATGCGCACCTCGCCCAGGAGGTTGCGGAAGATCAGCGCGTGCTCGTGGAGCTCGTTGCCGCTGCCCTTCACCTCCGAATTCGTGAGCGCGAGGTTCTTCACCTCCAGGCCGTCGATGCCGGTCTGCGCGCTTCCCTCGATGGTCAGCCTGTCGAGCGCGATGTCGGATGCCTCCTGCAGATAGATCGCGGCGCTGCACTTCGCGTTCTCCCCTGCTTCGAGCGCATTGCCGCAGAGCTCGGGGATGCTGCCGTTCGCGCCGGCGCTGCCGATCAGGCTGATGTTGCTCAGCTTCACATTCGCCGTCTTGACGATGCTGATGCCGCGCTTCGTCACGTTGCGCAGCGTGCCGCCGTCGATCGCGATGCGTCCGGTCACGTTCTCCAGCGAGATGCCGGTCTCGACGCGCCTGGAGCCGGCCACGGTCACGTCCACGCGAGTGAAGGCGGCGTCGACGGAGGAGTCGGCGATGACGAGGGCAGGCGCGTCGTGCGAGATGACGGTCACGCCGGAGATGGTGATGCCCTTGCGGCCGCGGATGGTGAGCGTGCCTTCGATGGTGATGCCGCTGATGGTCACGCCGTCGGCAACGATGAGGTTGCGGACGATGGCGCCGTCGCCGGACAGCGACTGGCCGGCCTGGAGGGTGATGGCCTCATGGGTCGAGGACGCCGGGAGGGTGATCGGCCGCGGCGCGTCGGCGCCATGAGCGCCGACGGCCGC
>DASYMJ010000202.1:0-24753 GCA_036009105.1 Thermoanaerobaculia bacterium | reverse complement strand
CTACGAGCAGGAGAACGAAGCAGCGCCGACCTCGCGCCGCAAGGTCATCATCCTCGGCTCCGGGCCGAACCGGATCGGGCAGGGCATCGAGTTCGATACCTGCTGCGTGCACGCGGCGTTCGCGCTGCGGGAGATCGGCTTCGAGACCATCATGGTCAACTGCAATCCGGAGACGGTCTCCACCGACTACGACACCTCCGACCGCCTCTACTTCGAGCCGCTCACGCTGGAGGACGTGCTGGAGATCGTCGACCTGGAGAAGCCGGAAGGGGTGATCGTGCAGTTCGGCGGGCAGACGCCGCTGAAACTCGCCAAGGCGCTGTCCGATGCCGGCGTGCCGATGTGGGGCACCTCCGTCGACTCCATCGACATCGCGGAAGACCGCGAGCGCTTCGGCGAGCTGGTGGGCCGCCTGGGCATCCCGGTGCCGGCGCACGGCACGGCGACCTCCGAGGCGGAGGCCATCGAGGTGGCGCACCAGATCGGCTTCCCCGTCATCGTGCGCCCCTCCTACGTCCTCGGCGGCCGGGCCATGGCCATCGTGTACGACGACGAGAGCCTGCGCGAGTTCATGGAGCTGGCCGTCGAAGCGGCGCCCGGCCATCCCATCCTCATCGACCGCTTCCTGGAAGACGCGATCGAGATCGACGTCGATGCGGTCTCGGACGGGACCGACATCGTCGTCGCCGGCGTCATGGAGCACATCGAGGAAGCGGGCATCCACTCCGGCGACTCCACCACGGTGATCCCGCCGTACATCATCGGCCACCGCGAGCAGGATCGCATCCGCCGCCGCACGATCGAGCTGGCCAGGGCGCTGAACGTGATCGGCCTGATGAACGTGCAGTACGCCATCCACCAGGGGGAGCTGTACGTGCTGGAAGTGAACCCGCGCGGCTCGCGCACGGTGCCGTACGTCTCGAAGGCGACCGGCGTCTCGTTCGCGAAGATCGCCGCGAAGGTGATGGCCGGGAAGACGCTGCGCGAGCTCGGACTCACCACCCAGCCGCGCGTGGACGGCTACTTCGTCAAGACGCCGGTCTTCCCCTTCAACCGCTTCCCGCGGGAGGACACGGTGCTCGGCCCGGAGATGAAGTCGACCGGCGAGGTGATGGGCTCCTCCTCGGTCTCCTTCGGCGAGGCCTACGCCAAAGCGCTGCTCGGCGCCGGCGTGCCGCTGCCGCTCGGCGGCACGGCGTTCATCAGCGTGAACGACAATGACAAGCGCCCGCTCGTGGTGCAGCTGGCGAAGGAGCTGGCCAACCTCGGCTTCCGCCTGATCGCCACCTCCGGCACGCGCGACTTCCTGGTCAGGAACGGCGTGGAGGTCGGCCTGACCTGGAAGGTGCACGAGGGCGAGCGCCCCCACATCGTGGACCGGATGATCAACCGGGAGGTGACCCTGGTCATCAACACGCCCCTCGGCCGCTCCGCGTTCTACGACGACACGTACATCCGCAAGACGTCGCTGCACGTCGGCATCCCCTGCATCACCACGCTCTCCGCCGCGGCGGCCTGCGTGGAGGGCATCCGGGCCATCCGCAACGGCGAGTCGACCATCGCCGCGCTGCAGGAGCAGCACGCGGCGCGGCTGGCGGCGCGCTAGAATCGCCGGGCAGTAATTCCACCCGGCATGACTTATCGAGCTTTCGTAGCTTCGACGCACGAAGATCTTGCTGCGCATCGAGCCCGCGTAATCGCCGGCCTGCAGCGGACGCGCATCGAAGTCGATCCCATGGAGGCGTGGGGCGCGGGCCCCGAGGCGCCGTACCGGTATTCACCGGCGCAGCTGCGCGGGCGCAACCTGTGCGTCCTGCTGGTCGGCTTCCGCCGCGGCACCGTGCCGCCCGGACAGCGGGACAGCATTACCCAGCTCGAATACCGCGAGGCGATGAGGCTCGGCATCGACGTTCTGGCCTACGAGCTCGACGACGCCGTCGCCGATTGGCCGCCGGAGTTTGACGACCGCCAGCGCGATCCGGAGGTCGAACGGTGGCGCGCGGAATTGCGGCGCGATCATCTCGTGCGCAAGTTCGGTCCGTCGCCGGCCTCGATCGAGCTGGAAGCCGACATCGCGCAGTGGGTGGTGGAAACGGAGTCGCGCCGCTCGCGGCGTTTCCGGCGGCGCGTCTATTGGACGTTCGCGGCCGTCATGATCGTGTTCTTGATGGCCCTTCTCTCCCTGTCCTTGCCCGCGCAGCGTCTGCGCTTTCTTTCCGCCTTCATGGCCCTGCACGATCCCGGCACCTTCAACCACGGCGCAAATGGGCAGTACGAGCTCGCGCGCGTGCTGACCTACAGTGCCCAGGCGGACGAAACGAAATTCGGCGAAGAGATCCTGGCCACGACGAGCTCGTTCGACATCCTGGTGAACAACGCCGCTGTCATCCGCTATCCGCGCCTGGAAACGATCCAGGACATCGTGCGGCGCGGCGCGCGGGTGCGCATCATCGTGTGGGACTTCTCTCCGTCGAATCCCTGCTACGAGCCGTTCTGCGACGCGACCGGCCAGCGCGTGGACGCGAACCGCACCGCGGCCCAGCAGCTGTATGACGACTTGAAGAAAGTGCAGGCGGCGATTGCCGCCGACCGGCAGCACTACCGCGGCACGCTCGACTTCCGTGTCAACCCGCGCCCCCTCTTCTACACCATGTGGGTGCGCGACTGGGACCGGCCCGGTACGGCGCTAGGGCACCTCGGCGTTCACCTTTATCAAGGGCAGCCGACATGGCCGACGGTCCGCGTCTCGCCCCGATCGAGCCCGCGCATGCTCGCCAACTTCCACGAGGAGTTCGAATACGCGTGGAGGACTTCCCTGCCCGATCTTCCCGCGCCTACGCCACCACGTTTACGTAGGCCCGCGTCGCGGCGAGCTCGGTCTTGAACTGGGTCAGGGCCCGGATGATGTAGAAGAAGCGCTTGCCGATGGCGGCCGTCTGCGCGGCGCCGGAGAGCTGGCGGTGCGGGCGGGCGGTGCCGGGCTTGCGGGAGCGGAACATGGTCTGGGCGAACGGGCCGGGCTTCTCGATCTCGATGATGATCTCGTCCGCGGTGACGTCGGCACCGCCCAGGTAACGAAAGTCCCACTCGATGCCGTCGCCGGCGCGGAGGGTCACTTCCGTCGGGTTGACGCCGATGTAGGCGCGGCCGCCGCCCATCTCGATGTCGATGCGCGCCGGAACCGTGCGCACCGCGTCCTCGACCATGTCCTCCGGCCGCACCAGGCGGTCCGAGGAGGCGGGCGGAGCGGCGATGAGGGACGGAGCCTCGGCGCGCGCGGGCGCCGGGATGAAGGACGAGGGACGCGGCTTGTTCTCCGCCGTGGAGAGCCAGGCGGCGACCGGCGTGCCGTTGGAGGTCACGCGGGTGCGCGGGCGGCGGGTGCGCTTCTTGTCGTCGACCGGCGCCGCCGGCTTCGCGGCGGCCGGAGCCGGGGCAGCCACGGGTTTGGCTGGCGCGGCGGCTTTCGCGGCAGGAGCAGCGGCTTTGGGCTCCGGTTTCGCGGCCGGCTTGGCTGCAGCCTTCGGCGCCGGTTTCGGTTTGGCAGCGGGCTTGGGGGCCGGCTTGGCCACCGCTTTGAGGGCCGCCTTCGCCTTCGGGGCGGGAGCGGCGGGCCTGGCCTTGGGGCGGAGCTTCTCGGCCGCTTTCGCTCCCACCTTCTCCACCTTCTTGATCACTTTGGCGACCGCTTTCGCGCGCCCGGCCGCGGCTGCCTTGCGGGCCGCCGGCTTGGCCGGCTTCTTCACGGCCGGCTTCGCGCCGGCGCGTGTAACCGGCTTTTTCGCGGGAGGTTTACGTCCGACCGCGGCCGCTTTCTTCCCCTGCACCTTCGCCATTCAAGTTCCTCTTCCGGTGGCTCTGAAAAAATGAATGGCGCAATATAGCAGCGGCCCTCGCCGGGCGCTAGTAGAGTCTGCGCAAGGGAGTTGTGAATTCAGCCGCCAAACGGTCGCTCGCGGCCTGGCCTCAGCCCAGCCGGCGCCGTGCCGGCTAGCCGATCTCCTCCCGCAACACGTCCCGCAGCTCCTCGGCGATCCGCCGGATCTGCGCGTCGTCCTCCCCCTCCACCATCACCCGCACCAGATTCTCCGTGCCGGAGTAGCGGACGAGGATGCGTCCCTTGCCGCCCAGGTCGCTGTGCGCCCGTTGGTGCGCGGCCTGGTAGCGCGGCAGGGAGTCGAGCGGAGGCTTTGACCCAACCTTTTGATTCAAAAGCAGTTGTGGCATCGGCTGGAAGGTCCGCAGCTTTGAGAATGGCTGCGGGGAATCGGCCAGCAGCTCGCCGAAGACGAGCGCCGTATGGATGCCGTCGCCGGTGGTGTGCACGGTGAGGTCGATGATGTGGCCGGACTGCTCGCCGCCCAGGAGCGCGCCGCGGGTGAGCATCAGCTCCAGGACGTACTTGTCGCCCACCTGGGCCCGGAGCAGCTCGATGCCGTCTTCCCGCAGCTGGCGCTCGAAGCCGAAGTTCGACATCACGGTGGTGACCACCGCGTCATTCTCGAGGCCGCCATTGCGCTTGAGGTGCTGGGCCCATAGATAAATGATCTCGTCGCCGTCACGGATGTGTCCGGCATCGTCGGCAAAGATGGCCCGGTCCGCGTCGCCGTCGAACGCGACGCCGAAGTCGGCCTTCTGCTCCACCACCACTTTGGCCAGCCCTTCCGGATGGAGCGCGCCCGACTGTTCATTGATGTTGCGCCCGTTCGGCTGATCGTTGATCACCACCACCTCGGCGCCGGCGCGGCGGAACACGTCCGGCCCGATGCGGTACGCGGCGCCGTGGCCGGCATCGAGCACCACGCGCCTGCCGCGCAGCGCGTCCGGACGGACGCCGGAGACGAGGAACTCCTCGTAGCGCTCGATCAGCTCGGGATGCTCCGGCAACGGCTCCTCGGGGATGGAAACGTCCTCCCGGCGGATGGCGCGCAGCTCGTCCTCGATCTGCTCCTCGTCGCTGTCCGGCACCTTCATGCCGTCGTGGCCGAAGATCTTCACGCCGTTGTCCTCGAACGGATTGTGGGAGGCGGAGATGGAGATGCCGGCCGCCGCGTCGTCCAGCGTGCGGCAGAGGAAGGCGACGCCCGGGGTTGGGACGACGCCGATGAAGACCCCTTCGCCGCCGCCGTGCGCCAGGCCGGCGGCGAGCGCGCGGGCGATCTCGGGGCCCGACTCGCGGGTGTCCATGCCGAGGTAGACGCGGGGGCGGGCGGCGTGGGGTCTCAAGCGATGGGCGAGCGCCTCGCCCATGGCGAACATGGTGGCCCCGTCGAGGGGATATTGCCGCGCTTTGCCGCGGATGCCGTCCGTGCCGAAGAGCACTCTCATGGTTTCGTCGGTTCCTGTTCGCCCGTGTCGGTCGGAGGCTGCGGTCCAACCGGCACCTGCGCGAGCACCGGCACCGTCACCTGCACGTTGACGGGCTCGATGACGCGCACGAGCGGCGAGTCCGAGACGACCGCGACGCTCTGTGTGAACGCCTCGGTGCGGCCGGTCATGATAATGCGTTCGGTGGCCACCTCGGCCAGGTTCCGGATTTGCGATGCCGGCCCCGACACCAGCGCCTCGGCGGGCGCGACCGTGGGCTCCCCTGCCGTATAGCCGAGCGGCGGCTCGCCCACCAGGAAGGGCCGGATCGGCACCGCCCGCTGCCGCAGCTGCTCGACCCGGAAGCGGATCTTGTTCGGCTCCATGGAGACGACCTCGACTTCCGGCGGCACGTTGATGGCCTGGGGCAGGAGGGTGATGGTCGTCTCCCCCGGCTGCGACTGGCTGAGGTCGACCGTGACTTCCATGTTCTGGGAGGAGACGCTGCGCAGATCGGAGACGCGGCCGCGCAGACGGACGTTGACGGAGTCCGGCAGCTGGGTGGTGATGACGAGCTCCCGCGGCATCCGGATGAAGGAGAGCGGCGCGGAAAACGCGCGCTCGGAGACCGCCTCCCGCCGCGGCGCCGAGGTGAAGAACCAGACGACGAGCGCCAGGAAGAGGGCGATCAGCTTCAGGCCGAGATTGCGGAAGAGCCCCATGGGACGGCGCGAAGTGTATCGCGGGGCACGGGTGTCATCTCGCCGTCTGCATCGCCGTGACGCCGCCGTCCTGGTCGTCCCCTGGGCGACGGGGATGCGCTTCACTAAGGGCAGCGGTTGACCGGCGCCGGTCCATGGCTCGGGCTGCAGTAGTAGTAGTCGTTGCTCCAGCAGTCGGTGTACTGGTCGTACGAGCTGGTGAGGGTGTCGGTGTGGCTGCCGTCGCAGTGCTCCGTCCGCGTGTAGTTGGAGATGACGTAGTGCTGCGACCAATGGGTCCACTGCTGGTTGGCGTAGCAGTTGTTGCCGTACGGATAGGCGCTGACCAGCGTGGCGGTGGAGTACGTGCTCGTGCTCTTCGGCTCCGTGCAGGGATCGCGTAGAGCAGCGGCGCCACTTCGCGCTGCTTCGCGGCCTCGCGGGTGGGCGGCTGGTCGGGACGGGAACGCTCCTTCTGCTCGGCGGCGAAGGCGGCGGAGGTCAATAGACCGGCACAGACCAGTGCAGTGAGCCGGGTCATGGTTTCTCCTCAGGGACAGATGTTGGAGTCCGGCAGCATGTCGGACGGTCCGCAGTTGATGTTCGTGCGCTTCCAGCACGTCATGGTCGTGTTGTAGGAGCCCGTCGGCGTGTCGGTGTAGTTGCCGTCGCAATGCTGCGTGCGCTGGTAGTTGGTGACGACGTAGGTCACGGTGACGCGATCCCAACGCTTGCCGATCGGCGCGGGGTAGGAGTTCGCGACGCAGCGCCAGCCGAGGTTGGTGGTGCTGGTCGGCGTGTAGGTGGTGTAGGTGGTCGTGGCGTCCGAGCAGACGTCGCCGCACTGGCTCCAGCAGTCGTTGTACCAGGTGTAGCACTGGTTGCAGGAGTCGCCGCGCGGATCGCACCACTCCAGGCAGGAGTTCTGCTGGACGTCGCACCAGTAGGTGCAGTCCGGGTCCTTGCCCAGCGCGCGCACGAGCGGTTTCCGCACGGCGCGCACTTCCACTTCGCGGATCTCGCCGACGGCCGCCTCGGGCGAGAGCTTCGCGCCTCCCGCTTCGATGGCGGCAAACGGCTCGTCCGTCACGACGCGGCCCTGCACCAGGGCGATGAAGCGCAGGCTGCCGGGCGTGGCCGTCTCCAGGGTGCGGAGGCGGGTCAGCTCCGCCGGATGGGTGAAGAGCACGTCGACGGCCGCGCCGTCCGCGACATCGGCCGGCAGGGCGACGGCCTCGCGCACGAGCTGCCGTTTGCCCTGCAGGATGCGGATCTCCATGGCCACGTTCCCGTGCGTGCCGAGGGAGGGCAGGAGGTAGAGAAGCGGCGCGGCTTCGCGTTGCTTCGGGTCCTCACCCGCGGCCGGCCCGTCCGGGCGAACGGCGAACGCGCTAGCCGCGAGAGCGAGAAAAAGTGCGGTGGCTGCGTAACGGAACCTGTTCATGGCCCGCAGTGTAGAAGTGGCGATGTACGCCTCCGCGGCAACAAGTGACGGAGAGCCGGGGCGGGTGGATGAGAGGGGGAAAACGGGGGACCAAAATCAGGCCCAAGCTAGACCCAAGCTAGGCCAGCAACTGCCGCAGCGTCGCCGTATCCACATGCTCCTTGAGCACGCCCTCGGTGGCCGTGGCGATCGACCCGTTCTCCTCGGAGATCACGATCACCAGCGCATCGCTCTCCTCGCTCAGGCCGATGGCGGCGCGGTGGCGCGTGCCGTGAGCCAGGCCCGGGTTCTCGGAGGTGGTCAGCGGCAGGAACGCGCCGGCGGCCATGATCCGGTTGCCGCGCAGGATCACCGCGCCGTCGTGCAGCGGGCCGCCCGGCGTGAAGATGCTGACCAGCAGCTCGGTGGTGGCCAGCGCGTCGAGCGGCTTGGCGTTCTCCTCGTAGGCGCGCAACGTCTGCGCCCCTTCGATCGCGATCAGCGCGCCGATCTGCTTGGAGGAGAGGATCTCGCAGGCGGCCACGATGGCCTCGATGGGCAGGTCCGGCTCGCGGCGGCGCAACAGCGCGAGCAGCGGGTTGCCGCCCATCCGCGCCAGCGCGCGGCGGATCTCCGCCTGGAAGAGGACGATCACCGCGAACGGCAGGTAGAAGAGGATCTCGCGGGAGATGGCCTCCAGCGCGGGAAGATCGAAGGCGCGGGCGATGAAGAACGTCGAGCCGAGGAGCATCAGGCCGATCGAGATCTGCATGGCGCGCGTGCCGCGGATGAGGGCCAGGATGTTGTAGATGATGACCGCCACCACGAGGACGTCGAAGCCGTCGCGCCAGCCGAACTGCACGGTGAGCAGGCGGTCGAGCCAGCTCATGCCCGGCGGCGCTCCTCGATCGCCTGCAGCACGCGCAGGAAGTCCATCGTCTCCCGCACGTCGTGCACCCGGACCATGACCGCGCCGCCGCGATGCGCCGCGGCGACCGCCGCCAGCGAGCCGATGGCGCGGTCCGGGCCGGCATCCCGGCCGGTGATGTGCCCGATGAACGCCTTGCGCGAGGCGCCGATCACCACCGGCGCGATCGTGGTCAGCTCGTTGCAGCGGGCGAGCAGCTCCAGGTTGTGCTCGAACGTCTTCGCGAAACCGATGCCGGGATCGATCAGCACCTGTTCCAGCGCGGGCGCTTCGTTCAGCCGTTCCCGCAATTCGCGGGCAACGTCGGCAACCACATCGTCGTAAACGGCGAGCGATTGCATGGTGGCAGGCTCGCCGCGCATGTGCATCACGATCAGTGGCACATCGTTGTCGCGCGCGACATCCGCCAGCGCAGGGTCGTGACGAAGGCCGGAGACATCATTGATCATGTCCGCCCCGGCTTCGATCGCGGCGCGGGCCACCGCGGACTTGCGCGTGTCGATGGAGATCGCCACCTCGGAGCGCGCGCGGATCTGGGAGATCACCGGCACCACGCGGGCGATCTCCTGCTCGATGGAGACCGCCGCCGAGCCGGGGCGGGTCGACTCGCCGCCGACGTCGATCACCGCCGCGCCGTCCTCCTCCATCTGCATCGCGGCGTGCACGGCCTTGGTGTGATCGAAGTGCACGCCGCCGTCGGAGAAGGAGTCGGGCGTGATGTTGAGAATGCCCATGACCGCCGGCGGGCGCGCGATTTCGAGATGGCGGCCGCGCGGAAGGCGGAGCCTCATTCGTCCTTTTCGCGGCGGATGCGCGCGCCGAGGGGGTTGAGCCGCTCCTCGATCCGCTCGTAGCCGCGGTCGATCTGGTGGATGTTGTGGATGATGCTCTCCCCTTTCGCGCAGAGCGCGGCCAGGAGCAGGGCCATGCCGGCGCGGATGTCCGGGCTGGAGATCTCCGCCCCCTGCAGCCGCCCGCCGCCGACCACGATGGCGCGGTGCGGATCGCAGAGGATGATGCGCGCCCCCATCCCGATCAACTTGTCGGTGAAGAAGAGGCGCGACTCGAACATCTTCTCGAAGATCATGGTCGTCCCATCCGCCTGGGTGGCGATGACGATCATGATGGAGAGCAGGTCGGCGGGAAACAGCGGCCACGGCCCGTCGTCGATCTTCGGCACGGCCGCGCCGACGTCGTACCGCACGCGCAACTCCTGCTCCTTCGGCACTCGCAGGTTGTTCCCCTCCACCCGGATGTCCACGCCGAGCTTCTCCAGCATGTGCCGCACGGCGTACATGTGCTCCGGCACCGCGTCCTCGATGAGCAGCTCGCTCCGCGTCACCGCGGCCAGGCCGATGTAGGAGCCGACCTCGATGTGGTCGCTGGGGATGGTGAACTCGCCGCCGTGCAGCGAGTCGACGCCGTGGATGGTCAGCGAGTTGGTGGCGATGCCTTCGATGTTCGCGCCGAGGCCGATCAGGAAGCGGCAGAGGTCCTGGACGTGCGGCTCGGCGGCGGCGTTGTAGATGGTGGTGTCGCCGTCCGCGAGCGCGGCGGCCATGATCGCGTTCTCCGTCGCCGTGACCGAGGCCTCGTCGAGGAACATCTTGCGGGCCTTGAGGGAGCGGGCGGACATGCGGTACTCGTGGGCCGAGACCTCGATCTGCGCGCCGAGGGCCTCCAGGGCGAGCAGATGCGTGTCGATGCGGCGGCGGCCGATGGCGTCGCCGCCCGGCTTGGCGATGGAGGCCGCGCCGCAGCGGGCCAGCAGCGGGCCGGCCAGGAGGATGGAGGCGCGTATCTTCCTGGAGAGCTGCGGGTCGGGCGTGGAGGAGCACTCGCCCTTGGTCTGGATGCGGACGACGTTCGCCTCCAGCCGCTCCACTCTCGAGCCGAGCCCTTCCAGGATCTCCAGCATGACCCGCACGTCCTGAATGTCCGGCAGGTTGCGCAGGATGATCGGCTCGTCGGTGAGCAGGCAGGCAGCGAGGATCGGCAGCGCGGCGTTCTTGTTGCCGCCGGGGCGGATCGAGCCCTCCAGCCGGCGGCCGCCTTCCACGACGAAGCGTTCCATCATTTCGGGGGGGATTGTATGCGAGCAGCGGTGTCATCCTGAGCCGCAAAGACGGCGAATGGATCTCCCCGTGCTCGCGAGGAGATCCTTCGGCCTCTGCGGGCCTCAGGATGACAGCGGGGTGTTATCTTGTGGAGTCATGATCGTCGCCCCCTTGGGATCCGGCAGCGCGGGCAATGCCTACTACTTCGAGAGCGACGGCACCTCCATCCTGGTCGACGCCGGCTTCGGGCCGCGCGAGACGCGCAAGCGGCTGGAAGGGGTGGGGCGGGACATCGAGCAGCTCAAGGCCATCGTCCTCACCCACGAGCACTACGATCACATCCGCGGCGCGGAGCGCATCGCGCGCAAGTACGGCATCCCCATCTACCTGACCCGCGGCACCCTCGACGCGAGCACCATCGACCGCGAGGAAACCCCGCTCGTGGTCTTCTTTGAACAACACGACGATCACCATCGGCGAGCTGGCCGTGCACGCCCGGCGGACCATCCACGACGCGGCCGATCCCTCCTGCTTCGTGATCGAGGCGCGCGACGGCACGCGCGTCGGCATCGCCAGCGACCTGGGACACGTGGACGACCCGGTCCTGCAGCATTTGCAGAAGTGTGACGGGCTCTTTTTCGAGGCCAATCACGACCTCGACATGCTGCGCATGGGGACCTATCCCTGGTCGCTGAAGCGGCGGATCATGTCCCGCTTCGGGCACCTCTCCAACGACGACTCGATGCTCGCCGTGCAGCGGATGATCGGGGCCGAGCTGCAGACGCTCTGCCTCATTCATCTCTCGGAGAAGAACAACCACGAGTCGATCGTGCGGGACATGGCGGCCAAGCTGATGAAGCGCACCGGCGCCCAGCTGGAGCTCGGCATCGCCCTGCAGGCCCGCCCCACCGGCGTGTTCGAGGTGCGGCGCGGGCGGAGGGCAACCACGGGGCGGGCGGTGGCGGGGCAGATGGCCCTCTTTTAGCGGGCAGCGAGCGGCGATCGGCGATCAGGAGAACCCACCAAGAGGTCGCCTCGTCCTCTTGATCGCCGATCGCTGATCGCCGCTCGCTTCCAAGCTATCATCGCCCCCATGAAAGCAACCGTGACCGTCGAGCTGAAGCCTTCCGTCCTCGATC
Source organism: Thermoanaerobaculia bacterium (assembly GCA_036009105.1). Taxonomy (GTDB): domain Bacteria; phylum Acidobacteriota; class Thermoanaerobaculia; order Gp7-AA8; family Gp7-AA8; genus JAFAVZ01. The sequence continues at coordinate 13,198 of DASYMJ010000202.1, read as the reverse complement.
CGCAAGGCAAGGCCATCCAGCATTCGCTCCACTCCCTCGGCTTCGGAGAGGTGGAAGATGTGCGGGTGGGGAAGCTGTTCCGGATCACGCTTGCGGATGGTGGGCAGACCCGAGACCACGTGGATTCGCAACTACGGCAAATGTGTGAACGACTCCTCGCGAATACCGTCGTCGAAAACTTCTCCTACACCGTCGAAGAGTAGCCGGAACGGCCGGCCGCGCTCGCTGGCCCAGCCTCGGCGAAGCCCTGCCGGCTCCTCCACCCTTTCCGCTGCACTGCGAACCGTGGCCGCGCTCGCGCTGCTCACCTTCTCCGCGGCGCTCCTCTCCGCGCAGACCGTCCAGCCTCCCGCGCCCGAGAGCCTCACCCCGGTCGCCACGCACGATCAGAAAATCGTCCGCCGCTGGCAGCTCTCCGGCGACCCGCGCGGCCTCGCCCTCGGGCGCGACGGCACCATCTACGTCGGCCTGGCCCAGCCCCAGGCGGTGATCGCCGTCGATCCGAAGAGCGGCGCGATCCGCTCGCGCCTCGTCCTCGACTCGGCCGAGATCGCCTCCACCAAAGAGCTCGTCACCCTCCGCACGAACCGGGACGGCACGCGCCTCTACATCGCCAACGGCAGCGACGAGTCGGCCTCCATCCTCGGCCTCCCCGATCTCCACGTCATCCGCGAGATCACCATGGAAGGGGAGACCATCCGCGACGCCATCCCCGATCCGAAAGGCCGCTACCTCTACCTGCTCGGCCGCCGCGTGCACGTCTACGACAGCAGCGGCGAGAAGGAGATCAAGACCCTCGACTTCGCCGATCCGATGGCCATCGCCGTGGCCGAGAACGGCGCCACGCTCGCCGTCTTGGGGCCGGAAGACTTCGGCGGCACGAAGGCGACCGTCGTCGCGGTCTACGACACCACGACCTTCGCCGAGCTGGCCCGCGATCCGATGCAGACCGACCAGCTGATCGAAGGCGCCCTGTTCGCCGATCAGGACCGCGCGCTGGTCGCGGTGAGCCGCGATCACCTCTTCGAGAAAGCGATCACGGCCAAGGCGCCGGCGCCGAAGAAGCTGTCCACCTCTTACGACGGGCAGATGCGGATGTCCATCAACTTCGGCGACCTGGTCAACAGCGATCACGTCTGCCTGCCGGAAGGCAGCGGGCCGCAGATCGCGGTGCAGGGGCCGGGCAATCTGCTGCTCTTCGCCGAGCGCCGCTGCAGCGCGAGCGGCTCGTTCGCCGGCTCCTCCCGGCGCGTGCTGCCAGCGTCCTTGTACGGCGTGAACGCGTACGCGATCGCCTTCGACGCCGCCTCGAACACGCTCGTGGCCACCGACCGCGCGGGCTACCTTACAATCTACAAAGGCCCGCGCGCGGCCGTCGCGAAATGAAGTTCGGAATCGTCATCCTCCCCGGCTCGAACTGCGATCACGACGCCTACCACGTCGCGAAGACGGTCCTCGGCGCCGACGCCGAATCCCTCTGGCACAAGGAGACCGACCTCAAGGGCGCCGACTGCGTGATCATCCCCGGCGGCTTCGCCTACGGCGACTACCTCCGCGCCGGCGCGCTGGCCAAGTTCGCCCCGATCATGGAGCCGATCAAGCGCCACGCCGCCGCCGGCGGCCTCGTGTTCGGCATCTGCAACGGCTTCCAGGTGCTGACCGAAGTGGGCCTCCTGCCCGGCGCGCTGATGCGCAACGAGCACCTCCGCTTCATCAGCCGCGACGTCCACCTGCGCACCGAGGAGACGGATACGCCGTTCACCTCCGGCCTCGAAACGGGCCGGATCCTCCGCGCCCCGATCGCGCACGGCGAAGGCAATTACTTCGCCGACGAAGCCACCCTCGACGAGCTGGAGCGCAACGGCCAGGTGGTCTTCCGCTACTGCGACGAGGAAGGCCGCGTGCTGCGCGCGGCGAACCCGAACGGCTCCGCGCGCAACATCGCCGGCATCTGCAACCCGGGCCGCAACGTGCTGGGGATGATGCCCCACCCGGAGCGCTGCTCGGAGTCGATCCTGGGAAACGCCGACGGGCTGGCCATCTTCAAGTCGATCGCGGCTTCGCTGGCGCGGGTGTGACCACGAATTCCGCCGGATAGCGCATCACCCGCTGGTCCTGTCCCCCGGCGCTCGGCAACGCGCCGCTGAAGCGGATGGCCACCGCGCCGTCCGGACGGGTTTCGTAAAGCCACTGCCCGTCGCTGCATTGCGATTGCGCGTTGGGCGGCGCATCGGAGCGCGCGGCCAGCGCGCGTGAGGTCAGCTCGAGCTCGGCCCGCGCGCGAAAGATGCGCTCCCACGATGCCTGCAGGTTCGGGAGCTCCAGCCTGCCGAGGCGGTTCCAGGAGGGGATGTGCTGCCGGGCGGCGGTGGCGAAGGCCGCGCGGTCGAAGGAGCAGCGCCGATCGGCCGCGAGCTGCCCCACCAGCCAGCGGCGCTGGCCGATGAGGTTCGTCTGGAATGGGCCGTAGACGCCGAAGCGGTCATTGCTGCGCCACATCGTCCACGTCTCCGCCTGCATCGCCTGCAGGTAGCTCTGGCGGTTGTCGAAGTGCTCCATCTCGGAGAGCCAGTACGGCGCCGGCAACGGCATCTTGCGGGCGATGGCATTGGCCTGGCGCATCCCGGCCAGCGCGACGAGCTGGGAGATCTGCTCCGGCCGTCCGAAGAGCGACCTGGCCAGACGCCACGATGCCTCCAGGTCGTCCCACGCCACCAGCTCGCCGCGGCGGCCGCGGTCGAGCGCGTCGGCGCCGAGCAGCCGGAAGAGCTGCATGTGCGAGATCAGGTTCGGAAGGGGCGCTTTCTCCTGCGTCAGGTCCACCGGGAAAGCGACCGGCGCGGCGGACAGCAGCTGCCGCCGCACCGCCGCCAGCTCCTCGCCGTGCGCCGCGAGGTACCGCGCCACGACTTCCGGCGGCGCAGCGATTGCCGCATCCGCTCGCTCTACCTCCGTCTTCAGATATCGCGAGAGCGGCCCGCGCAGCGGATCGAACTTCGCGAGAGGCGGGCGCGGCACGCGCAGGTCGATGCCGAGCGGAGCGGCGAGCCGCACCAGTTCCTTCGCGGCCGGCGTCGCGCCGTGCGCCGGAAAGCGGCGCGGCACATCCTTCAGCGCTCCCAGCCCGGCCGGCCACGGCTCCGACGCGGCCCGGTTCTGCGCGATCAGACCGTACCCCCACAGCGCCGCCAGAGCGACGATCACGATGCAGACGACGATGACGAGGACACGCATGCTCGCACGCTACTCCCTTCCGCTAGAATCCGCCGATCATGGCCGACCAGTTCGACGCCCTTCTTCAAGAGAATCGTACGTTTCAGCCGTCGGAAGAGTTCCGCGAGCAGGCGAACGTCAATGATCCCGGCATCTGGACCAAAGCGGCCGCGGACCGGGAAGGCTACTGGGCGAACTGGGCCTCGCAGCTGGACTGGGAGAAACCGTGGGACCGCGTGCTGGAGTGGGAGCCGCCGTATGCGCGCTGGTTCGTCGGCGGCCGGCTGAACGCCTCCTACAACTGCGTCGACCGCCATCTGAAGGAGCGCGGCGAGAAGACGGCCATCATCTGGGAAGGGGAGCCGGGCGAGGTCCGCACCTACACCTACCGCCAGCTCCACGTCGAAGTCTCCAAGTTCGCCAACGCTCTCAAATCCCTCGGCGTCACCATCGGCGACCGCGTGGCCATCTACCTGCCGCTCATCCCCGAGGCGGTCGTGGCGATGCTGGCCTGCGCGCGCATCGGCGCGGTGCACTCGGTCGTCTTCGGCGGCTTCTCCGCCGAAGCGCTGCGCGATCGCATTCAGGACGCGGAGGCGAAGGTGCTGATCACCGCCACCAGCGGCTACCGCCGCGGCGCGCTCGTGCCGCTCAAGAAGACCGCCGACGCGGCGGTGGCGGAGTGCCCCTCGATCGAGAAGGTGGTCGTGGCCATGCGCCGTTCCGCGCTGGACGAGGCGGATGAAACGATCAGCATGAGCGACGGCCGCGACGTCTGGTACCACGACGTGATGCAGGCCGCCTCCGCCGACTGCCCCCCCGCCTGGGTCGACTCCGAGCAGATGCTTTACACGCTCTACACCTCCGGCACCACCGGCAAGCCGAAGGGCATCGTCCACACCACGGGCGGCTACCTCACCGGCTGCTACGCCACCTGCAAATGGGTGTTCGACCTGAAGGAGTCCGACGTCTACTGGTGCACGGCGGACATCGGCTGGGTCACCGGCCACTCCTACGTCGTCTACGGCCCGCTGGCCTGCGGCGCGACGGTGGTCATCTACGAGGGGGCGCCGGACTGGCCGAAGAAGGACCGCTTCTGGGAGCTCATCGAGAAGCACAAGGTCACCATCTTCTACACCGCGCCGACCGCCATCCGCGCCTTCATGAAGTGGGGCGAGCAACTGCCCAGGGCCCACGACCTCTCGTCCCTCCGCCTCCTCGGTTCGGTGGGCGAGCCGATCAACCCCGAGGCCTGGATCTGGTATCACAAGAACATCGGCAACGAGCGCTGCCCGGTGGTCGACACCTGGTGGCAGACGGAGACCGGCGCGATCCTGATCACGCCGCTGCCCGGCCTCACCGCCACCAAGCCCGGCTCGGCCACGCGGCCCTTCCCCGGCATCGACGCCGAGATCCTGGACCAGAAAGGCGAGCGCGTCGCGGTGGGCGGCGGCTACCTCGTGATCACCAGCCCGTGGCCTTCCATGCTGCGCGGCATCTACAACGATCCCGACCGCTACAAGCAGCAGTACTGGTCGAAGTGGCCCGGCATTTACTTCACCGGCGACGGCGCGAAGCGCGACGAGGACGGCTACTTTTGGCTCCTCGGCCGCGTGGACGATGTCATGAACGTGGCCGGCCATCGCATCGGCACGATGGAGGTCGAGTCGGCGCTCGTCGATCATCCCTCCGTCGCCGAGGCGGCCTGCGTGGGGATCTCGCACGAGATCAAGGGGACCGCGATTGCCGCGTTCGTCATCGTGAAGGAATCGGGCCGCGAGCTGGCCATGCGGGATCCGGCCAAGTTCGAGCAGGAGCTCAAGCAGCACGTGGCGGAGAAGATCGGCGCCATCGCCCGGCCGGAAAAGATCCTGATCACGGCCGACCTGCCGAAGACGCGCAGCGGCAAGATCATGCGGCGCCTGCTGCGCGACATCGCCGAGGGGCGCGCGCTGGGTGATGTGACGACGCTCGCCGATCCGACCGTGGTCGCCTCGCTCAAGGAGAAGTACGAGGAGGAAGCCTGAGCGGCGTCGCGCTGAAGGTCGCTCTCATAACGGGCGGCTCGCGCGGCATCGGCCGCGTCACCGCGATGCGCCTGCTGGCGGACGGCTGGTCGGTCGCGTTCACCTTCTCGCAGTCGAAGGACGCGGCGCGCGAGTTCATCGCCTCCGATCCGCATCGCCTGGCGGGTTGGGAAGCGGACGTGCGCAACCGCGACGCGTGCCGGGTGGTGGTGGAGGCGGCGCTCTCGCGCTTCGGCTCCATCGACGCGCTGGTGAACAACGCCGGCATCCGCCAGGACGCGCTTCTCTACAACATGACCCACGAGCAGTGGGACGACGTCCTCGACACCTCCCTCGGCGGCGCGTTCGCCATGACCAAGGCCGCGCTGCCGGTGATGATGCAGCAGCGCCGCGGCGCAATCGTGAACGTGGCATCGCTCTCCGCGCTGCATGGCATGGTGGGGCAGACGAACTACTCCGCCGCGAAGGGCGGCCTCATCGCCATGACCAAGTCGCTGGCGCGCGAGGTCGCGCGCAGCGGCATCCGCGTGAACTGCGTCGCGCCGGGCCTGGTGGAGACGGACATGACGGCCAGCCTCGACGCCGATGTGCGGCGGGAGATGATCCGCGCCATCCCCATGCGCCGCGCCATCCGCGCCGACGAAGTGGCGGCCGGCATCGCCTTCCTGCTGTCGGATGACGCGAGCGCCATCACCGGCCAGGTGCTCTGCATCGACGGCGGGACGTCGGCCTAGCGATGGGCGTCCCCTACTTCTCCGTCGTCATCCCCACCTTCAACCGGATGGACATGCTGCTCCGGGTGCTCGACGCGCTGGAGCGGCAGCAGGACGCGCCGGAATTCGAGGTGATCGTGATCGATGACGGCTCGTCCGACGCCACGGCGCTGACCGTCGCGCAGCGCCCGACCGTCCTCTTCCGCAGCCAGGCGAACGCAGGGCCGGGACGGGCGCGCAATCACGGCGTCACGCTGGCCAGCGGCCGCTACATCGTCTTCATCGGCGACGACACGGTGCCCGAACCACGCTTCCTCGCCGAGCACGCGCGCTTGCATCGCGAGGCCGGCGACGACCGCCTGGTCGCCGCTCTCGGCTACACCGGCTGGCCGGCCGGCGAGCCGGTGACCGCGTTCATGGACTACATCAATGACTACGGCCTGCAGTTCGGCTACAAGCTGATCGAGCACGGCGCGACCGTGCCGTTCAATTTCTTCTACACCTCCAACATCTCCATCGACCGCGAGCTCCTCGCGGCGCAGCCGTTCGACTCCAGCTTCCCCGCCGCCGCATGGGAGGACATCGAGCTGGCGTACCGCCTCGACGCGCAGGGCCTGAAGATCCGCTATAACGCTAAGGCGATCACCCGCCACTACCACCCCATGACCATCGACTCGTTCGCGCGGCGGCAGTACACGGTGGGGAAGTCGGGCGCGATCTTCTACCGCAAGCATCCCGAGCTCGGCCACTTCCTCGGCGTGCACGAGCTGGAGACGCGCAGGCTCGCCGACGACCGCGCGCTGGCCCGCCTCCGCCGCCGCGCCCGCCTCGGCGAGCGGTTCCGGCTGTTTGCGCAGCCCCGCGTCTTCGAGACGCTGATGCGCGAGCATTACCTGCGCGGACTGCGCGATGGTTTGAAAACGATGAACGATGAACGATGAACGAAACCTCGCATTGACTGTTCATCGTTCATCCTTCATCGTTCCGCGTTCCAAAATGTTCATCACCTTCGAGGGAATCGACGGCTCCGGAAAATCGACGCAACTGCTGCGCGTGGCGGAGCTGCTGCCGGGCGCGGTCATGACCAAAGAGCCGGGCGGGACGCCGCTGGCGGACCGCATCCGGGCCATCCTGCTCGACTCCGGCTCGGCCATCGATCCGCTGGCCGAGGTGCTGCTCTTCGCCGCTTCGCGCCGCCAGCACACCATGGATGTGATCAAGCCGGCGCTGGCCCGCGGCGAGGTCGTGCTCTGCGACCGCTTCACCGACGCGACGCTTGCCTATCAGGGCTTCGGGCGCCTGCTGGAGCTCGACCGGCTGCGCATGCTCAACGACTGGGCCACCGACTCGGTGCGGCCGGACATCACGCTGATCTACGACCTCCCGGAGGCGACCGGGCTCACCCGGGCTCGCTCGCGCAACGCGGGCGCGGCGGCGGATGAAGGGCGCTTCGAGGCGGAAGACATCCGCTTCTACCGGCGGGTGCGGGAGGGCTACCTCGCGCTGGCGGAGAGCGACCCTCGCTACGCCGTGATCGACGCGGACGGCACGGTGGACGACGTCTTCGCCCGGACGCGCGCCGTCCTCCAGGGGCGAGGGGTGCTGCCATGACCGCCGCCGCCGAGGTGATCGTCGATACCGCGCGGCGCGGCGAGCTGCATCATGCGGTGATCCTCTACGGCCCGGCGCCGGACGAGCTGCGCAAGCTCTCCATCCGCATCGCGAAGGCGTTGAACTGTCTGAACCGGACGGCGGGCGACGACTGCGAAGTCTGCCGGCGCATCGATCAGCGGCTGCACCCGGATGTGCACTTCGTGGAGGTGGCGGGCGACCGCAAGCTGATCTCGATCGAGCAGATCCGCACCCTGGTGAACGACGCCTCGATGCGGCCGTACGAAGGGCGCAACAAGGTGTTCATCATCGATCCGGCCGATGGCCTCAGCGTGAGCGGCTCGAACTCGCTGCTCAAGACGCTGGAGGAGCCGGCTCGCGACACGACGTTCCTCCTCCTCACCCGCTCGGCCGACCTGCTGCTGCAGACCGTCATCTCCCGCTCCCAGAAGCTCTACGTGGCGGGCGAGGTGGAGCCGGATGCGAAGCTCGCGGCCGCGATCGAGAGCGCGCTGGAGACGTTCGCCGGGAAGCGCGACGGCGCCACGCTGCTGGCGCTCGCGGCGATGGTCGGCGGCGAGGAAAACCCGAGCGATGCGATGGCGCTGCTGGCCTCGATCCTGGCCCGCCTCGCGGCCGCCGAGGAGCCGCTCGTGGCTCGCGAGCGCCTGCTCGCCGCGGCCGACGCCGTGCTGGCGGCCATCCGCTCGCTGCAGGTGAACGCGGATGTGCGCCTGGTGCTGGAAGGGGCGCTGGCGCAGCTGGTGGTGTGAGGGAAGTTGCTGGTTGCTGGTTATTGGTTGCTAGTAGATGAACCCCGCAGACCAGCGACCTACTAGTAACCAGCAACCAGCAACTGCTCCTGTAACCGGTTTCAAGAAAAATCGGCCCCGCCTTGCGACGGGGCCGACCGAAATCTTACTGGAGTGCGCGGACGCGAACGCTCAGGGGTGAGAACTCGAGGCGGTAAGGTTCAAGGAAGAGTTCAAGAGGCGGTACAAATTGGCGGGCTTGTGAAACAGAAAGCGGCCCGTGCCCACGCATCCAGTAAATCCCTTAACTGACATCGTGGGGCGAATTATCGCACAGATTGTGAAAAATTTCTCAACGTAACAGCATTGTTTCAAACTACTCATCCGCTGTGAGATACCCGCAGGTTTCGGAAATTCGACGCTTGATGAACAAAACAACCGTTCGGTCTTCACCGCCGATTCCCCGCTCGGTGAACGACCGGTGAATCGGACGATTTGCGCGCGGTAAGAGGGCGAGAAGAAACGGCAGGGCAGACGTTATTAGCGATTGCGGCCGGAGTGCCGGTCACGGTGCGAACAGTTCCGCAAGCGTCGCCAGAAGATGGCTCTGGGTCGCGCTTCCGATCTTTCCGACTCGCCTGACCAGGCGAGCCCGGTCGACAGCCCGGAGTTGATCGACCGCGATCTGACCTTCTTTGCCGCCGAACCGGCAAGGCACCCGAGTCGGGTAGGGCTGCCCCTTCGTGGTCATCGGTGCAACGATGACTGTTCGAATGTGCCGATTCATCTCGTCCGGCGACACGACGACGCAGGGCCGCACCTTCTGGATCTCGCTGCCAACGGTCGGGTCGAGGTTGATCAGGAACACCGCGAAGCGGTGGATCACCACTTCCACTCCGTCTCATCGAAAGATGTCAGGGATATCGAGTCCAGCGTAGCGTCGTCCCCCCGCTCCGCCATGAGTTCGAAGGCGCGCTCCCAACCCTCCCGCGGAAGATGAGCGGAGCGGATGACGATCTGGTTCGGCTGAGCCTCGAGCTGGACCTCTTCGGTCAGGTGAGCCTGCTCCAGAAGCGCCTTGGGCAGACGAACGCCCTTCGAGTTGCCGATCTGAATGATGCGCGCCTTCATGATTACATTGTAATTACGCGCATCTTTGTTGACAACTCCCTACCTCCGCCGCGGATCGACCACCCACTCCGCCGGCCGCAGAGACCGGTCGAGGGCGATGTGGCCGGCCAGCGTCTCGGCGGGCTCGCCGTTGACCAGGAGGCGCACCTGCCTGGCCTGGGCGAAGTTGGTGGTCACGGTCCAGACCACCGAATAGACGGCCATCAGCTCCTCGTGGCTGCCCGTCCCCCACCCCTGGGTCAGCGTCGGGCCGCCGAGGTCGACGAAGACGGTGCCGTCCGGGAGGAGGTAGGCGCCGCGCAGGACCGTGTCGGCGGGGAAGGAGCGGGCCACGGTGGTGTTCGCCGAGCCTTTGAGCAGCTCGCGCATCACCACGGCCAGGGCGCCGGCCGGGTTCTCCGGCAGCGAGACGTTCCGCGTCTCGGCGGCGAGCAGCATCTCCGGCCCCTGGTAGTAGAGCCGCACCTGGCGCACGGACACCTTGTTCTCCACGGCGAGGTTGGAGGTCAGCGGGGGCTGCTTGCGGCACGCGCCCGCCAGCGCGAGCAGCGCGAGCGTGAGGACGGCGATGCGGCGCACTAGGTGCCGGTCCTTGCGGCGGCGGTGGCCGTCGCCGGGGCGGGCGGGGCGGCGGGGGGCGGCTGCGCGACGCCGATGCGCGTCTCGTAATCCGTCTTGTAGCGCTGCACGGCCCGCGTGATGGCCTCGACCACCATGTTCTGGAAGTCGTCCTTCTTCAGCTTGGCCTCTTCCTCCGGATTGGTGATGAACGCCACCTCGACCAGCGCGGCCGGCATCGTCGCGCCGACCAGCACCTTGAACGGCGCCTGCTTCACGCCGCGGTTCTGCACCCCCGTGGCGCGGTTCATCTCCTCCTGGATGGCCGAGGCGAACTTGCTCGACTCGTTCAGGTACTCCTGCTGGGCCAGGTCCCACAGGATGAGCTTCAGATCGCTGGACGTCGTCGGCTGCGCCGCCGCCGAGACCGCGTTCTCCGCCTCGGCCGCCTTCTTCGCGAGCTCGTCCGAGGCGTCGAGCGACAAAAAGTACGTCTCCGAGCCATGCGCGCCCTTCACTACCGCCGCGTTCATGTGCACGGAGAGGAAGAGATCGGCCTTGTATTGATTGGCGATGGCGGTGCGCTGATCGAGCGAGACGACGGCGTCCTCGTCGCGGGTGAGCACCACGCGCGCGCCGAGCTTCGCGCCGAGGGAGACGGCGAGCTTGCGGCAGACGGCGAGCGTGGCGTCCTTCTCCATCATTCCGGCCGGCCCGATGGCGCCCACTTCCTTCCCGCCGTGGCCCGGATCGATGACGATGGTACGGATGCCGGGCTGATCGACCGGCCGCGAGATGGACGGCGGCGCGGCGCCCGGCGCGGTGGTGGAGCCCTTGCGGAAGTCGAGCACGATGCGGAAGGGGTTCTCCAGCTTGTACGCGTCGCCGACCACGTCCGGCGCGGAGAGCTGGATGCGCAGCTCGTTGCCGGCGAAGGCGAGCTTCTGCACGTAAGGGTCTTCCACCGCCTGCTCGGCAAACGGCGCGTGGATCGGCGTGCGGAAGGAGATGGTGTACGCGCCCGGCTGGCGGATGATGCCGTACTCGGCCGGGCCGCTCAAGGTGAGGACGACCTTGCTGATGTCCTGCACGTTCGTCACCGAGGCCTGCACGGAGACGACGTTGTGCTGCGCGGAGTGGATGGCCAGCACGCGCGCGGCCGGATCCCACGCCGCCTCATTGTCGATGGCGCGCTTGAGGAAGCCGTGGAAGAACTGCCAGGGGACGTACGGCTTGCCATCGACGATGACCGGCGGCGCGGGCATCTCGATGAGGTCGTCGCGGACGACGCCGAAGCGGCTGTCCGGGCCGAAGGCGGCTACGGTGTTGTTGAGGGTGACCCGGAAGCCGGTGCTGTCCGGAGCGATCGTGCCGCCGAGGGCGGTGAGGACGTCGCCGGCCGAGAAGTAGGTCTGGCCGGACATCTGGACGGTGGTCACGGGCCGATCGCCGGTGGCGGTGCGCAGCGTGGCCTGGGAAGGCTGCTGGGCGAGGACGATCGAGGTGAGGGCGGGGACGAGGATCGCCAGGACGATGATGGGGGCAAGGCGCTTCATTTTCCTGGCGATTATCGCATGCGTGCTATGGTCCGCCGATCGTGCGGCGGTGGCTGCTCTTCCCCGGCAAGGCGCTGACGGAGCCACTCTTCGCGCTCCTGCTGCTCGCCATCGTCTCCCTCCTGCTGGCCCGCCGCGGCAAACGCGGCGCGTACCGGCTCCTCGCGGCCGTGCTCATCCTCATGTGGCTCTGCTCGATGGAGCTGACCGCGACGCTGCTCGCGCGCGCCATCGCTGTGACGCCGGACGCAGGCGAGCCGCGGGTGATCGCCATCCTCAGCAGCGGCTCCTTCCACGGCTTCGACCTGCCCAACCCCTCCACCACCAGCCGGGTGGTGGAGGGCGTGCGCTGGTGGCGCGAACATCCGAAAGCGCGCGTGGTGATGACCGGCGCGGACGTGACGCCGACCGGCACTACCATCCGCACGCTGGAGTTGATGCGCGACCTCGCCGTGCAGCTCGGCGTCCCGCCTTCGAACATCAGCATGGACACCTGGTCGACCCGCACCCTGGAGCACCCCGACGGCCTGCTCCGCCTCGGCATCAGCAAAGACACGCCCCTCGGCATCGTGACGAACGACTGGCACATGCGCCGCGCACGGATGGTCTTCCGCCGCCGCTTCACCCACGTGATCGCCCACCCGGCGGAGGCGGAGGAAGGCACGTTCCTGATCATTGACCTGTTGCCGTCCGGAGACGGCGCGCGCGACACGAGCGTCCTGCTCCACGAGTGCATCGGAATCGCGTGGTACGCTCTTCGACGATGACGGCGCGCGGCGAGCGGCGAGCAGCGGGCAGGAGAACGAGGCAACTCTCCGCCGCTCTCCTGCTCGCTGCCTGCTGCTCGCTTCTCGCTTGCACGGGCGAACTGCCCAGCGCCCACCTGAGCAAGGATCCGATCAGCCTCCGCGGCTGGATCGCGGACGTCGAGCAGCGGCAGGACAACAACACCTTCCGCACCGTGGAGACGGAGAGCGCGCGCCGCGCCCAGCTCTTCCAGGGAACGAACATCTGGGTGGAGAACGCGCCATACGTCTCCGGCGGCGTGGCCGAGACCGGCGCGTTCCTGCTGCTCGACGTGCCGCCCGGCAACATCACCGTCGATTTCACGCCGCCGGGCGGGCAGAACGTGAGGCTGGTGATGCAGAACATCCCCGGCAACGCGGACGTGCTGATCCCGGCGCTGCTCCTCAAGCCGAACGGCACCGTCGCCCTGCTCGATCCGAAGGCGGTGAAGGTGCGGCTCGCGGCGAACATCGACAAGCCGCGCCCGACGAGCCTGACCGCCATCATCGCCGGCGTCTCCGTGCCGGTGATCGAAGTCCCCATCGCCGAGATGGTCGACCGCCGCGACTACCCGAATGCGCCGGCGACCACGGCACCCGTGGCCACCGTGAAATAGCGATCAGCGATCAGCGATCAGGAGAACGAAGGCCGCCAGGTACTCCTGATCGCCGATCGCTGATCGCTGATCGCTGATCGCTGATCGCTGATCGCTGATCGCTGATCAGGCCTGTCCAAATTAGGTTTGAGAGATGAGAACGCCGGGGTCTGCCTGTAGGCTTGGTCGTGCGAAGGATCAAGGTTCCACAGGAGGAGGTCCCGGCGTGGCTCTATTTTGCAGTGTGTTCCGGCAG
>DASYMJ010000201.1:0-2945 GCA_036009105.1 Thermoanaerobaculia bacterium | reverse complement strand
TACCGGATCCGCCACCATTGGGCCGGTTGAGAACCGGCCCTACGCCCCCGCCCGCTCCTGAGGGCGGCCCGCCCCCTGCATAAGGCCGAGCATGCCTGGCAAGGTGCTCATCCCCGAGGTCGTCGAGCCGGACGAAGCGTTGCCGCCCGATCTGCGGGCGCTGCGGCGGTTCGCGCGGCTGATGGACGAGGAGTTTCCCATCCCCGGCACGCGGAAGCGGTTCGGCGTCGATGCGGCGCTGGGCCTCGTGCCGGTAGTCGGCGACGTCATCGCGGCGCTGCTCTCGCTCTGGATCGTCTTCGGCGCGCTGCGCCATCGCGTCCCGACGCGCAAGGTGCTGCGCATGCTGTTCAACATCCTGCTCGACGCCGCGGTCGGCGCGGTCCCGATCCTGGGAGACATCTTCGACTTCCTCTTCGAAGAGAACACCATCAACCTGCAGCTCCTCCTCCGCTATCGCGACCGGCGCCGGCCGCCGCGCACGCCCTCCCAGGTCGCGGGCACCGCCACGCTGATCGTGGCCGGCGTGCTCGCCTTCATCCTTTTCCTGCTGGCCGGTCTGGTCGCGGCTATGCTGGCCCTGATACGGAATCGTTGACGCGTGCTCTTCCGGCGTAACGCAGCAGAGCGCTATGCGCACCGGCCGGCCCTCCCTCTCGTGCGGCGGCGGCTGCCGATGCGCTATCACATGAAGCACCAGTTCGGCGTGCACGACCTGGCCTTCCTGCAGACCATGCATGCCCTGACCGGCGCCGCGCTCTCGCCCGGCAACAAGGTCGAGATCCTGAAGAACGGCGTGCAGATCTTCCCCTCCATGCTGGTTGCCATCCGCGCCGCGAAGCGGACCATCAACCTCGAGTTCTACATCTACTGGGACGGCGAGATCGGGCGCACCTTTGCGGAAGCGCTGGCGGAGCGGGCCCGGGCGGGGGTGGTGGTGAAGGTCATCCTCGACGCGGTCGGCTCATCGGCCATGTCCGCGCGCCTGATCGACTTCCTCCGCCGCAACGGCATCGACCTGGAGTGGTACCACCCGCTGCGCTGGTACACGCTCTCCCGCTTCAATCACCGCACGCATCGCAAGGTGCTGGTGGTGGACGGCACGGTCGGTTTCTCGGGCGGCGTCGGCATCGCCGACGAGTGGCTGGGCGACGCCGACTCGAAGGACCACTGGCGGGACACGGTGGCGCGCGTGGAAGGGCCCGCGGTGACGCAGATGCAGTTCGCCTTCATGGACAACTGGGTGAAGAGCCGCGGCGAGCTGCTCACCGGCCTCGACTATTTCCCGGCCATCGAGCCGCGCGGCGAACATCTGGCGCAGGTCATCAAGTCCTCGCCGTCGGAAGGCAGCTCCACGGTGAAGCTGCTCTACATCGTCTCCATCGTCAGCGCGCAGAAGTCGATCTGGATCAGCAACGCGTACTTTGTCCCCGACCGCGACACCATCCGGGCGCTGGAAGGGGCCGTGCGGCGCGGCGTGGACGTGCGGGTGATCGTGCCCGGCGAGCTGACCGACGTGCCGATCGTCCGCCAGGCCAGCCGGCTGCACTACGAGCTGCTCCTCCGCCGCGGCATCCGCATCTTCGAGTACCAGCCGACGATGATGCACGCCAAAACGATGGTGGTGGACGGCGTGTGGACCACCATCGGCTCCTCCAACTTCGACGACCGCTCCTTCCGCCTCAACGACGAGGTGAACGTGAACGTCTACGACCCCGGCATCGCCGCCCAGATGGAGGCGATGTTCCAGGAAGACCTGGCCCGCTCGCGCGAAGTCACCGCCGCAAAGTGGTTCCGCCGTCCGATCTTCGACCGGCTGAAGGAGGCGATCGCGGGGGTGGTGAAGAGGCAGCTGTAGAGGCAACTATTTGCCCCACTCCGTATGCACGAACGGCGCGTCCGCGCCCTTGTCGTTGCGCTGGTACGTGTGCGAGCCGAAGAGGTCGCGCTGGGCCTGGGTCAGGTTCTGCGGCAGTTGGGCACTGCGGTAGGCGTCGAAATACGCCAGGCTGGCGGACATCGCCGGCATCGCGATCCCGGCGCGCTGCGCCGTCGACACGGCGCGGCGCCACGCTTCCTGCGACTGCTCCACCCGGTCGTTGAAGTCTTCGTCGAGGAGCAGGTTCGGCAGGTCGGGGCGGCGCTCGTACGCGCGCATGATCGAGTCGAGGAAGCGCGCGCGGATGATGCACCCGGCCTTCCAGATGCGCGCCGTCTCGCGCATGTCGACGCTCCACCGCCACTCCTTCGAGCCGGCCTGGATCAACGCCATCCCTTGCGCATAGGAGCAGATCTTCGAGGCGTACAGCGCATCGTGCACGTCGGCGATGAACTGCTTGCGGTCTTCGACCTCCACCCGGCCGGCAGGCCCCTTGATCACTTGCGATGCGGCGACGCGCTCGTCCTTCATCGAGGAGAGCACCCGAGCGTCGATGGCGGCGGCGATGGTGGGGATGGGCACCGCGAGGTCGAGCGCCACCTGCGCCGTCCACTTCCCCGTCCCCTTTTGCCCCGCCTTGTCCAGCACCTTGTCTACCAGCGGCACGCCGCTCTCCGCATCCTTGACCCGGAAGATGCGCGCCGTGATCTCGATGAGGAACGACTCCAGCGGGCCGCGGTTCCATTCCTCGAAGATGTCCGCCAGCTCCTCCGCCGAAGCGCCCAGCCCTTTCCGCAAAACGTCATAAGCCTCGGCGATGAGCTGCATGTCGCCGTACTCGATGCCGTTGTGCACCATCTTCACGTAGTGGCCCGCGCCGTCCGGCCCCACGTGCGTGACGCACGGGCCGGAGTCGCTCTTGGCGGAGATGGCCTCGAAGATGGCACGGATGGCCTCCCATGAATGCACCGAGCCGCCGGGCATCAGCGACGGGCCGAAGCGCGCGCCGTCTTCGCCGCCGGAGACACCCGCGCCCACGAAGTGCAGCTTGTGCTCGACGAGGCGC
>DASYMJ010000200.1:0-11976 GCA_036009105.1 Thermoanaerobaculia bacterium | reverse complement strand
GAGTCATCCGCGGGGATGGAGACCGAGTCGCTCCACGTCTTTGCGCCGACCGCGCCGCGCACCGAGACCTTGGCGCTGCTGATCGGCGTCTTCGCCAAAACGACGAGCGGCTCGCCCGCGTAGAGGTCGGGAATCCGCTGCGGCCAGACCTCGGCCGTCGAGTCGAACTGCAGGTCGATGTTGCGCAGCGTGGGCGCCTCGAGCTTGCCGAAGAGCGTCGACATCCGCTCCTGCAGCTCGCCCAGGTCGGAAACGTTCGTGAAGGTGCCGCGGCCGAAGCGCGCCGCGCTGCGCATGAAGTGCGAGTTCGGCGCGGCGCCGATGCCCACCGTGAACAGCCGGCTGCTGCCGAGGTGCTGGCGGATGTAGTCGGTCAGCGCGTTTTCGTTGGAGACCTGGCCGTCCGTCATGAAGATGACCTGCCGCACCAGGTTGCCGTTCTGCGGCGCCTCCAGGGCCAGCTGCAGAGCGGGGAGCATCTCCGTGCCGCCCGTCGCTTCGAGCTTGTTGACCCAGACTTTCGCTTCCTCGATGGCGTTGCTGTCCGCCAGCCGGCTCTGCGGATAGAGCTGGTCGGCGACGGAGTTGAACTGGATGACGTTGAAGCTGTCCGACGGACGCAGGCGGGCCAGGGCGAGGAGCAGCGCCTGCTTGGCCTGCTCGATGGAGGGGCCGCCCATCGAGCCGGAGGTGTCGATGATGAACACCGTCTCCCGCGGCAGGATGGCGCCCGGCGCCTGTGCGAGGTCCGGCGGGAAGAGCATGGTCAGCGTGTAGCGATTGCCGCCGGCCGTCTCGCTGAACACCGTCGCCCGCGGCGCGTTGCCTAGCCGCGGCGTCCAGGTCAGCTCGAAGTCGCGGTCGGAAGGGACCTGCGCGGCGGTGACGTGCCACTGCGTGCCGGTGAGCTGCGAGACCTCAACCGTGTGCGTCGTGCTGCGCACTTCCTGCAACGGCAGGCCGGCGTCGAGATCGACCACGAACGTGACCGGGTTGCGGTTCTTCTTCGCCGGCAGCTGGAGCATCGCCGGAAGGGGGTGCGAGGTCGTCTGCTGCGCCTGATAGCGCGGGCCGATGGCGAGCGGGAAGCGGAGCGAGAACCTGCCGCTGTCATACGTCAGCGTCTGCTGGTAGCCGATCTCGATGGTGGTCTCTTCGCCGGCCGGGATGCTGGCCACGGAGGCGGTGAAGAGGTTCGGCCGGTATTGCTCGACGAGCGCCGCCTGCTTGCCTTCGCTCTTGGCCTGTTCGTACGTTTGCTTCGCTTGCTGGCGCTGCTGGACCTGCCCTTCGATGACCCGGTCGCCGATGCGCATGATGAGCGTATCCACCGCGGCGTTGTCGGGCAGGGGGAAGACGTAGACCGCTTCGACGCAGTGATCGGTTGGATTGCGGAACGTCTGGTGGACGGTGCCGCGGGCGATGATGCCCGCTGCTTTGAGAGTGACGGTGGTGTTGACGGCCGGCGCCTGCAGATAGACGCCCGGCTGGCTGGTCTTGATCAGGAGCCCCGCCTGATCGACGTCCGCCATCTTCACCGGCTCCAGCTCGTCTCCGCGGGCCTGGGCGACGAACGGCAGCAGGAACAGCAGCGCCAGGATGATGGCGATCCATTTCTCGAGCTCGTACTTGGTTTCTTCAGCCATGACTTTTCGATCTCCTCCGCTGCTGAAGATCGGCCGGCCGTTCGGCGCCAGGAGGGCGCGATCAGGGAAAAGTGGCACAGCGATTGTGGCGGGATTGTGTAAGGTATCCCGCCATGCGCAAGTTTGCTTTGGTCCTCCTGCTCTTTTCCGCCCTCCCTCTGTTCGCCTCCGAGACGGTGATCTTCGCCGTGCGCCACGCGGAGAAAGCCACGGATGGCTCGGCCGACCCGGCCCTGACCGCCGAGGGCGTCGCCCGCGCCGCTTCGCTCGCTCGCATCCTGCGCGACGCCGGCGTGACGGTGGTCTACTCCACCCCCACCACCCGCACCCGCACCACCGCCCGCCCCCTCGGCATCCCGGTGACGGAGGACGCCTCGGCCCCCGAGGCTCTCGCCAGACGCATTCTTCGCGAGAACCGCGGCAAGAACGTGCTGGTGGTGGGGCACTCGAACACCGTGCCTTTGCTGCTCAAGGCTCTCGGCGTTTCTTCGCCGCCCGCGATCGGCGATAACGACTTTGATAATTTGTTCGTGGCGGTGGTGCCGGAGAAGGGGGCGACGCGGCTGATTCGGTTGCACTATTGAGCACCGAAGCCGCGATGCTGGCGATTTTCGCACTGAAGCGCTGAGCGCTACAATTTCTCTATGCGCCGGGTTCTGCTTGCACTGTTGCTCGCATTTGCGCCGGTGCTGCTGGCCGAGGATGTCCCTCAGGCGGTGAAGGCGCTGCAGCACCTCAAGCCGCGCACGGACGTCGGTCCGTTCTCGTGGACCGCGGGCGAATATCGGTATGACGGCGCCGGCGACATCGTGGCGATTGGCAACGAGGCGTTCGTGTACGACAAGTTGGGCCGCCTCGAGAGCGCTACTGTGCGCGGTCCCGATCTGAGCTCGTTCCAGACGCAGACGTTCTCATACGACGACTACGGCAACCTGATCGCCACCACGAAGCTCGGCCAGTCGGTCCAACTGTCTGTCGACGTTGCCACGAATCGCCTCACCGCTCTCGGCTACGACGCCTCCGGCAACGTCATTCTCTCCGGCACGCAGCATTGCGACTACGACGCCGCGGGGATGCTGAATACCCTCCTTATCGGCAACAACCTCCAGCCGCGGATCATCTACGTCTATACCGCTGATGACGAGCGCCTGTTCGCGTTCGACGTCTCCACCGGCATTACGCACTGGACGCTCCGCGGCTTCGACAACAAGGTCCTGCGCGACTTCAGGCAGCAAGGCAACACCTGGTCCGTCGATCGAGACTACGTCTACCGCGACGGCCTCCTGCTCGCCGCGCTGAAATCCGGCGGCGCCATCGAGCACTACACGCTCGACCACCTCGGTACCCCGCGCCTGATCACGGACGGAAGCGGCCGCAAAGTCGGCTATCACGCCTACTGGCCCTACGGCGAGGAATGGACGCCCGCCAACGCGCAGGAAGGCAGCCCGCTTCAGTTCACCGGCCACGAGCGCGATGCCGACCCATCCAACGGCGCGGCCGGCCTCGATTCCCTGCACGCGCGCTACTACCGGGCGGGGTGGGGGCGGTTTCTGGGCGTGGACACGGTGCTCGGTACGGCGGGACAACCCCAAAGCTGGAATCGCTACACATACGCGGAGAACAACCCGATCCTGAAGGTCGACCCGGACGGCAGGCAGGCGGTCGTGCCCGCACCAGGCGCGGGGCCGGCCGGCATCCCTTTGAGCCTCGCGCTGTACCACGTCACGCAGATGAACACGAACGCTGCCTACCGGGATGCGGCGGTGGGCTTCGTGTCAAGGAACGTGGCCTTGGCGGGAATCGTCGGGAAGGCGCTTTTCGGAATGGTCGTCCAGAGCACGCTCCCCGCGATGATGGCGAAGAAGCGCGATGATGCGAAGAGCGGCGCGGTGCCTGGCGAGAACGTCGATCCGAACCGCGCGCGGCAACTGGGCGAACGGGCGAAGCAGGGAGGGTCGGTCGCAGATGCCATGGACCAGCTCGACGCGATTCAGGACCGACAGACGAAAATCAGACAAGGAAAGGCATCGGGAATCGTCGACAGTACCGGAAAGTCAGACCAGCGCTTCAAAGACGCACTGAATAAGATCGGAGATCTCAAAGACGCTCTCGCGGACCAAGCCGGCGCGGAACCGCCGCCCGAAGAGGAGCAGAACCCACCGGAGGTATTCCGCTGAAGCCACCGCTCGAGCTCGAATCCGGCTTTCGCGCGGCCACATCCCTTCGCGATCAGGGCGACCTTCAAGGCGCGAAGGCGATTCTGGAGGGTCTCGCCCGCGAGTATCCGGAAACTTTCGGCGTATTCCTGGTATTGGGCGGAATCGAAAAGGATCTCGAGGACTACGCAGCGGCGGAGCGCGCGTTTGCCAGGGCAATCGAGCTGCAGCCGCACTCGGAGCTGGCGTCCAGAGGTATGTTTTTCACGCTGGCCCGTCAAAAGCGCGACGATGACGCCTTCGCCGAGATGCGGCGGTTCCTCACTTTGCACCCGGATTCAGAGGAGTACAAATTGATCCTCAAGGAGCTCGAAGAGAACGGCTACTGATCGCGCCGCATTGCTACAATCGCCGCATGCGCCGTCTCCTGCTTGCATTCTTGCTCGCATTTGCGTCTGTGCTGCTGGCCGAGGATGTCCCTCAGGCGGTGAAGGCGCTGCAGCACCTCAAGCCGCGCACGGACGTCGGCCCATTCTCGTGGACCGCGGGCGAATATCGGTATGACGGCGCCGGCGACATTACGAGCTTTGCAGACTCTCTGGAGGATGCAAAGGCCGGTGACGCAGATTCGGATTCAGAAGAGGAACAGCAGCCACCTGACAAATTCGACCAATGATCGAACCTGAACTGGATTCGCAGTTCCAGGACGCCACCTCCCTTCGCGACGCCGGAGACCTTCCCGGTGCGAAGAAGATCCTGGACCGTCTATCGGTCGAATATCCGCAACGCTTCGGGGTGTGGCTGGTGCTCGGCGGCGTTGAGATGGACCTCAAAGACTACGAGGCGGCGGAGAGAGCGCTTACCACTGCAACCGCATTGGCGCCCCAATCGGAAATTGCATCGCTGGCGTTGTTTCTCACGCTGAAAGATCTCGGGCGGATCAACGAGGCCTTCACGGAGATGCGGCGCTTCCTCGCCCTGCGGCCGGAATCGCGTCAATACGAGCTGCTGCGGGAAGAGCTCGACGAAGCCGGGTACCACTAACCGGCCCGCCCGTACTGCGCCGGCCACCCTACCTCCACCCCCAGCTCCCGCGCGGCGTGCAGCGGAAAGTAGGGGTCGCGCAGGAGCTGGCGGGCGAGGAGGACGCAGTCGGCGTCGCCGGTGGTGATGATCTGCTCCGCCTGGGTGGCCTCCGTGATCAGGCCGACGGCGCCCGTAGGGATGGATGCCTCGGCGCGGATGGTGCGGGCGAAGGGCACCTGATAGCCGGGGCCGAGCTCGATCTTGGCGTGAGGGACGGCCCCGCCGCTGGAGCAGTCGATCAGGTCGACGCCGAGGGTCTCGAGGCGGCGGCAGAGCTCCACCGACTGCTCGAGGTCCCAGCCGCCCGGCGCCCAATCCGTGGCCGAGATGCGCACGAAGAGGGGGAGCGAGTCCGGCCAGCGGCGGCGCACCGCCTCCGCCACGCGCAGCGTCAGGCGCATCCGGTTCTCCAGCGAGCCGCCGTACTCGTCGTTGCGCTCGTTGCAGAGCGGGGAGAGGAACTCGTGCAACAGGTACCCGTGCGCGGCGTGGATCTCCAGCACGCGGAAGCCGGCCTGGAGGGCGAGCTCGGCGGAATGCGCGAACTGCGAGACCACCTCATCGATCTCGGCGAGGGTCAGAGCGTGAGGAACGGGATCGCCCTCGCGGAACGGAATGGCGCTCGGCGCCACCGTCTTCCATGAGTCAGGCCCTTCCGTGATCGGCCGGCCGCCGCGCCATGGCTTCTCGGTCGAGGCCTTCCGCCCGGCGTGGGCGATCTGGATTCCGGCCACCGCCCCCGCATCGGAGATGAACTGCACGATGGGGCGGAAAGCGTCCGCGTGCTCCGGACTCCACAGGCCGCTGTCCCAGGCGGTGATCCGCCCCACCGGCGAAACCGCGCTCGCCTCCACGATCACCAGCCCGGCGCCGCCGACCGCGCGGCTGCCGAGGTGGACCAGGTGCCAGGGAGTGGGGAAGCCCTCCTCGCTCGAGTACTGGCACATCGGCGAGACGAAGATGCGGTTTCGGAAGGTGACGCCGCGCAGGGTGAACGGGGAGAAGAGGGCGGATGAGCTCATGGCGGGCAAAGATACATGCAGCCACCTTCCGTTTTGCGGCGGAAAATCTTCCCCTCTGTCCCTCCATGCTTCCGGATAGCCGTAGTAACCTAAAGGTCTCCCGACAACACAGGGCGGTCATGGATCTCAGCGGAAAACGCCTGGGTCACATTCGCGTGGAGCGCGTGCTCGGCGCCGGCGGGATGGGGGATGTCTATATGGGCTTCGACGAGAAGCTCATGCGGCCGGTCGCCCTCAAGGCCCTCCATCGCGGCGAACAGCTCGACGGCGAGGCGCGCGCGAGGCTGATCCGCGAGGCGCGGGCCCTCTCCCAGCTCGAGCACCCCAACATCTGCCGCATCCACGACTACATGGAAGGCCCCGAGGGGGACGTCCTGGTGCTGGAGCTGATCGAAGGCCGCACCCTGGAGGAAGCCATCCGGGAAGGCCTCGGCCGCACCGAAAGGCTGCGCATCGCGCACGACATCGCCGAAGTGCTGGTCGCGGCGCACCGCGCGGGCGTCGTGCACCGCGACCTCAAGCCCGACAACGTGATGCTCACCCGGTCGGGGGAGGTCAAGGTCCTCGACTTCGGTTTGGCCCGCTGGGTCGACCGCTCCTCCGGCTCGAAGATCCGCTCCCTGAATCCGGCCATCAACGATCCGCGCCTGCACGCCGTGGCCGATGCCCCGAACGCGACCGCGGCCGGCCTCACCGTCGGCACGCCGATGTTCATGAGTCCGGAGCAGGCGCGCGGCGAGCCGTTGACGCCGGCCAGCGACATGTACTCCTTCGGCCTGCTGCTGCAGGCGCTCTTCACGTCCGCGGACCCGTACCCCTCCGAGGCGACGGGAAGCGAGGTGATGATGCGCGCCGCGCGGGGCGAGTCGCTGCCGGTGGCCGGCGTCGAGCGCGACGTGGCGGTGCTGATCTCCGCCCTCAAGTCGCTCGCCCCCACCGACCGCCCGACCGCGGTTGCCGCCGCGGCGAAGCTGAAGTCGCTGATGGATGCGCCGAAGCGCCGCACGCGCAACGCCCTGCTGGCCGTGATCCTGATGGTGATCGTCCTCGGCGTCTGGAAGTACACGGTCGACCTGCGCCGCGAGCGGGCGGCCGCCGTGGCGGCGCGGCAGGAGGCGTTCCAGCGCCGCAGGCAGGCCGAGGAGCTGGTCGGCTTCATGGTCGGCGACCTGCGCAAGAAGCTGGCGGCCGTGGGCCGCCTCGACGTCCTCGACGCCGCGGCGACGAAAGCACTCAACTATGCCGGCACGCTCCACCCGGAGGAGCTGGGCATCCGCGATCTTCTCCTCAACTCCGAGGCGCTCAACCAGCTCGGCGACGTGCGCATGGGGCAGGCCCGCTGGGAGGAGGCGATGGTCGCCTTCCGCCGCTCGCTGGAGATCGCCGCGGCCGCGGCGAAGCGCGATCCGAACGACGCATCGGCGAAGCTGGCGGTGGGGACGGCGCACTTCTGGATCGGCTACGCCTGGCGCCAGCGCGGCGATTACGACCGCGGGCTGGCGGAGATGACGGCGTACCTGAACGCGGCCGAGGAGCTCGCCGGCCGCTATCCCGACAACGAGCAGTACCAGCTCGAGCGCGGCTACGGACACAGCAACGTCGCCACCATGCTGGAGGGGAAAACGCAGCTCCGTCCGGCGCTGGAGCACTACATGACCACGCTGACGGTGAAGCAGGCGTACTCGGAGGGGAAGCCGGAGGATCTGGACCGCCGCTTCGACATCAGCATCACGCTCAATCACATCGGCTTCGTGCGGGAGCGTCTCGGCGAGCTGCGCACGGCGCGCAATTTCTATCTCGCCGAAGCGGCGATCCTGGACACGATCTGCACGCGCGATCCGCGGCAGGTGCAGTGGAAGCAGCACTTGGCCACGAATCACAGCTACCTCGGCTCGATCGCCGAGGCGATGGGCGACGACGGCGAGGCGCTGCGCCTGCGCCATGCCGAGGTCGAGATCGAGCGCTCGCTGGTGCGCCTGGATGCGGCGAACATGGAGTGGAAGCGGAACCTGGCCATCACCGAGATGAACGTGGGCGACCTGCTTCGCCGCGCCGGCGACCTGCCGGGCGCGCTCGCCTCGATCGGCACTTCCGAGCGGCTGATCCGCGAGGTGATCGCCACCGATGCGGCGCGCATCCCCTGGCAGCGCAACCTCGGCGTGATCCGGCTGGCCCGGGCCCGCGCGCTGCTCGCGGACGGCAACCGCGGGGCGGCGATCAGCGCGGCGGAGGATGCCCATCGGCTGCTCGCGCCGGCCGCCGAGCCGTCGTTGATCCGGTATGCGGCCGAGGCGGACGTCGTGCGCGGCGATGCCTTGCGCGCGCGCGGCGACCTCGCCGCGGCGCGCGCCGCGTGGGAACGCGCGCGCGGCACGATCGAGCCGGTGGCGCGCGCCGCCACCGAGCCGGCCATCATCGACATCTGGTGCCGCACCATGCTGCGCCTCGGCGACGAGGCTGCCGCGCGCCCGCTCGCGGAGCGCCTCGCGGCGATCGGCTATCGCCCCACCGACCTGGTCACCTCACTCAGGCATTGAGCGGCCGCGCAGAGAGCGGCAGAAGGAGAGAACGATGGTTCAGCATGTTTTGATCAGAATGAGCGCCGCGGGCGAGCCGGTCGCCGACCCTCACGATGTCAACATCTGGAGGGATGACCAGCACGTCTCGTGGAAGCTGCTCCTCCCGGACGAGTGGGGCTGGTCCCACAGCGGTCCGGGCGGAGAAAACGGCGGCGTCGTACTGTCCCGGCAGTGGGTTGCGGCAGGCGGGAGCCCGGCCGTGCCGCGCGGCCTGCCTCCCTCCAGCGGTCCGGACCGGCGCCTGTACAGCGCCCACGGCCCCGGGCCCGCGACGACGACGAAGGAGACGTTCAGTTACGACATTTACGTCCAGGGGCCGGACGGCCAGACGCGCAGCGTCCAGACCATCCCGGTCGATCCCGACATCTCCAATCAACCGCAGCCGTAGGCGACCCGGCACCTTCTCCCCGCCGCGCGGGGAGAAGGCTCTTGCATATAATCAATCCTTCGCATGTCCCTCCATCCCGAGTCCGCCCCTCGCCGCGCGCAAGCGCCGGATGCGCGGGGCGTCCGCTTCGTGGAGACGAAGCTGCGTCCGCCGATGGTGCGCGACGACGTCATCCACCGCGGCCGGCTCCTCGACCTCGTCCACTTCGCGGTCACCCGCTATCCGCTGGCGCTGATCTCCGCGCCAGCCGGCTACGGCAAGACGACGCTCCTGGCCTCGCTCCGCCGCAACAGCCCCGACCTCGACGTGGCCTGGCTCTCCCTCGACGAGGACGACAACGACCCGAACCTCTTCGCCGCCGCGCTCCTCTCCGCGTTGCGCCGCGTCGATCCGATCCTGGGGCGGGATGCGCACGAGCTGTTGCCGAGCGTGCCCGGCATCGGCCGCGCCGTGCTCGACATCCTGATCAACGACGTGATCGAGCATCATCCGGCCAGGCTCGTCCTCGTGCTGGACGACTTCCACCGCGTGACCGAGTCGAGCATCCCGCGCGCGATCGAATACCTCATCGAGCGGATGCCGCCGCAGATGCATCTGGCCATCGCCACCCGGCACGATCCGCAGCTGCCGCTGCCGCGATTGCGGGTGCGGCGGCAGGTGGCGGAGATCCGCCTGGAGGACCTGCGCTTCAGCGAGCTCGAGTCGGCGCAGCTGCTCAACGACGTGTTGCGCCTGAACCTCAGCAGCGAGCAGATCGCCATCCTGCACAACCGCACGGAGGGCTGGCCGGCCGGTCTGAGCCTGCTCGTGGGCGCGCTCACCCGGCTGCCCGCCGCCGTCGATCGCGAACAGTTTCTGGGCCACCTGGCGCATCTGGACGGCTACGTCTTCGACTTCATCGTGGGCGAGGTGTTCGAGACGGTGAGCGTGGAGCGGCAGCAGTTCCTGCTCGATGTGTCCGTGCTCGCCGAGCTGACGCCCGACCTCTGCGCCGCGGTGACCGGCCGCGCCGATGCGGGCGCGGTATTGCAGAGCCTCTACGCGCTCAACCTGTTCGTGGTGGCGCTGGACCAGCCGCCGAGCGTCTTCCGCTTCCACGAGCTGTTCCGCGACTTCCTGCGCAAGAAGCTCGGGCGGGAGCAGCCGGAGCATCTGCGCGAGCTGCACCGCCGGGCGGGGGAGGCGGAGCGCGTGTTCTCCCGCGCCATCACGCACCTCATCGCCGCCGTGTCGTGGGACGTGGCGGCGCGCCTGATCGAGGAGCATGGCGAGGCCACGCTGCGGGAAGGAGGGCAGGCCTCGCTGGCCAGCTGGATCGATGCGCTGCCGTCGGAGGTCGTGGCCGAGCATCCCCGCCTGCACTACCTGCTCGGCCTCGCCGCCTGGACCCGCTTCGACCTCGGCGGCACGCTGGAGCATTTGCGCGTGGCGGTGAACGGCTTCGAGACCAGCGGCGATCGGGTCAGCCTCGGCCCGGCGCTGGTCACGCTCTCCAGCGCCCATGCCTCGGTCGGCGACTTCGAGAAAGCGGCGGAGCTCACCGCCGTGGCTTCGGAGATCGACCTGCCGATGGGCAGCCGCCTCGCGCTGCTGGTGCAGGAGACGTGGTTCGACATGGCGGCGGGGGAGAACGACCGCGCGCTGGAAGCGTTCGACGCGGCGCTGGACATGCTCGAGGCGGTGGATGACGAGGAGCTGTTGCACACCCTGGCCCACGGCATCCACTGCCAGCTCTTCGGCCTCCCCGGCGCGACGGCGCGCATCGAGCGTTTCGCCCGGCTCGCGGCGCCGCACATGCGCAACGCGGTGAGCCCGCTGAAGGCGACGACGCTGACCGTGCTGGCCTGGGCCCAGCAGTGGCGCGGCCGCTCCGATCTGGCGGTGAACACCGCCACCGAGGCGCTCAACATCGCCGAGCGGCTGGGCGGCGTGCTGTCCGTGCGCACCGAGGCCGGCCTGCTGCTGGGCGAGCTGTTCGCTTTGCGGGGCGACCATCGCTCCGCCGACGCGACGCTCTCGCAGCTGTTCGATGAGTTGCGCCAGCCGCAGGCGCGGCCGTTCGCCGATGCCTGGCTGGCCGGCTACCTCTCCGCACTGTTCCGGGTGCGGCTGCTGCAGGGACGGGTGGACGAGGCGCGGTCGCTCGAACAGCGCATCCGGGTGGTGGAGCATGTGCGCGAGTGGCCGGTGGCCCCGGTGGCGCGCGCACTTTGCCGGGGCCTCATCCTGGCGGCGGATGGGCAGGACGCGGAGGCCGAGGAGGCGCTGCGCTCCGCCATGGCGACGCCGGTGCGCATCGACTACTTCGCCGGCAGTCCGCGCGTGGCGCTTGCGGCGCTCTTGTTGCGGACGCGGCGCGCTGCCGAGGCGCTGGAGGTGTTCGCGCCGCTGCTGGAGGAACATCAGCTCGGCGGCACGCCCGGCGCGCTGCTGTTCGAAGGGAGGGTGGCCGTGCCGCTGCTGCAGCTCGCGCGGGAGCAGAACGTCCGCGCCGAATTCGCGGCGCAAGTCCTCGGCCTGCTGGGCGAGACGGTGGTGGAAGTGCCGGAGGCGGTGGTGACGCCGAGCGGCGAGCCGCTCACCGCGCGCGAGCTGGAAGTGCTGCGCCTCATCTCCCACGGCGCGAGCAACGCGGCCATCGCCGAGAAGCTCGTCATCAGCGTGCACACCGTGAAGCGGCACGTGGCCAACCTGCTGCAGAAGCTCGGCGCCTCGTCGCGGGCGGAGGCAGGGGCGGTGGCGCGGCGGCTGCGGATCGAGTGATCACCGCACGATCACGTTGCGCAGTGCGCTGGTGCCTTTTTCCAGCTCGTCGAGCACGGCATCGATCGCCGCTGGCTCGAGCGGCACCCGGTTGGAGACCGCGTGCCGCAGATCGAGGCGTCCCGTCCCGGCGAGCTCCATCAGCTCGAACAGCTCGCCGCGGAGGTGATCGCTGCAGCCGACGATGCTCCGCTCTTTCCCCAGCAGATCGCGGTAAGGGTTGAACGTGATCGGCGCCTCGGAGAGCGCCACGATCACCAGCCGCCCGCCCGGCGCCAGCGCGCGCAACGCGGCAACGGAGACCTCCGGCCGGCCGGTGAAGTCGATGGCCAGATC
>DASYMJ010000199.1:0-11637 GCA_036009105.1 Thermoanaerobaculia bacterium | reverse complement strand
CCACCGCCCTCGGCTTCATCTTCTACACGTCGCTCATCCTCATGCAGCGGCTCTTCGACCTGGCGGGTGTCATCATCAAACGCTCCCTCAGCCTGAACACGGTCGGCAAACTGCTCCTCTGGTCGCTGCCGCACATCGTCGTCCTCACCGTGCCGATGTCGCTCCTGTTCGGCATCCTCATCGCCATCGGCCGCCTCTCGTCCGACTCCGAGATCATCGCCATGCGCAGCCTGGGCGTCTCCACCCGCGCCATCTACCGGCCGGTGTTCGTCTTCAGCTTCGCCATGTTCCTGCTCACGCTCTACCTGACGAACTTCGTGCTGCCCAGG
Organism: Thermoanaerobaculia bacterium; assembly: GCA_036009105.1. GTDB lineage: Bacteria > Acidobacteriota > Thermoanaerobaculia > Gp7-AA8 > Gp7-AA8 > JAFAVZ01. The sequence goes on along the minus strand of DASYMJ010000199.1, from coordinate 11,308 downwards.
GGCAACCGCAACTTCGTCGCGCTGCGGGCCGAGGTGTTCACGTCGTCGGTGGCCAAGGAGATCAAGCCGCGGGTTTTCTACGACGACTACGAGAACCTGATGATCTACGTGAACGACGTCGATCCGCGCACCGGCCTGTGGAAAGGCGTCTTCGTGGCCGACACGCGCGGCGACGAAACCCAGGACCTCGCCACGCCGCAGGGCGTGATCAACGCGTCCCAGGAACCGGCGCCGACGGTCGGCGCGCTCGCCTCGCACAGCGGCCAGCGCGTGATCGCCGCGCAGGGCGGCAACCTTTCCATCGTCAAGGCCAACCGCCAGGTCTGGCTCAACCTGAAGAAGGCCGAGACGCACATCTGGGATCCGCGCAAGCCGGACCACTATGACCTGAACCGCAACGACACGCAGCGCATCCTCCTGCCGGACAAGAGCGTCCTCGACACCAGCCAGGTGGCGCGCTCGCTGCGCGAGCTCGACCTCAAGCAGCTCCTCTCCCAGGCCCGCGACCTGCGGCACGGCGACCCCGACACCTACCGGCTGGCCTGGGTGGAGATCCACAAGAAGTTCTCCATCCCGTTCGCCTGCATCGTCTTCGGTATCCTCGGGCTGCCGCTCGGCATCACCAATCGCCGCGGCGGGAAAAGCTCAGGCTTCTCTTTAAGTATCGCGATCATCGTCTTCTACTACGTGCTCATCATCAACGGCGAGCACATGGCCGCGGGCGGCAAGATCCCGCCCTGGCTCGGCATGTGGGCGGCGAACATCATCCTCCTCGCCCTCGGCATCTACCTGCTGCGCCGCGCCGGCCGCGACTCCGGCCAGCGCTCGGAGGGCGGTTTCTTCACCAGGCTCGCCGGCCGGCTGCAGGCCCGCAAGGCGCGGCGGGAGGAGCAGCGGCAACAGGTCTCATCCGGCGTCGTGACGACGTCGGCCCGGGTCGAAGACGAGCCGATGATCCTCAATACGCTCGACATCACCTTCCCGAACATCCTCGACCGCTACATCCTGCGGGAGTTCCTGAAGATCCTGGGGCTGGTGCTGATCTCCACCGTCGCCCTCTTCATGGTGATCAGCTACACCGACCTGGCCAACGACATCCGGCGCAACCACATCGCCGGCTCGATGGTGCTGAGCTATTACCGGTTCCAGATCTTCTACGTCCTCAACTACACCCTGCCCATCTCGGTGCTCGTGGCGACGCTGGTCACCTTCGGCCTGCTGGCCAAGAACAATGAGGTGACGGCGCTCAAGTCGGGCGGCGTCTCCCTTTACCGGGTGTCGCTGCCGATCATCGCCGTGGCGGCGGTGCTCAGCGTATTCGCCTACTTCCTGCTCGATTTCATCCTCCCCTTCGCGAACGAGCGGGCCATGAAGCTGGAGAACGTGATCCGCGGCCGCACCACCGCGAGCAGCCTCTCCACCCAGCAGAAGACGTGGTTCCTCGGCAAAGGGCGGTACCTGATCAATTTCCTGTCCTACGACCGGCGGGACAAGGTGCTGTCCCAGGTGCAGGTGTTCGAGCTGCACCCGACCGAGTTCCGCATCACGCGCCGGGTGTACGCCGAGCGCGCGCAGTGGGACGGCCAGGGCTGGGTGTTCTCCAACGGCTGGATGCGCTCCTTCAATGACAGCGGCGCCTCCACCGACTCGGATATCAAGCAGCCGCTGCGCCTCTACTACGCGGAGAAACCGGAGGACTTCGCCACGGAGGCGAAGTCGCCGGACCAGATGACCTTCGCCCAGCTGCGGCGCTACGTCGGCTCGATCCGCAACTCCGGGTACTCAGCCGAGGAGCTGACCGTGAAGCTTTATGCGAAGACTTCCTGGCCGGCGCTGAGCCTGGTCATGGCGCTCATCGCGCTGCCGTTCGCGTTCCGCATCGGCAAGCGCGGCGCGCTCTACGGCTTCGGCATCGCCCTGGTGCTGGGCATCATGTACTGGATGGTGTTCGTCTTGTTCACCAAGTTCGGCGAGGTGGGCAACCTGCCGCCGGTGCTCGCCGCGTGGAGCGCGAACATCCTCTTCTCCATCGGCGCCGTGTACATGTTCGCGCACGCGGAGACGTAGCCGGCGAGCGGCGAGAACGAAAAGCCCGCACTCACGGGGCTCTCCTGCCCGCTGCTCGCCGCAACCCGCTCGCTAAATCGCGTTCACGATCTCTTCGCTCAGGCCCTTCCACTTGCGCAGGTAGGCGCGGCGGTCGTCGTTGTATTTGGCCACCAGCTGGTTGTACTCGTCCAGTCTCCCCTGCCGCTGGTACATCTTCTTCGGCTGCAGGTAGTCGGGGTCGTCGATGCCCGGCACTTCGGTGGCCACGAGGTACCCGAAATCCGGATCCTTCTCCCACTTGATGGTCCCCTCGGCGATCGCCTTGACCACCGCGGACGAGTGCTGGATCTTCACCTTCTTGGAGCCTTCCTGCTTGCCGTCGCCGCCGATGGCGCCGGTGTTCATCAGGTAGACGTCCATCGGGTTGTCTTTCATCAGCTCCAGCATCCGGTTGCCCTGGTAGGCGTGGAGCAGGGGGAAGAAGGGGTTCGTGCCGGGCACGCGCAGCGACTTGCCGGCCTCGGCGGCGCCGCCGGCGGAGGTGCCTTTCGTCTCGCCGAGCATGAAGTAGGCGGCAGCCAGCGGCCCCTCGAGCTTGGCCACGGCCGGGATGATGTTCTCGTTGCGGTTGAGGATGAGCAGGAAGTCGGCCTTCTTCAGCTGGCGCGCGTCGTAGGCCCCGGCGATGTCCTCCATCCGGATGACGGCCCGGCCGTTCGGCGTGTAGGAGGTGTCGAAGTAGTCGATCTTCCCCTCGGCATTCTGGGAGACGTTCTCCAGGTAGGCTTGGGGGGCGGCGCAGGCGTGGTAGATGGTCGGCTCGTCGTTCGGGTTGAGCCCGAACGTCTTGGCAAAGCAACCATTCTCCGTCGCGTAGATCTTGCCGCCCGGCATCAGGGCGCAGAAGTCGTCCTGCACCGGCGAGGAATTGTTCTGCTTGGTGAAGGTGGTGGTGGTCTTGCCCGTGCCGGAGAGTCCGACGATCAGCCCCACCCGGTCCGTCCCCTCCACCGGGATGACCTTGCAGCCGGCGTGGAGGGCCAGGCCGCCCCGCTCGTAGACGAGCTTGTTCCACATCCGCAGCCCGCCCTTCTTCGACTCGCCGAAGTAGTCGGAGTGGAAGACGCGGGTGATGTAGCTCTCCAGGTCGACCGCGATCAGCCGCTCGTCCGGATACCCCTCGGCCTTCAGGGTCGGCGTGTAAATCACTGTCAGGACAGGCTCGAACGTCTCCAGCTCCTCCGCCGTGGCGGGGTAATAGAGGTGCTGCTGCATGCCGGCGATGTTCGCGTTCGCTTTCTCGATGATGAGGCGCGCCGCGACGCGGAACTGCGGGTCGTTGCCGATGAAGCCGTCCACCACCAGCATGTCCCTGGTCTTGATGTAGTCGTTCTGCAGCCTGGCCATCCGCTCGTATTCAGCGCGGCTGATGGTCTGGTCGGAGTGCTGCTCGGGGGTGTCGGTGGCGATGAAGGTGGAGCCCTTGGAGCGGGAGACGACTTTCGTCGCCACGTTGAGGTTGCCGAATTCGGTGACGCGCGCGTTCGGCATCTCCGCCGCGTAGCGCCGCAGTTCCTCGGCCGATGGGTTCCAGACGACCGATTTCGGCTGGACGGGAAGCTGCTTGGCAGGCGTCAGAATGTCCGTCATGACGATCCTTTCGGGCGATGAGCTCAAGTCTGGCAACGCGGAAGCGCCGCTCGGAAGGCGGGCATTTTACACGACCCGTCAATGCCGAATGGCCCGGATCCTCCCCGGGGTCGAATCGGTCGACGCGCGGCGCACGAAGATCCGACCGTCGTTCTCGTAAGCTAAGGCGATGCTCTTTCCCTGCGACGCGAACGAATAGCCTCTGGCCGAGGTGACGTGGCCGACCGGGCCGTCGAAGAGGGGGCTGATGGAGCTGCCGTCGCCGTTCGTCCGGATGGCGAAGAGGCCGTTCGTCTGGTTGCGGACGAACGCCAAGTCATACGCCGCTCCGTCCCAGACGAGGTCGGGCCCGAAGTCGGCGCCGGTGGTGAAATTCACGACCTCCCCTGCCGCCCCCCCGCCCGCCGCCACGTGGCGTCCGGAGACGCCGCCGTCCGGCATGCGGGACCAGACCACGAGGTAGTCGCTGCCGTTCCAGACCACGTCCGGCATGCCGGCGTTCGTGGCCAGCTCGATCTCCGTCTCCGGCCGCGGCTGCCCGTCCAGGCCGACGGTGATGGCGTGCACGGTGCGGTCGCCGCTGGGGCAGATCACCCCGCAGGGGGTGTCCCACGGCACGTCGCCCGTCTCCTCCCACACCACCAGGAACTCGTTGCCGTTCGAGGCGATGGCGATCTCGTCGATTCCGCGCGTCGGGTTGCCGCCCGGGATCAGCGCCGTGTCGCCGACCAGCACGTTGCCGTCCTGGTCGAGGACGATGGCCAGCATCTTCGTCCAGACGCCCCACACCATCAGATAGCGGTTGCCGCCCGCGCCGACGGCGAGGCGCTGGGTGTGCCGGGAGTCGACCATGGAGAGCAGTTTGGGCTGGGTGCGCGGCTGGCCGTTGCCGGCGAGCACGAAGCCGTAGATCCAGTCGTTCTCCACCCACACCGGGTAGGACTCGTCGCCGATGGAGGCGATGGTGGCGTCACGGTAGGGAGTCGGATCCGGCACGTTGTCGGTGGCGACCGTGGTGAGGTTGCCGGAAGCGGCGCCGGCGTGCGTGGCCTCGGCGCGCCAGATGGCGGCGGTGCCGCCGCTGGTGGTCAGGGCCAGGACCGGCAAGGTGTGCGTGCCGTTGTTTGCCGCGGGCGTGAGCGGAACGGCCGGCCCGAGGGTGACGGCCGCGGCCGGAAGAGCCAGCAAGAGAAGGATGAGGACCTTGCGCATGAAGTGCCTCGCGAGCAGGATTCGGGCCACCGACGAGCGCGCTATCATCATGGATCATGCAGCTCGCCGACGTCGTCCTCGAATCGATCCGCGCCCGCATCACCCGCGTCTTCCCGGCCCAGATCCGCGCCGCGCTGGAGCACCTCAGCGATGAGCAGATCTGGTGGCGGCCGAACGAGACCTCCAACTCGGTCGGCAACCTGGTGATCCATCTATCGGGCTCGCTGAACCATTACCTGAACCGCAACATCGGCGGCCTGCCCTACGAGCGCGACCGGGCCGCCGAGTTCGCCGAGCGGCGGACGATCCCCCGCGCCGAGCTGCTGGCCATCTTCGACGACATGGTGGCGAAGGCCGATCAGACCCTGGACAAGGTCGATGCCGCGCGCCTGGTGGAGCCTTCCGCCGAGCCGACCCTGCAGCGCTACGTGATCGAGGACCTGCTCAACATCACCGCCCACGTCGCGACGCACACCGGCCAGATCCTGTGGGTGGCGAAGATGCTGGTGGAAGGCGGCGCCGGGCGCGAGGTGTGGTCGAAGACGCACCGCGACTTGGGAGGGTGGACGGGACGGGGCGCCTGATCGGTGCGCCGCCGTATGTGGGGACCGGCTTCAGCCGGTCCGGGCGGGCTGAAGCCCGCCCCCACATGCCTCAGCGAATGGCCCGCCTCCGGGCCGCGATCGGCGCCGCATCCGCGAACGCCACCATCACGCTCCCCGTCTCCACGTACGCCAGCGCGATGTGACCGTTGCGGGCGGCGATGGCTTTCTCGCCCAGGGCGGCGAGGGACGACGACTCGATGGGGAAGCCGTTCGCGCCGAAGCGGGCGATGATCATCAGCGGCACCTCGCGCGAGCCGAAGCGGACCAGCGTGTTGTAAGCCACCGCATACGCCGAGCCGTCCCACGTGACGCGCGGCAGCCCATCCGTGCCTTCGGTCAGCAGCAGCTCGTCCCCCACCGCACCGTCCGCCGAGACCGCGGTGGTGCCGAGGCCGAAGCCGTTCGGCGCGCGGTGCCAGACGATGAAGAAGTCGCGGCCGTTCGAGGCCACGTCCGACGGGCCGCCCACGTTCGTCACCTGCACCGGCAGGAACGTGCGGGGCACGCCGCTGTCATCGACCAGCTGGGCGAAGACGCGGCGGCCGGAAGTCCAGGTGATGAGGAACGACTCGCCGTTCGAGGCCACGTGCAGCGACGTCGGCGTGTCGCTCGACTGCGTCGTCACCGGCATCGGCGGCAGGACGATGCCGCCCTCGCGATCGAGGACGAGCGCCCAGATGTCGCCGAAAAGGCCGGGCCAGGCCACGACGTAGCGCTCGCCGTCGGCGGAGGCCGCGACCTGCGCCGTGGTGGTGTTCGCGATGGTGAACGCCTCGCCGATGGGGATGCCGCGGCCGTCGAGGCGGATGGCGGTGAGCTTCGCGCCGTCGGCCCAGACGGCGAGGCTTTCCGGACCGTGCGTGGCCAGGGCGTAGGCGGCCGGGTCGTGATCGAGCAGGGTCGTGCTGGCGCCGCTGCCGGCCAGGGTGACTTTGAGCGAGGCGTTGCGCCAGGCGACGAGCGCGCCGGCGTCCGTCTGGACGATGGTGGGCGCCGCGCCGCTGCCAAGGGAGAGGGGAAGACCGAGGAGGAGGGCGAACAGCAGGGCAATGGAGCTCATCAGTTATTTGTACGGATGGCGCGATAAGATCGTCGCCATGAGAATCGCAATCGTCGGCGCGGGCGGCGTCGGAGGGTATTTCGGCGGCAGACTGGCTCAGGGCGGCATCGATACGGTGTTCATCGCCCGCGGGGCGACCCTCCAGGCGCTGCGCTCGGGCGGCCTGCGGGTGGAGAGCATCAACGGCGACTTCTCCGTCCCGCGCGTGAACGCGTTCGAGGATCCTGCGGAGGCCGGCGAGGTGGATGCCATCCTGATGGCGGTCAAGGCGTGGCAGATCGCCGAGGTCGCGCCGCGCCTCGGGCCGATGCTGAAGAAGGAGACGATCATCGTCCCGCTGGAAAACGGGATGGAGGCGCCGGACGAGATCGCATCCGCCCTCGGCCGCGAGCATGCCGCGGGCGGCATGTGCGCCATCGTCAGCTTCGTGGTGGAGCCGGGGCACATCCGGCACATGGCCGCCGATCCAAGCATCGTCTTCGGCGAGCTCGACAACCAGCGGACTTTCCGTGCCGAGGCTCTGCTCGCCGCGTTGAAATCGGCCGGCATCAACGCCGAGATCGCGGAGAACATCCAGCGCTCGATGTGGACGAAGTTCCTCTTCATCGTCCCCTACTCTGCCGTCGGCGCCGCGACGCGGATGCCGGTCGGCGTCTGGCGGACCCTCCCCCAGTCTCGCGCGCTCGCCGAGCGCGGCCTCGACGAGCTGCTCGCCGTGGCCCGCGCCCGCGGCATCGCCCTCGGCAGCGAGGCGAAGGCGCGCACGCTCCGCTACATGGACGCCCTCCCGCCCGACGCGACGTCTTCCATGCAGCGCGACCTCATCGAGGGCAAGCCGTCCGAGCTCGACGCGCAGGTGGGGGCGGTGGTGCGGATGGCGCGGGCGGCGGGGGTGCCGACGCCAACGTTCGACGCGCTGTACGGTGCGCTGCTGCCCCAGGAGCTCAAAGCGAAAATGTAGGGCCGGCTCTCAGCCGGCCCAATTGATCGGTTGATGCTGGGCCGGCTGAGAGCCGGCCCTACATTTCGTTGTACCCTTCCGCGATGCCTAAGCCCGCCGCAACCGAGCACGCCGCCCTGGTCGAGGCGAAGCGCGTCCTCGAGGTAGAGGCCGCCGCGATCCTCGGTCTGATCGACCATTTGGACGACACCTTCGTCAACGTGGTGGAGCTGATCAACGCCACCGCCGGCCGGGTCATCTCCATGGGCCTTGGCAAGTCGGGCATCATCTGCAAAAAGGTGAGCGCCACGCTCGCCTCCACCGGCACGCCATCCTTCTTCCTCCATCCGGCCGAGGCCATCCATGGCGACCTGGGGATGGTCGTGCGGGGTGACGTGGTGCTGGCCATCTCCAACTCCGGCGAGACCGAAGAGCTGGTCCGCCTCATCCCCAGCCTCAAGCGCCTCGGCGCCGAGATCGTGGCCATCACCGGCAACCCCAACTCTACGCTGGCTAGAGGCGCCGACTTTCACCTGAACGCGGCGATCTCGAAGGAGGCCTGCCCTCTCGGCCTCGCGCCCACCGCCTCCACCACCGCCACGCTCGCCTTGGGCGACGCGCTGGCCATGGCCCTGCTTCTGCGCAAAGGCTTCAAAGAAGAGGACTTTGCCAACCTCCATCCGGGCGGCAAGCTGGGCAAGCGGTTCCTGCGCGTGCGCGACCTGATGCACGCCGGCGACGATGTCCCCATCGTGGCGCCGTCCACGCCGATGCACGACGTGATCTACGAGATGTCGAATAAAGGATTCGGCATCACGGCCATCGCCGGCGCGGATTACGTCCTGCAGGGGGTCTTCTCGGACGGCGACCTGCGGCGCGTGCTCCAGAAAGACGAGCACATTCTTCGCAAGAGTGCCGGCGACTGCATGAAACCGGACCCCGCCACTATCGACCCGGGCGAGCTGGCCTCGGCCGCGCTGCAGCTGATGGAGGAGAAGAAGATCACCTCCCTCTTCGCGGTGGACCGTTCCGGACGACTCGAAGGTATCATTCACCTCCACGACCTGTGGGGTCTCGAACTTTTCTGATGTCCGAAACGCAAGTGGTACTGCGCTATCGCGACGGCCGCACGGAGCGCGCCTCGCTCGATCCGATCGAAACGGAGCGCGAAGTCCTGCACATACGCAGGGACGGCGGCGCCACGGACGAGGTGCCGTTCGGCGTGCTCAAGGCCGTCTTCTTTCCGCGGACGGTCTCCGAGGATGCGCTGGAGCCGGCGGCCGGGAGCTCGCTGGCCATCGAGTTCAGCGACGGCGAGGTCATCCGCGGCACGGCCGTCTACAACCCCGAGCGCAACGGCTTTTTCCTCTTCCCCCTCGACAGGAGCAAAAACGACCGCATCTTTGTTGTCAACTCGGCGATCGTTTCGATCGAAGTCGAGAAGCTCTGAAGAAAGATGAACGAGGAAAGATGAACGATGAACAGAGGGCGCTGCCTCTCTCCGTGTTCATCGTTCATCTTTCATCGTTCATCGTTTCGTAAACCCATCATGATCCGATCTCTACTCACCCTCACGCTCCTCCTCTCCCCCGCCCTCCCCTCTTTCGCCGCCGAGATCGACCGCGCCGCCGCGGCGATGGCCGGCCAGGAGGCGCAGTTCACGCAGCGCTTCACGCCGAAAGGCTTCAGGAACAGCCAGGCCGAGAGCGGCACGGTGCTGTTCGGGACGCTGCCGATGATGCGCTGGCATTACGCGAAGCCGGAAGAGAAGCTCTTCGTCTTCGACGGCACCAGGTCGTGGTTCTACGTGCCGGGCGACCGGCAGGTGACCATCGCCACGCTGAATGACGCGAAGAAGCGCGAGCTCCCCTTCCTGGTCCTGGGCGACCCGGCCGCGCGCGACCGCAACTTCGTGGTGAAGGAGCGCGGCAATGTGACGACGCTCCAGCCGCGCGACGCGAAGGCGATGGTCCGCTCCATCAGCGTGACCACTTCCCCCTCGACGCATCTCATCCAGCGCATCGAGTACAGCGACCGGGAAGGCAACAGCACGCTCTTCGAGCTGAGCGGATATCATCCGCGCCCGGCTTCCGCCGAAAACTTCCGCTTCACGCCGCCCGCCGGCGTGCAGGTGGTCAACGCCGAATAGCCAGTGTCATCCTGAGGCCCGCAGAGGCCGAAGGATCCGCACCGCAGAAACGAGGAACACCATGGCCCAGGACTTCTCCTTCGACATCGTCTCCAAGACTGAGATGCAGGAAGTGGCGAACGCCATCCAGCAGGCGCAGAAGGAGCTCGCCCAGCGCTTCGACTTCAAGGGCTCCAAGAGCTCGATCGAGCTGGCCGCCGAAGAGATCACGCTGGTCAGCGACGACGAGTCGAAGCTGCGCAGCGTGAAGGACATCGTGGAGACGAAGCTCGTGAAACGCGGCGTCTCCCTCAAGGCGCTGGAGTACGCCAAGCTGGAGGACGCCGCCGGCGGCACGGTGCGCCAGAAGGTGAAGATCGTCCAGGGCATCGAGACGGAGAAGGCGAAGGCGATCGTCAAGGCGATCAAGGACGCCAAGCTGAAGGTGCAGGCCTCCATCCAGAGCGACCAGGTACGCGTCACCGGCCGCAACAAGGACGAGTTGCAGCAGGCCATCTCGCTGGTCAAGCAGAAGGACTTCGGCATCCCGCTCCAGTTCACGAACTACCGCGGTTGAGCGCTACCGGCCTATCGATTATTCTTCATCCCGTGACGGCCCCTCACACCAGCAGCGGCACACTCGCCGAGCACACCGCTCGCGCCGAGCGTCTGCTCGAGCCGATCGCGCCCAAGCTGGTGCTGGTGGAAGAGGAGCTCCGCCGCAACTTCCAGTCGAAGATCCGCACGATCTCGGACGTCGGCGAGCACATCCTCCTCGGCGGCGGCAAGCGCCTCCGCCCGGCCCTCCTCCTCCTCGTGGCGAAGATGCTCCGCTACGAGGGCTACCGCGACGTGATCTACGGCGCGGTGATCGAGTTCATTCACACCGCCACGCTGGTCCATGACGACATCATCGACGAGGCGGCCATCCGCCGCGGGCGGACCTCGATCAACTACCGGTGGGGCAATCACCTCACCGTGCTGGTGGGCGACTACCTGTACACGCACTCGATGAACCTCGCTCTGGCCGAGGGGAATCTCGATGTGCTGCGGCTGCTCTCGAACGTGACCATCCGCATGATCGAAGGGGAGATCCTCGGCCTGGAGCAGAACGGCCGGGCCGACCTCTCGGTCGACGACTACTTCGAGATCGTCGGCCGCAAGACGGCCGCCCTCTTCGGCGCCTGCTGCCGCATCCCGGCCTACCTGATGGATACGAACGAGACGACCGCCGCCGCGCTGCAGACCTACGGCTACAACCTGGGCGTCTGCTTCCAGCTGATCGACGACCTGCTCGACTTCACCTCGTCGACCGAGGTGCTCGGCAAGCCGGCGCTGTCCGATCTGAAGGAGGGCAAGCTCACCCTCCCCCTCATCCTGGCCATGCCCCGCGCCACCCCCCGCGAGCGGGATCTCGTGACCCGCATCGCCGACACCAAGTCGTTCGACGGCATCGACCCGGCCGAGATCAGCGAGATCGTCCGCAAGTACGACGCCCTCGACGAAACGCGCGCCATCGCGCGCGATTACGCCACCCGGGCCCGCACCGCGCTGGACGCGTTTTCGTCGTCCAGTGCCAAGGAGACGCTGGAGCTGGCGCTGGATTTCGTGCTGGAGCGGGACCGGTAAATGTAGGGCCGGCTCTCAGCCGGCCCCATGTCAAC
>DASYMJ010000198.1:0-26589 GCA_036009105.1 Thermoanaerobaculia bacterium | reverse complement strand
AGACGCTGAAGGACACGCCGGGACAGGAGCGCAGGAGCGCTTACGAGATCTCGGTCGTGCCGGGGACGGACACGGTTTTCGTGGGAACCTCGGACGGCTCCTTGGTGAGCTTCAATGGCGGCGCGAGCTGGAATCCGTTTCCTGTTTTCAGCGGCGCCGACAAAACCGTCTTCTCTGTCATGGCGACGGCCGGCCGCATCCTTTTCGGCGGTCCGTCCGGCGTGCGAACGGCGAGCGCCAATCTGATCCTCCAGCCTCTGGTATCGGCGAACCCGATCCGCAGCATGCACGCATTCGCGCAAAGGGGCACGACGCAGCACGTGTTCTTCGTGGACGATTCGAGACTGCTCTTTGTCAGCCTGAATGGCGGAGACGTCTGGACGCGAATCGAGCATGAGCCGGAGGGGACCGGAAGGTGCGCAGGCGCCCCCTTCATCAAGGCCGTCGATCACGGCGCGAGCGCGCCGGTCGATCTCTACTATTCGAACCGCTGTACGCTTCACAAGCTCGTCGCGCCGATGATGCAAGGACTCCCCAACTATTTCGTTGACGATTGGCACGAGGTAGAGATCGATCACGGCGGTCCCCGCGATCTCGCTCTCGTCGGGAGCACGCCTTTGCTGCTCGCATCGACGGCCGGCGTTCATGACCAGGCCGCGAACGAATGGCACCTGGTCGGCGGCGGACGGGAGGGCGGTCTGAACGCGCTTCAGATCAACGAGATCAAGGGGCAATTCGTGCCCGGCCAACTGCATCCCGACCTCTATGTAGGCACGAATGAAAACGGGATGTGGGCGGCGAACGCCGGCGGCGACATCGTCAGTCCCGGCGGCAATGAGAATCCGCCGGCACCCGACGGACACTTCATCGAGTTGAAGCTGTCGCCCGCGGCCGGTCTGGATTCGAGGATTACTTTTCTCACAAGCACCGAAAATCAGCAATCGGAACGAAATCTCGTCAATGCAGGACCGTGGCCCGATCCGTCAGGGGGGCAGCGTAAGGCGCCCGTTCTCCTGCAGCCGTGCCGCTACGTGCAGAATGTGACGCGGACCAAACGCATGCGAGGCATGGACGTTACGGTCACTTGCGGCGCGTCGTGGGATCCCTTTGCCGACTTCACTGTACAGACGACAGATATCCCTAAATTGGGCCTCGTCGCTGGGGGCTCGACCTTTCTCTATCAATCGTTCAAGCGGAGCCTCGACGGGACAGCCGGCTTGATGCGACTGGCCAGGTTCACCGGTCTCCCCACAGACGTCCGATTTCCGGCGATGAGCTCGTCCGACGGGCAGCCCGCTGTCGGGCTCGGGATCAACGCGACGGGGTTCGGCGGATATCAGGTGTATGCCATCGATCCCGCTACCTTGAATCACATCATCGCCCCGGACGTCGTCAACGGGCGGATGGCGGAGACCACCGATGGTGGCGGGACGTGGGATGCGATGGCCGATCTCACCGACAAGGTGACCGCCCACGGAGATCGTCTGTTCACGACCGATCTGGCCGGGCCGGTAGCCGGGAAGGTGTCTCCGATCGTTACCGCGGTCAGCTTCGGTCCGCTGCTGGGGCTCAACCTGGTGGGGACCAGCGAGGGTGGGATCTTCGCGAAGGCCAGTGATGGAACGTGGCAGAAGATCAATGACAGCGAAAAGGCGACGTACATCACGTCGTTCTTCTGGGAGACCGCCAATACGGTCTACGTGTCGACCTATGGCCGCGGTCTGTGGAAATTGAGAGTCAGGGCCGTCGCTCCTCCCGCCGACTTCAACGTCCTTTGCAGCACGTGCAACCTGGTGTCGATCGATCCCGGATCGGCACGCCCACCGTTTGACGGCAGCGCCCTGGTCTTCAATGGACAGATGCTCGGCGTGCGTACGGACCATCAGAAACTACGCGAGGTATTCGTTACGCCCGGAAGCTCGGTCGTGTTGACCGGCGATCCGGATGATCCGCAAGACGACATCGCCATTACGGAGAGCGACGGCCGCGACACGTCACAATACGAGCCGCTGCCGCAACCGAAGGGCGGGATCGTGGCCGGGGTCCTGTTCACGAGCGACGACAAGCTCGTTGGCGCCGCGCTCGCGGAGTCGGAGATGACCCTGCCCCAGCCGGAATCGAAAGACCCCGTCGATGTCAAGGGATCGACCGAATCGCCGACGAAAGGGAGGCCGTACATCACCCTCACCACCTCGGCCGCCGCCGCCGTCCCCACCGCGGAGCCGATGGAAGTGTTCGATCTCTCCGCGACCGACTTCACCGCCGGCGCGAGCTATGAAGTTCTCGTTGACGGAACGCCGCTCAAGGGCAACGTGACGGCAGACAGCAGCGGTTCATTCGACACCAGAATCACCGCCCCTCCGGACGCCGGTTACCACGGCGTGACGGTGCGCCCGGCCGGCGACAACACAGTGATCGAGCGCTCCCTGTTTTTCGTAAGGACCGGGAACTGAGAAGAAGCGCGCGGGGACTCGAGCCCGCGACCTCCGGCGTGACAGCCCCGTGGTCGCGGGTCTACACCCTGTGGAAGGACCCGCTCATAACACACGACTTACCGCCACAATGGCGCCACCTTGTGACGGAGCTTGTGACGATCACAAGCTGCACATGCTTATCCGAAAATCCCGTGGAACATTCGCTCTTGATGCGGGCTCGCCGGTGGCGGCGCTTTACCCAGGCTGAACGGCTAACTTCCCTGTGGCCGATGGCATGACGACAGGCCTCGAACGTGCACCCGGAGTGGGTATGAAGCTCCGGCAGCTCGACCGGCGATTCCTAGCGCGTGAAAGTGAGCCGGAGGACGTCGAGGTCGTACGGACAGACGGATGTTGCGTCTACGACGCGCGCGGCCGACGCTACATCGACTTTCTGTCGGGGTGGTGCGTCGGCAACTTCGGGTGGGGCAACCGCGAGATCGCGAAGAGGCCGCGGCGCAGGCCGCCTGATTACGTCAACCCGGAATACATCTACCGGCCGTGGGTGGAGCTGGCTCGATTGCTCGCGGAGATCACGCCCGGCACACTGGAGAAGACCTATCGGGCGACCGGCGGTTCCGAAGCGGTCGACATCGCCCTGCAGGTCGCCATGGCTTCGACGGACCGGAGAAAGTTCGTCTCCGTGGAAGGCAGCTATCACGGCAACACCATCGGAACGATCAGCGTCGCGGCATTGGCGGGCCGGGAGCCGTATCCGAATCGGCTGTCGAACTGCCTCACGATCGCGCCGCCTCTCGGCCGTCGTGCCGCCGACCGGCTGGAGCATCTTCTCGCCAAGCGCGATGTCGCCGCGTTCATCATGGAGCCGATCAGCTGCAATCTGGCCGTGATGGTTCCGGAGGATGGCTTCATGAAGCGCGCGGAGCAACTGTGCCGGCGCTACGGCACGCTGTTCATCGCCGACGAGGTGGCCTGCGGATTCGGCCGCACGGGGAAGCTCTTCGCGTGCGAGCACTTCGATCTCCGCCCCGACATTCTCTGCATGGGAAAAGCGATCACCGGCGGCTACGCCCCGATGGGCGCGACGATCGTGACGCAAAAGGTGGCCAAGTCGGTCGAAGACAAGGTCGGCTTCTGGTCGACGTACGGATGGCATCCCTCGTCGGTCGACGCGGCGGTCGCGACGGTGCGCTGGCTGAAGCGGAGCGCCAGGAAAGTCCTGCGCCACGTCGATGAGATCAGCGCCTATATCGCCGATCGCCTCGGCGCGATGAACCTCGAAGAGATCCGCATTCGAGGAATGGCCATCGCAGTCGAAACCGGCGACGAAGGCGAGGCGTCGAAGATCGCTGAGCGCTGCAGAAAGAACGGCCTCCTTCTGACGACGTCCGGTGCCGCGATCACGATGTTCCCGCCGCTCACCCTCGACCGCCGGACGGCGAAGCAGGGGCTCGACATCCTCGAGAATGCGCTGTCGTAGAGCGAAACAGGCTGGCGCGAGACCTGATGCCGGTTTCGGAACCTGGGCACGTTTGACGATGCCAGCGTCGTGCGCGTACGCTCGCCGGCGGGGCAGGCGATGAAACGTCTTCCGTTCGGAATCGTCGGCGGTCTTCTTTTCGGCGCAATCGACGTCGCCCTGATGCTCCCTCTCCCGTTCAAGGACCGGCCGACGGCATTCGCTGCCGCATTTGCCAGTCGATTTGCCATCGGTGTTCTCGCGGCCACGACGCAATTGCCGCTGCCCGCATGGGCTCGCGGTCTCGTCGTCGGACTGCTGATCAGCATTCCCGATGCAATCATCACCAGAGCCTATGCGCCGATTCTCGTAACGGGCGTGATCGGCGGAACACTGATCGGCTGGGCGGCAGGGAAATGGGCGCGTCCGGATTAGTTCGCGCAGAGGAAACGCGGATCACGGCGATGCCCGATCGAGTAGCCGATACGAGGCCCAGCGAAACGCGTCGGTTTGGTGGCTGTCAGCTCCGACAGGAGCGAGTCTGGAGCGACCGATCGGCGTGAGCCCGGCCCGACAGACACACCTAGAAGTTGACGGCCAGGCCGCCGATGTACTTCTTCGACGTGCCGTCGGCATCGATCGGGTCCAGCAGGAAGGGGGAGTTCTGCACGCGCGCCACTTCGATGCCGAGGAGGAGCTTCACGTCGACGGGGAGATGGAGCGACTGGGCCATGCGGATGTTCACCCGCTCGCTCTCGTAGCTCTCCGATGACTTGTCCTGCGGCTGCTGGATCTCGCGGAAGGAGACGGCGAGCGAGGTGCCGGTGGGGAAGAAGACCGACTGCAGGTCGCCGGTGATGTAGACCTTGGCCCGGGTGTTCCCGTCGATCGGGTTGCTCTGCATCGCGCTGCCGATGGTGGAGGAGACGTCGATGGCGAGCTTGTTCCCGAGGTCGTGCCGATAGGCGAGGCGGAGATCGCGGCGGACGTCGCCGGAGTCGACGGCCAGGCCGTCCCAGAAGCGGTCGAAGCCGTCGTTGAAGACGACGCGCAGCGGCGTGTCGACGCTGGTCACGGTGGCGATGGCCGAGAAGCGATTCGTCGTGTCGTCGTGGGAGACGAAGCCGAAGGAGTACGAGTAGCGCGGCAGGACCCGGCCCTCCTCGCTCCAGACCACGATGGTCGGCAGCGGCGCGGCGCCGTGCGTCCGGTCGAAGGCTTTGTACGTCGCGGTGGCGATGAAGGAGGTGGCCTTGCTCAGCTTCAGCTCCGCGCCGGTGCGGGGCGCCCACTCGGTGCCGTCGATGCCGAGGCGGCTGGCCATGCCGTAGTGGAGGATGAAGGACCGGCCCATGAGCAGGCTGGCGTTCGCCGCGAGGTCGGCGGTGCGGAGCGGATCGCGCACGGTCGTCGCGTCGTGCAGGCTCTCCTGGGTCACCCGGAGGGAGACGCCGACGTCGTTGCGGCGGGTCTGGAGGATGGGCGTGTCGCCGGCGATCTCGATGAGGTTGGAATCGGGCGACTGCTGCTGGAAGAGATTCTGCTGGGCGAGGTAGCGCACGGCCACCCGCGACTGGCCATGCTCCCATTCGAAGTTGTGGGAGCGGACGTCGGCCTGCCGCCCGCCGCCGTCGCCGACGCCCGGCTCGGCATCGCGATAGCGCCACCAGCTCTGGGTGGAGTTGACGCGATAGGCGTCGGTGGGCGAAGAGCGGAGCTCCATCGACATGACGCTCGACTGGGCCAGGGCGTTGCCGAAGCGGCTCTGGTCGGTGGGGTCGTCGACGCGATGGAGGTTGGTGCGGATGCCGAGCTGCCAGGAGTCGCCGATGCGGCTCTGCACGCCGAGGGCGGTCTGGGCGAAGGCGGGGGTGGTGGACATCGAGACGCCCGTCATCGACATCATCTCGCCGCGGATGCGGGGGATGTTCAGCTCGAGGGTCTCGGGCGCTTCGAGGATGGCATCCAGCTCGTGCAGAACGTCCGCCGGCAGCGAGCCGCGGATCTCCCAGATCTCCTGGTTGGAGCTCTTCTTCCGCGCCTGCTTCTCGTTCTCCATACGCAGGGCGAGGCGGTGCATGGGGCGGGTGGGGACGAGGGTGGAGATGTTCGGCGCGAAGCCCTGCTTCACGGCGATGATCTTATAGATGCCGGAGCGGAGGGGCGGGAGGGAGAAGGTGCCGTCGCTGGCGGTGTAGGTCTGGACGGCTTCGAAGCTTTGCAGGTCGAGGGCGATGACCAGGACCGCGGCCACAGGCCGCGCGGCGTTGGTGACACTTCCTATGACCGAGAGAAGACCCGGCAGTGGCGCATCAGCACGGGCCGGCGACGCGGCGATGATCGTGAGCGCTGCGGCGAGTGCGATAGCTTTGAATCGGCACATAACCTGTCTCCCTATCGCGGGGGCGAGTGTAGGAGCCTCGGCATCCCGGTGTCAAACGGGCGATCGGCGATCAGCGATCGGCGATCAGGAGAACGCCCGAGGTACACTCGTGATCCCCACACTGGCCTTCCTCTCTCCTCTCGGTATCAGTATGTATGACTGAATATGGGTTCCGGAGTCTTGTTGCATGGCAGAAGGCCATGGATTTTGTCGATGCTGTCTACGAATTCTCCGAAAGTTTTCCGGCTTCTGAAAAATACGGGTTGACTCGCCAGATTCGGCAGGCCGCAATCTCGATCCCGAGCAACATCGCGGAAGGTCGCGGGCGCGGTACCCCGAGAGACTATGGAGCGTTCGTTCTCCGAGGCCGCGGATCGCTCTACGAGGTGGAAACGCAGGCGTTGATCGCGTCACGAAGAGGATTCGCGAGCACAAAAGATACCGACAAGCTGCTCGAGCTATCAGCGGAGGCGTGCCGCATCATCAACGGCCTGATCACGATCGGACGGAACGAGCCGGTATCTCCTGATCGCTGATCGCTAATCGCTGCTCGCTCATTCGTAGCGCAAAGCCTCAATGGGATCCAACTTCGATGCCTTCGCCGCCGGATAGATTCCGAAAATGATCCCCAGCACGGCGCAGAAGCCGAACGCCAGCGCCATCGCCCAGATTGGCGTATGGACAGGGGGCAACTCCACCAGCTTCTTCAACAGCAGCCGCGCCAGCGCGGCCAGCAGGTAGCCGCCCACGATGCCGATGGCGCCGCCGAGGCCGGAGAGGGAGATGGCTTCGATGAGGAACTGCAGGAGCACGTCGCGGCGGCGGGCGCCGATCGACTTGCGGATGCCGATCTCCCGCGTCCGCTCGGTCACCGAGACCAGCATGATGTTCATGATGCCGATGCCGCCCACCAGCAGGGCGATGCCGACGATGGCGCCCATCACCACCGTCGTCGTGGTCAGCGCGCCGGAGATCGCCTTGAGGATCTCCTCCTGGGCCAGGATGCGGAAGTCGTCCCGCTCCCCTTTCTTCAGATGATGCCGCGCCCGCAGCACCTCGGTCACCTGCTCGCGGGCCAGGTCGAGATCGGCGCCGCTGCGCATCTGGAAGGCGAGCACCAGCTTCTTCATATTCTCCGTGCCGTAGATCGTGCCGGCGGTGGAGAACGGGATGAGGATGATGTCGTCCTGGTCCTTGCCGAAGGAGCCGCCCTTCTTCTCGGTGATGCCGACCACGGTGAAGGTCGTGCCATCGACCTGAATCTCCTTGCCGATCGAGCTGAGGCCGGGCAGTCCCAGCTTGATGGCCGCCTGCGGCCCGATCACCGCGATGCGCTTCTTCGACTCCTCGTCCACCGGCGTGAAGAAGCGGCCGTGATCGACCCAGTGATTGAAGACGTCCTGATAGGCGCCGCTCACGCCGAAGCTCTGCACCGTGTGCCGCGCCGACCCGTACTTTAGCTCCGAGTTGCGGATGTACATCGGCGTGAACTCGGCGATGGCCGTCGTCCCCCTGCGCACCGCATCGGCATCGTCGGCGGTGAGGTCGGGGAGCTTCTGCAGGAAGGGATTGCGCTCCTCGCCCGGATCGGGAAAGACCTCGATGTAGTTCGAGCCGATGGTGTTCAGGTCGTTGGAGAGCTTGAACTGCATCCCCTGCACGAGCGAGACGACCGCGATCACCGCCGCCACGCCGATCATCACGCCGAGGACGGTGAGCAGGGAGCGCATTTTGTTCGCGGCGATGGCCCGGAGGGCGATCTTCAGATTTTCGAGAAACACGGGGAACGATCTTAACGCGTGGACAGATCCCGCAACTGTTCCGTAACAATGGCGTCCAAGCCCCAACAATCGAAGGAGGTCCAATGAAAAGAACCGCGTTGTTCGCTCTGGCCGCGCTCTGTCTGGCGGCACCCCTCTACGCAGGATCGGGAAAGATCGAGAAGAAGAACCGGAAGATCCGGGACCACTACCTGGTGATGTTCGACGACTCGTTCCAGCCAAACGTCAAGCAGTTGACCAAGGAGCTCGGCGGCAAGCACGCCATCAAGATCCTCTCCGTGTGGGAGGACGGCGTGCGCGGCATGGCCATCGAGACCACGGAGAAGGTGGCGGAGGTGATCGCGCGCGATCCGCGCGTCGCCTCCATCGAGGAAGATCAGGAGATCGACCTGGACTGCGTCGGCGACTGCCGCAACAAGCAGCTCTCGTCCCGCTGCGCGGACGGCAAGGTGCCGTGGCAGCTCGACCGCATCGATCAGCGCGCGCTGCCGATGGACAACAAGTACATCTCCTGCGCATCGGGGCACGGCGAAGGCGTGCGCGCCTACGTCGTCGACTCCGGCGTCGTGCAGTTGCACACCGACTTCTTCGACGCGAACGGCGTCACGCGCGTGGTCACGGGGCGTAACTTCACGAGCATCGCGGGCCCCTTCGACACCGAGGATTGCATGTCGCATGGCACGGCGGCGGCCAGCGTGCTGGCCGGCCTCACCGGAGGCGTGGCCAAGGCCGCCACGATCGTGCCGGTGAAGGTGAAGGACTGCAACGACGGCGGCAGCAACCAGAAGATCATCGACGCGCTGAACTGGATCATCCAGGACCATCAGACCGGCCAGCCGGCCGTGGCCAACATCAGCCTGCAGGCGGCGGGCGGCACGTCGACGCTGATGGATACGGCGGTGAACAACCTGATCGCCGACGGCGTCTTCGTCGCCATCTCCGCGGGCAACAACAACACCAACGCCTGCAACTACTCGCCGAGCCGCGTGCCGAACGCTTTCGTGGTCGGCGCGACGACCCGGACCGATGCGCGCGCCCTCAGCGGCGGCGGCAGCAACTACGGGCCGTGCGTCACGATGTATGCGCCGGGCGAAGGCATCGGCTCCGCGCAGTACAACTCGCTCTGCTGCCTCAACTGCAATCCGGGCTGGGGCCTCACCTCGATGGCCGCGCCCGCGGCGGCCGGCGTGGCGGCGGTGATCTACCAGAACGCCGGCTATCTCACGCCGGCGCAGATCAAGCAGATGATCATCGACAGGGCGACGCTGAATGTGGTGACCGGCCTGCCGGCGAGCCCCGCGTCGTTCAACCGCCTGCTCTACGCGGCGGAGCCGATGTGGTGTCAGCCCATCGGGATGTGCTACTCGCCCCCGCCGTGCACTCCCCCGGAGTCGTAAGCAACAAGAAAAGGGGCCGGCCGGAGAGCCGGCCCTACGTTCGCCTTAGGTCGCGATCTTCCCGTCCCGGATGTGGATCACCCGCTTCGCCTCGCGCGCCACGTCGTCCTCGTGGGTGACCATGATGATGGAGTTGCCGCGGTCGTGCAGGTCGCGGAAGAGGTCGAGGATCTCCCGGCCGGTCTGTGAGTCGAGATTGCCGGTCGGCTCGTCGGCCAGCAGCAGCGACGGCTTGTTCACCAGCGCCCGGGCGATGGCCACGCGCTGGCGCTGGCCGCCGGAGAGCTCGTTCGGCTGGTGATGCATGCGGTCCTTCAGACCGACCGCGGCAAGCGCCTCCTCGGCCTGGTTGCGCCGTTCGGCGCGGGGCATCTTGGCGTAGATCAGCGGCAGCTCGACGTTCTGCAGCGCCGTGGTGCGCGCCAGCAGGTTGAAGGTCTGGAAGACGAAGCCGATCTTGCGGTTGCGCACCGCGGCCAGCTCATCCTCGTTCATCGACTCGACCGGGATGCCGTCCAGCAGGTAGCGGCCGGCGCTCGGCGTGTCGAGGCAGCCGATGATGTTCATCAGCGTCGACTTGCCCGAGCCGGAGGGGCCCATGATGGCGACGTACTCGCCGGGCTCGATGTTCAGGGTCACCCCGCGCAGGGCGTAGATCTCCTGCGGCCCCAGCTGGTACACGCGGGTCAGGTCGTGCATCTCGATCAGGCGGACAGGGTCGGGCATCGGGGCTGCGCTCATCAATCGCTCTCTTCCGTCGTCGTGCTCTTGGCCGCCGACGTCTTCTTCTTCGTCTCTTCTTTGACGACCTGCACGGCGTCGCCGTCGTGAATCTTCTTCAAAGTACGGAACGGGCCGGTGACCACTTCCTGCCCCAGGCGGATGCCGGAGAGGAGCGCCACATGCGTCGCGTCGCTGATGCCGGTGCGCACTTCGATCATCTTCGCCTTGCCGTTCTGTACCGTGAATACGTACTTTCGCTTCGGCGTGTTCTCGTTTTCTTCATCCTCGGCGCCTTTTTTCGCGCCCGGCACCCGCTCGACCACGCTCTGGATGGGCACGGCGACGGCGTTGCCCGCCGTGCTGGTGACGATCGCCACCTGCGCGGTCATGCCCGGCCGCAGCCGGTCGTCGGCGTCGTCGAAGGCCACCTTCACCTTGAAGTAGCGGATGCCCGAGCCGGCGTTCTGCCGTATCGCGGCCGAGCTGCCGATCTCGATGACCTTGCCGTGGTACTCCTTGTCCGGAACGGCGTCCACGTGGATCTTGCCCGGCTGCCCCACCCGGATCCCGACCACCTCCGTCTCCCCCACCTCCGCCGCCACCAGGATCTGCGAGAGGTCGGCGATCACGGCGATGACCGAGCCGGGGTTGTTCATGGTGCCGGTGATGACGACCTCCCCTTCGTGCGCGTTGAGCTGCACGACCTTGCCGTCGATGGGTGAGAGGATAGTCGTGCGGGAGAGGTCGTTCTCGGCCTGGATCAGCGTCGCCTCGGCCTGGCGGACGCCTTCCAGCGCGGAGTCGTACCCGGCCTTGGCGTTCTCATGGTCGAGGCGCGAGCGGTCGAACAGCTCCTGGGCCTGGATGCCCTGCGCGCGCAGGCTGACCGCCCGCTTGTAGGACAGCTCGGCGTTGGCGAGGGCGGCGCGGGCGCGGCTGACTTCGATGCGCCGGTTGGCCAGCTCCGCGCGCGAGCGGTCGCGCTGGGCGAGGAAGGCCGGCTTCTCCAGCTCCACCAGCTTCTGCCCCCGGCGGACGATGTCGCCTTCGTTGAAGTAGAGCTGCTCGATCTTGCCGATGACGTGCGCGCTGATGTTGACCTTGAACTTCGGGTCGACCTCGCCGGGCGCCGTGACCACCGCCTCGATGCTGCGCGCCTTCGCCGGCTCGACGTACACCTTCTCGCCGGCCGGACCGTTGCCGCGGATGCTGAAAAAGACGATCGCGGCGATCACGACGACCGCCGCGACGCCGATGATCAGCCGCTTTTTCACGCCCCGGCTTTACTGCGCATCATCACGCCCAGCCCGACGAAGCCGAGCTTGATCACGACCGCGATCACCCACAGCGTGATGATGATCGCCGCCGCCTTCGCCTTGGGGAAACGGGAGATGGCGGCGAAGCCGATGACGAGCAGGATGACGTACCAGATGGTGAAGATGTCCAGCGAGGTGAGGAACGAGAAGAGGATCGGATGGACCTTCTGCTCGACGAAGAACGCCGGGTTGGAGCGGACGAGGATATCCATCTCCTGCGCCCCCACTCCGCTGCGGGCGAAGAGGACGACGGCCATGATCAGGCCCTTCAGGACGGAGGGAAACGAGGCGTAGACGTTCCCGGAAAATGCCTGCTTGTAGTTCCCCTCGCCGCCCATGATGCGGAAGGCGATGAGCAGGACGCCGGCGATGATGGTCAGCCCGATGAGGACCAGGACCGGCGAGGAGAAGGCGAAGATCCTGCCGAAGGTCTGCGCCATTTTCGCACCCGCCTCGGCACGGTCGGCCGGCGCGTCTGGCGGCATGTTCTCCATCGCCGCCGCGGCGAAATCGACCCGGGTGCCGACCGCGATGCCGGTCACCACCGAACAAAGCAACAGGATGAGCAGCGGCACGATGATGTCCGGCCGCCGCGCGATGGACTGAAACGTCTCGTTCGGCGAGAAGAAGACGCCGGCGATGCGCTGCCAGGGATTCGGTTTCGGCTCTGCTGCGGTTGGTGGAAGCGGCTGCGAAGACGCGTCGACACCTGCGGTCATTTCGTTCCCTCCGCCGGGACCTCGCCATGGGCGTAGTTGCTGTAGTTCAGCCAATTGTAGCGCCCCAGGTCGATGGGGAAGATCATCGGCTCGTCGATTTTCGGCTCGTCGATGGAGATGCTGCGGACGTCGAGCAGGTCGCCGACGGCGCGGTGGTACTCGGCCACGGCCTTGTTGTAGCCGACCAGCGCCTGGAGCTCGCGGGCCCGGGCGTCGGAGAGCTGCTGCTGGATCTGCAGGACCTGGAAGTTGGTGGTCATGCCGTTCTCGTAGCGCTTGCGCTCGGCGTCGAGGTTCTGCTCGGCCGCTTCGCGCGCCGTGCGCGATGCGGTGATCTCCTTGGCCGAGGTGTCGATGGCGCGGACCGCGGTGCGCACTTCGACGGCGATGTTCTGCCGCGTCTGCACCTGCTGGGTCTGGGAGCGCTCCAGGTCCAGCTCGGCGCGGCGCTTCTCGGCCCGCGCGCCGATGTTCAGCAGCGGCACGCTGGCGGTGAAGCCGACCGTCCAGCTGGGGAAGTCGCCGCTGATGATCTGGTTGATGGCGTGCGGGTAGTTGGTCGAGCTCAGGCCGGTCGGCTCGCCGGTGAACGGGTTGGTGGCCAGCGCGGTGCCGGCGACGCCCGCCGCTCCGTAGGCAATGTCGAGGTCGAGCTGCGGGAGGACCTGGTTGCGGGCGAAGAGGTACTGCACCTTTTTCGTCTCCGTGGCCAGCTCGTTCTCCCTCACTTCCGGACGGAGGTCGTAGGCGCGCGCGACGGCCTGGTTCACGTCGATGGTGACCGGCGTGTAGCCGACGGTGTCGGTGGGGATGATCGGCCGGTCCCAGTCGCCCGGAGGGAGGTTCATCAGCGCCCGCAGCCGATCCTCGGCCGAGCGAACGTCGGAAATGGCGACGATGAGCGACTCTTCCGAGGTGGCGATCTGGACGCGCGGCTGGAGGATGTCGAGCGGCGCCGAGGCGCCGACGTCGATGCGGATCTGGGTGATGCGCGACTGGTCGCGGGCCAGGAAGACCGACTCGCGGACCACGTCGACGAACTGCCGCGCGTAGACGAGGTCGAGGTAGGCCTGCTCCACCGAGGAGGCGGTGTTGATCAGCACCGTGCGGAACAGCTCGCGGTTGATGCCGAGCGTGTTGCGGGCGATGAGGATGTTGCGGTTGGTGACGTCGACGCCGAAGTTGCGCAGCAGCGGCTGGTTGAAGTTGAAGCCGAGGTTGCTGTTGTACGAGGGGTTGATGATGGTCCCGAAGGTCGAGGTCGAGGTGCGGGAGTTGCCGAAGTTGAAGCTGTAGCTGCCGCCCGTGGGGATGTTCTGGGCGATGCCGACGTTCGCCACCGTGCGGCGCGTGGCGCCGGTGTTGAAGGTGGAGGACGAGGCGTTCACGTCGCTGGAGAGGGCCAGCCGGCCGGTGGCCAGCCAGTCGTAGTAGCCGTACTGCCCGGTGAGCGTCTCGTTCGACATGCGGTAGTCGAAGTACTGGAGCTGGATGCCGAGGTTGTTCTCGGCAGTGGCCCGGATCGCGTCGCTCAGCGAGAGGCGGAGCGCCCGGGGATTGTTGACGTCCTGGTCGGTCTCCGCGGTGACCGGCGCCGTGGTACGAGGCACCGTCTGGCTCGTGGCCGTGGGCGCGGGCGTTGGGGTCTGCGCCGACAGCAGGGTCGCCGTCATCATCAGCGGGATCATGAACAACCGTCGCAGCATGCAAGTCCTCCTAGACACGCCTCTTCTACGAAAGGATGAGTTGGATGTTTCGGGGCTAAATACGAGGCGGCCGGCGTGGCGGGCGCATTGTACTCGCTGGAAGCCGGCGCGCCAGAACCGCTTCCATCGACGAAAGGGATGTCGAGGCTTTGCCAACCGGCGCCGCCGGCCGTGCCGGCTAGAACAGGCGCATCTGCGGCTTCGAGCGAAGGAACTCCGCCCTGATGCCCCTCCGGCGAAGCTCCTCGGCGAACCGCCGCGATCCATGTGTAACGTAGACGACCCGCGCGCCGCATTAGTTGGCAAAGGCGACCAGCTCGTTGAAATCGGCATGGTCGGAGAGCGGGATGCCGTGGTCGGCGCCATGTGCACGATACGGATGAAGCTCCCATCCGCTTAACGCGATCGTCTCCCGGTTGCGCACCCGGCGGATCTCGGCCGTCAGGTGCGGCGGGATGATGACCGCCTTCCCGCGCAGATGCGGTGTCGAGCGGTGGCCGAAAAGCGAGGACTGCAGCCCCCACACCTCGTAGTCGCCCAGGTCGATGCCGTGCCGCTCGTAGACGCTGGAGATGCGCGCCACTGCTGGGTGCATCACCAGGGCGATGTCCTCCCCTCGCAGCATCGCCGCCGCCTCCTGCGCCTTGCCGAGGGAGTACGCGAGGAGGATCGGCGTCCGGTTGCGGGCCAGCACGCCCTTCACGGTCTCGACCAGGCGCTGCTTCAGCTCCTCCCGGGAGGGGAAGACCCACTCCGGCGAGCCATATGTCGACTCCATGATCACGGTCTCGGCTCGCGGGATCTCCGCCGCTTCTGCGGTGAACGACGGCGAGAGGCGGAAGTCCCCGGTGTACGCGAGCGAGCCGGCCTCGCTCTCGATGCGGACCATGGCCGAGCCGAGGACATGGCCGGCCGGGAAGAGCTCGATCCTGAAGCCATCGAGCTGGTGGGGGGTGCGGTACGCGAGCTCGGTGCCGCGCAGGTCATCGCCGCTGCGGATGCGGAGAAAGGCGGCCGTCGCCGCGGTGGCGACGTAGTGCTCGTGCCGGCCGATGTGGTCCGCGTGGCCGTGCGAGATGATGCCCACGCGCCGCGGCTCCTGCGGGTCGAGGTAGATCTCACTCCCGGCGAGGCGGATGTCGGGATCGCACTGGAAGAGCTGGCCGAGCATTCGACCGGCTCAAGCCCGTCTTACGCTTTCCCATTCCCCGCGGGCAGCGGCGCGCCGGCGAAGTGGCAGGCGGCGAACTGTCCCGGCGCATGCTCGACCAGCGGCGGCACCTCATCCTTGCAGATGGGGAACTGGGCGATGGGACAGCGGGTGTGGAAGACGCAGCCGGAGGGCGGATTGAGCGGCGTGGGGATGTCGCCCTTCAGAAGGATGCGGCTCTTCTTCAGGGTCGGGTCGGGGATCGGCACGGCGGAGAGCAGCGCCTTGGTGTACGGATGGAGCGGGTTCGCATAGAGCAAGCGCCGGTCGGCCAGCTCCATCACCTTGCCCAGATACATCACCGCGACGCGGGTGGAGATGTGCTCCACCACGGACAGGTCGTGGGCGATGAAGAGGTAGGTCAGGCCGAGCTCCTCCTGCAGGTCCATCAGCAGGTTCACCACCTGCGCCTGCACGGAGACGTCGAGGGCGGAGACCGGCTCGTCGAGGACGAGGAACTTCGGGTTCGTGGCCAGCGCGCGCGCCACGCCGACGCGCTGCCGCTGCCCGCCGGAGAACTCGTGCGGGTAGCGCTTGCGGTAGTCGGGCGAGAGGCCGACTTTTTCGAGGAGCTGGGCCACGCGCTCATTGCGCTCGGAGCCGCTCAGGCCGCCGTGGATGATGAGCGGCTCGGCGATGATCGTCCCCACGGTCATGCGCGGATTGAGCGAGGCGTACGGATCCTGAAAGACGATCTGCATGTGCCGCCGCATGCGGCGCATGTCGTTCGCGCCGAGGGAGAGGACGTCGGTGTTCTCGAAGGAAACGTGGCCGGAGGTGGGCTCGATCAGCCGGAGGATGCAGCGCCCCACGGTCGTCTTCCCCGAGCCCGACTCGCCGACCAGGCCGAGCGTCTCGCCGCGGGAGATGCCGAAGCTGATGCCATCGACCGCCTTCACATTCGCCACCACGCGCGCGAGCACGCCGCGCTTGACCGGAAAGTACTTTTTGAGATCGCGCACGACGAGCAGCGACTCGCCCGCCCCCATCGGCACCTTCGGCACCGGCTGCGACTGCGAGCGCTCCCCTTCGTCATGCGGCTCGCGCACTTCGCCCTGCCGAATGATCGGATCGCCCGGCGCCGGCATGCCGCCGGTGATCGCCGGCTCGGGCGGGTGGTCAGGCAATGGGGGCCTCCGGCGGGGGAGGAAATTGAAAATTGAAAATTGAAAATTGAAAAAGCGTCGCGCTCATGGTCGTCTCATCGTCTTTTTTCAATTTTCAATTTTCAATTCGCCGATCCGCTCCGGATCGGCGTCGTCCCCATGCAGATAGCACCGCGCCGAATGCTCCCCCCCCACCATCATCAGCGCCGGCTCGTTGCCGAGGCAGATTTCCATCACGTCGGGGCAGCGGGGGTTGAACTTGCAGCCCGGAGGGAGGTTGCTGATGGGCGGGACCATGCCCTTGATGGTGGGCAATCGCTTCTCCTCCCCCTCCCCTTTCCCCACGCTCGGCAGAGATTTGAGCAGGCCGCGGGTGTAAGGGTGAGCGGGGTTGGCGAAGAGGTCGCGCACCGGGGCTTCTTCGACCACGCGGCCGGTGTACATCACGACCACGCGTTCGCAGAACTCGGCGACGACGCCGAGGTCGTGGGTGATGAGGAGGATGGCCAGGCCGAGCTTCTGCTGGAGGCCGGCCAGGAGCTCCATGATCTGGGCCTGGATGGTCACGTCGAGGGCGGTGGTCGGCTCGTCCGCGATGAGCAGCTCCGGATCGCAGGAGAGGGCCATGGCGATCATCACCCGCTGGCGCATGCCGCCGGAGAGCTGGTGCGGATAGTCGTCCAGCCGCTTGACCGGATCGGGGATGGAGACCAGCTCCAGCATCTCCCCCGCCATCCGCCAAGCCTCTTTCTTCGACACCTTCTTGTGGATGCGGATCGCCTCGGTCACCTGCGACCCGATCTTGAACACCGGGTTGAGCGACGTCATCGGCTCCTGGAAAACCATGGCGATGTCGTTGCCCCGCACCTTGCGCATCTCCCGCTCGGAGAGCTCCGCCAGGTTTTTGCCCTTGAAGCGGATCTCCCCCGCCGTGATCTTCCCCGGCGAGGCAACCAGCCGCATCACGGACATCGCCGTGACGCTCTTCCCGCACCCCGACTCGCCGACCAGCGCCAGCGCCTCGCCGCGCTTGACGTTGAAGGAGACGTTGTCGACGGCATGCACCACGCCGCCGTCGGTAAAGAAGGAGGTGCGCAGGTTCTTGACCTCGAGGATCGCCTCCGCCGGATGGACATCCGCATCGGCGATCGCCGCCCCCCGTTCCCCCAAAGGCTGCTGCTGGACCTCGGTCACGCGCGGGGATGGTAGCAAGAACGGTGACAGGCCACGGCACCGAGGTACGATCGGACCGGTTTGAAGACGACGTCGTACTTCGAGCAGTCGCTGCGCGAGAGACCTGAGATCCGGCGGGACTGGTGCGAACGAGCGGTGCGCGAGCCGCTGGAAGTGCGCCGGCAGGGAAATGGATGGTTCCAGCAGTGGGCTTATATCGTCGAGGCCGGAAAGTACCTGGGAGTGATCACTCTGGAAGATGGTGAGGACACTGCACAATGCTTTCTTCGATCGCGGATACGGGAGACGCCGATGAGGTACTTCTACGACGCCGAGCATGACTCGCTCTTCATCCATCTCCGGGACGCCGAGTATCACGAGTCGCAGGAGATCGCGCCCGGCTTCGTCGTCGACTTTGACAGCAAAGGCGTGCCGATGGCGCTGGATATCTCGCAGGCAAGCCGGAATGTGGATGTGGCGGGACTGCAGCGCGGTAACGAGCGGCCGTTCGAAGCAGACATCGTCGCGCGGCGTTAGCGCTTCAACCGCGCCAGCGTCGACCTCACCTCCGGCACCCCC
Organism: Thermoanaerobaculia bacterium; assembly: GCA_036009105.1. GTDB lineage: Bacteria > Acidobacteriota > Thermoanaerobaculia > Gp7-AA8 > Gp7-AA8 > JAFAVZ01. Next base: position 8,602 of record DASYMJ010000198.1, on the reverse strand, counting down.
AGCGCCCCGGCCGCCGCAAAGTACACCACGCCGAAGAAGCCCGCCGCCAGCGCCGCCTCCGCGATGTGCGTGAACGGCACGCGGGCGATGAAGCGCGAGACCGCGTAGCGGTCGAGGGCGAAGGCGGCGAGGCCGGCCACGGTGGCGGAGGCCCACAGGCGGGCCGGGAACGACATCGGGAGGTCGATGGGGCCGATGCGGCGCTGCAGGCCGCGGCGCAGGAGGAGGAACTCCAGCCAGCCGGCGATACCGGCGGACGCGGTCAATCCCACTGTTCCGATGCCGGCGGCGCCGGCGCGGACGGGCAGGGGCATGCCGAGCAGATGGATCAGGTCGACGAAGAGGAAGTTCAACGGGAAGGCGAAGAGGTAGCCGAGGCCCGCGGTGAGGGCGACCCGGGCGGCCGCGTAATAGAGCGGCGTCTTCGTATCGCGCAGGGCGTAGAACGCCGACGAATAGAGGCGGCCGAGGGTCATGGCCAGCAGGCCGATGGTCGAGCCGAGGAGGATGTACCAGACGTAGAGTGTGTCGTCGGAGGTGAACTTGCCGGTCTGATAGAGGCCGGCCACGAGCAGGCGTCCGATGGCGATGAACGCCACGACCGTCGGCACCACGAAGAACGCGATCTGGCGCAGGCCGCGCGCGAGGCGCTTGCGCAGCGCCGCGTTGATCTCCTCCACCGTTCCCACGTTGCTCGCCATCTGCGGCAGCTCCGCCGCCGCCACCGACATCCCGAAGAGGCTCACCGGCAATAGAGAGATGGTCTGCGCGTACGACAAGCTCGCCACCGAGCCGGTGGGCAACAAAGAAGCGATGATCTGATCGATGTAGGCGCTCAGCTGGACCACGCCGCGGCCGACGATCACCGGCCCGAGGTTCCGGAACACCTCCCGTACCGGCGCGATGAGCCGCGGCTTGAAGGGAAACTCGCGCGCGTACTTCCAGATGAACGGCACCTGCACCATCAGCTGCAGCGCGCAGCCGATGACGTGGCCCCACGACAGCGCAATGGCCAGGTCGGCCTCGCGCATGCGCGTGCCGAAGACCAGCAGCGTGGCGATCATCGAGGCGTTCCAGAGCACCGGCGCGACGTACGAGACGAAGAACTGCTTGTGCGTGTTCAGCACGCCGAGGCACCAGGCGTAGAGGACGAGCAGGCCGATGCCGGGGAAGAGGATGCGCACGATACGGATGGTCAGCAGGCGCGTCGCGCCGTGGAAGCCGGGCGCGATGAAGTCGATCAGCCAGGGCGTGAGGAGCACGCCGATGAGCACCGCGGCGCTCACGATCATCGACAGGATCGCGGCGAACGCGCCGGCCACGCGGCGCGCCTCCTCCTCTTTCTTCTCCGCGATCAGCTTCGCGTAGACGGGGATGAAGGACGCGGAGAGCACGCCTTCGCCGAGCAGGTTCTGCAGGAAGTTCGGAACCTTGAGCGCGGCCTTGAAGGCATCGGACGCCGCGCTGTTGCCGAGGTAGTGGGCGATGGCGCGCTCGCGGACCAGGCCCGCGATGCGGCTGAGGAAGATGCCGGCCGCAACGAACACGGCGTGCCCGCCGCGCGCAGACGGCTTGGAGATGCCGTGCTCAGGCGGCGCGGATTCGCCGCGCGCAGACGGCTTCGTTGCGGGTGGTGCGGAATTCGGGTCGGACACGGCGCGATAAGATACCCCGGCATGACGCAGGGCCGGCTCATCCGCATTGCAGGCGCGGGACCAAGTGGTCTCGCCGCCGCCATTTCCCTCGCCCGCGGGGGGCGGGCGGTGGAGGTGCACGAGGCGAAGCCCGACGTCGGCACGCGCTTCATCGGCGACCTGCAGATCATCGAGTCGGCATCGGAGAAAGAGCCGGTGCCGGAGTTCCTCGACCGCATCGGCATCGCCCGCAACTTCTACTTCCGGCCGGCGGATTGGGCCACGTTCTTCGACCACCGCGGCAACGCCCGCGTGATCCGCAGCCGCGCGCCGTACGGCTGGTTCATCCGCCGCGGCGCGGAGGAAGGCACCCTCGACCGCGGCCTCCTCGCCCAAGCCCGCGACCTCGGCGTCAACGTCATCTTCAACAGCCGGATCCAGGAGGCGGACATCGTCGCTACCGGCCCCGCCGCGCCGGATGGGCTGGCCCGGGAGATGACCTGGCGGACCGGCGAGCCGGAGCGGGTCGACGTCTACTTCGACCATAAGCTCTCGCCGGGCGGCTACTCCTATCTCTTCATCCTGGACGGCATCGCCACCTTCGGCTGCGCCATCGTTTCGAGCTTCAGGAAGATCGACCAGTACTTCGAGCACTCGCTCGCGGCCGCGCAGCGCCTGCACCGCTTCGTGATTCCGGCCGAGACCCGCACCGGCTACTCGTACATGAACTTCCATCTCAAGCAACTGGCCACGCGCGACGGCGCCCGCTACGTCGGCGAAGCGGCCGGCTTTCAGGACTACCTCTTCGGCCTCGGCATCCGCTACGCGCTCACCAGCGGGGCGCTCGCCGCGCGAAGCATCATCGAGGAGCGCGACTTCGATGAGCTGTGGCAGGCCGAGCTCGGGCCGAAGCAGGAGACGAGCCTCGTCAATCGCTTTCTTTACGAGAGCGGCGGGAACGTCGGGCTCTCCATGTTCGTCCGCCAGGCGTCGAACGCGAAGGACTTTCACCGCTACCTGAGCGGCTGGCATCAGCGCAAGTGGTGGAAGTCGCTCCTGACCCCGCTGGTGCGCCGGGTGTGGCGACACAACGGGCGCTGCCTGCACAAACCGGGCTTGCACTGGTGCCGCTCCCGCGACACGGAGATGAAGGTGCCGCCGCTGGGACCGGTGGTATGACCACGGTCAGCCAGGCGTACGAGATCTGCCGCAAGATCACCCGCCGGCACGGCGGCAACTTCTCGGTCGGCTTCCGCTTCCTCCCGCCGCGCAAGCAGCGCGCGGTGCATGCGGCATACGCGTACTGCCGCATCGCGGATGACATCGCGGACGAGCCGGGGGAGAACGTTTTGGAGCGTCTCGACGCCTGGCAGCGCGAGCTCGACCTCGCCTACTCCGCCGCCCCCACCCACCCGGTCACCATCGCCCTGGCCGACGCGCTCCAGCACTTCGCCATCCCGAAGAGCGCGTTTCTCGCCCTGCTCGACGGCTGCCGGCAGGACATGGTCAAGACCCGCTACGAGACGTTCGAGGAGCTGCTGCACTACTGCGATCTGGTGGCGACCTCGATCTCCGATATCTCGCTCGCCATCTTCGGCTACCGCTCGGCCCAGGCGCTGGTGTACGGCCGCAATCTCTCCACCGCCCTGCAGCTGACGAACGTCACCCGCGACGTCGGCGACGACCTCGGCCGGGACCGGATTTATCTGCCCCGGGAGGAGCTGCGCCGCTTCGGCGTCAGCGAGCGTGACCTTTTCGAGCGGAGCGAGAACGAGCGGGTGCGGGCGCTCATCGAGCACCAGATCTCCCGCGCGGAGCAGTACTTCCGCGATGCCGAGCCGCTGCTGAAAGAGCTTTCCTTCGACGCGCGTTTCCCAACGTTACTGATGGGCGGCGTCTACGCCACGGTGCTGGAGAAGTTGCGCAAGGACCCGCTGGCGGCGGTGCGCAAACGGCTGTCGCTGACGCCGCTGCAGAAGATGCTGGTCGTCGGCACCCGGGTGCTGCGGCCGCATTTTGTGTAACTGTTTCGGCGTTGGAAACGTCTCCGCAATGTTGGACTGGCGGGCAGCGGGCAGCATGCAGCGAGCAGGAGAGACCGTGTACGCGGTCGTCCTCCTGCTCGCTGCATGCTGCCCGCTGCTCGCCCAGGAAGCGGCGCCACCGCAAACGGTCAGCGTGATCGTCCCGGTCGTGGGCAACACCGACGGGCCGAACAACATGCGCTGGAAGACGGACATCGAGCTGCACAACGATCTGCGCACCGAAGCCACCGTTTCGCTGGCGCTGCCGACGGCGCCGGATCAGCCGGCCATCATCACCACCATCCCGCCCGGGCAGACCGTGCGTTTTCCGGACATCGTCGGCCAGACGTTCGGCTTCGAGCGCGTGCTCTCCCCGCTGGTGGTGGAGACGATGGGCCGCCGCTCGGTGACCATCCGCGCCACGGCGTACGGCATGCGCGGCACGGAGATCTTCCAGCCGCAGCCCATCTCCATCAATTACCAGAGCGGCGTGGCCAGCCCGCTGCGGATGCTCAACGGCCTCTCCTTCAGCGACACCTACCGCACCAACATCGGCCTGGCCAACCTTGGCTCCGAGCCGGCCACCTTCACGCTCGCCCTGCAGCGCCTGGCCAACCGCAACGTGGCCATCTCGCGCATCCCGGTGGCGCCGAACACGCTGTATCACATCGCCATCCAGACCCTCTTCCCCCTCATCACCGCCGGCGACGACTTCTCCATCATCGTGGAAGGGAGCTCGCCCGACACCTACGTCTACGCCTCGGTCATCGACAACGAGACGAACGCCGCGCACTTCGTGCAGCCGCTGATCGCGCCGGCCACGACTGCCTCGAGGTAGTTTTCTCTCCGTGACCGCGGCGTGACAACTGGCGACTACCCTATCGCGCATGCGCAAGCTCGCCGCCGTCCTGCTCCTCGCTTTCGTCGCCTTCGCCGCTCTCGCCGATCCGGTTGACGAGGTCCGCCGCGCGGAGATCGCCTTCGCCAGGGCGTTCGCCGATCGCGATCAGGCGAAGTTCTTCAGCTTCGTCGCCGACGACGCCACGTTCCTCCCCGGCCTGCGCACGCTGGTCGGCAAGCAGGCGGTGGTGGAGCGCTGGTCCCGCTTCTTCACCGGCGGCACGGAGGCGCCGTTCAGCTGGGGGCCGGAGCGCGTGGTGGTGAACAAGGCGGGCACGGTCGGCCTCTCCACCGGCCCGGTGTTCGACGCGAACGGCAGGCACGTGGGCAACTACTCGTCGATCTGGACGAAGCAGCCGGACGGCTCGTGGAAGATCCTCTACGACGGCCCGGGCAGCGATCCCGCGACGTTCGCCGAGACGGCGCCGAAGACGACGGAAGGCTTCCTCACCGCCGATGACGGGGTGAAGCTGCACTACCGCAAAGTGGGCGAGAGCCCCATCATCATCATCGTGCCGCTGGAGAGCCTGCTGTGGGAGGACTTCAAGCAGCTCTCCGACATCGCGACGGTCATTTCCTACGACCCGCGCAACCGCGGCCGCTCCGACCATCTCTCCGATCTGTCCTCCGTCTCGGTGCAGCAGGACGTGAAGGATCTGGAGGCGGTGCGCAAGCAGCTGAACGTCGAGAAGTTCGTCCCGGTCGGCTTCTCCTACCTCGGACGGATGGTGGCGCAGTACGCCGCCGCCTATCCGGAGCGGGTGACGCGCGTGGTGCAGCTCGGGCCGATCTCCATCAAGGGAGAGCAGCCGCGCGACGCTTCCGCCGCCGCGCCGGCCACCGACTGCGCCGCGGACTGGAAGCAGACGAGCGAGTGGCTCGTCGCCGATCCCGGGCACGCGAAGCGGCTTGCCTCCCCCTGCACGCTGCCGAACGAGCAGCCCGCCGCCCTCCGGCTGCACTTTGCCAGGATCATGGCCTCGATGGCGACGGACGTGCCGGCCGGCGACCTCGCGAAGATCGCCGTGCCGGTGCTCACCGTCCATGGCCAGCAGGACCGCAGCGCGCCGTACGCGGGCGGGCGGGAGTGGGCGCGCGTCCTTCCGAACGCGCGCCTGGTGACGGTGCCGAACGCCGCGCATGCCGCGTGGGCGGACGATCCGGTGATCGTCTTCGGCTCGATCCGCGAGTTTCTCCGCGGCAACTGGCCATTGACCGCGGAGAAAGTGCAGTAGCCTCAGTCCGGCGGCGGCGCGATCTGCCGCGGGTCGTCGAACTCGGGCTCCGGCAGCTCGACGTAGAGCTCCGGATCGTCCGCCGAGGAGATCACGTGGCTCAGCGTGCCGCTGCCGTGGCCGACCTGCACTCCTCCGACGGTCCAGGTCCACCCGTAATGGCCGCCGCTGGAGTGCCACTGGTACACGCCGGGGTGGCTGGTCGATCCGCTGCCGCCGCCCGAGCTGGCCGTTGGACAGGTGACCGTCCAGAACGTGGTGAGCTCGATGAGGTATCCGTCCCCCGTCGGCGTGATGTCGATGTATGTGACCGGGTTGCTGAGCGTACATTCCGCCCGCGCGGCGGGCGCGAGCAGCGCGGCCCCCAGGACGAGCAGCGCGGTGAACATCACTGGCTTGAGCATTCTCATCGGACGTCTCCTTTCCACTCTCAGAAGCCCGGATCCTCAGCCCACATCTCTTTGCGCGGCGCCGTCGGCCCCGGGCCGGCGCCCGCGCCTCCGCCGACGGTGTTGCCGCCGATGGCGTACCACCAGTCCTGACTGCCGTCGCGGCCGGTGTTCGTCTGGTAGACGCCGATGGAGGTCTCGGGCGGACCGCTCTCGCTCGAGCAGCTCCAGGTGACGTAGGTCGTGATGGAGACCGACTTGCTGCCATCGCTGTACGTCGTCGTGGTCACGACCGTGCGCGACGAGGTGATCGAGCAATCCGCCCGCGCGGACATGGCCAGGAAAAGCAGCGCCACGAAGGCGGCGCCGGTGAAGACCGTCAATTTCATGTGCACCTCCGGCGCGGATGAAAGCACGCATCGGAGGCCGGTCCCGGCGGCTTTGGGATGGAGGGGGGGAACGGGGTGACGAAGGGGCCGGCGGGCGATGCTATCCTTCGCTCCCGCATGGACGAGCCGGATTACCTCATCTGTCTGCAGTGCGAGACGCCCACCTACCAGTTCGAGTTCGCGAACGGAAAGCTGGTCTCGGTGATCTGCAACACGTGCGGCGCGGACGACCTCTCCGACTTCATGACCGAGGCGGAGCTGGAAGAGCAGTCGTGAAGGTTCGGTGGTGAAGGTCCCGGTCATCATCGGCATCGCGGGCGGCACCGGCTCGGGAAAGACCACCGTCGCCCGGGCCATCTACGACCGGGTCGGCTCCGACCGCATCGAGTGGATCTCCCACGACTCCTACTACCGCGAGTTCGACGGCCTCAGCGCCGAGGAGCTGCACCACATCAACTTCGACCATCCGGACTCGCTGGAGACCGAGCTGATGGTCCGCCATCTCGACGTGCTCTCCAAAGGCTCGTCGGTGGAAGTGCCGAAATACGACTTCGCGACGTATGCCCGGACGGGAGAGACGCAGCGCGTGGTACCGCGCAAAGTGCTGATCGTGGAAGGCATCCTCATCCTGGCCGAGCCGGAGCTGCGCAAGCGGATCGACATCAAGCTCTTCGTCGACACGCCCTCCGACCTCCGCTTCATGCGGCGCCTGATGCGCGACATCAAGTCGCGCGGACGGACGGTGGAGTCGGTGGTCGAGCAATACATGACCACCGTCCGGCCGATGCACGAGGAGTTCGTGGAACCGTCGAAACGGTTCGCGGACCTAATAATCCCGGAGGGGGGCGAGAATCAGGTGGCGCTGGACGCGATCATCTCCCGAGTAGAACATCTCCTTGCCTAACAAGAGTTTACAAAGATCAGGAATGCGCCGGGCCCGACCGGCGGTTTCCCGTCAGCATTGACCCTCCTGCGGACCGGCCTCTAGAATGGCCGCCCGTTCGAGGCTCCAGCCACCGGGACAGCTCAAGCAGAAGGGGGGGATTTCGGGAATGCCTCTCGTTCACGTCAAAGAAGACGAAACGTTCGAAAATGCACTGCGCCGCTTCAAGCGCAAGTGCGAGAAATCGGGGATTCTCTCCGAGCTCAAAAAGCGTCAGCACTACGAGAAGCCGAGCACGAAGCGGAAGCGTAAAGCGATCGCTGCTCGCAAGAAGGTGCTGCGCAAGCTTGCCGAGGAGCGCCGCGCGGGTTACTGACCGCCATCGACCGTCCGTTTGGACCACTGGAGGCCCGCGGGGAACCGCGGGCCTTCGTTTTTGGTTGTCAGTTATCGGTTGTCAGTAGAACCTCCGACAACTGACAACCGACAAACGCATGCACACTCCCCTCACCCAACTCGAATTCGACCGCGTCCTGACCCTCATCGCCATGGAGGCGAAGAGCGCGCCGGGCAAAGAGGTGCTCGGCAAGCGGCGTCCGCTGTCGACGGCCGAGGCCTGCGAGCTCGCCCAGGCGGAGCTGGCGGAGATGGTCCGCTTCTACCACCGCGAGGGGCTCCTCCCTCTGGCCGGCCTGACCGACGTCGCGCCGCTCTTCGACCGCTCCGACATGCTCGACCTCGAGGAGTCGTGGCAGATCGTCCGCGCCGTGCGGGCCACGCAGGCCATGCGCGAGACGCTGTTGCGCACCGAGGGCTATCAGCGGCTGGCTCATCTGGCGGAGGCCATTCCCGATCTGGGGGAAGTGGTCTCCAAGGCGAACAAGTACTTTACGAAAGACGGCAAGCTGCGCGAGGAAGCCTCCGCCGAGCTGCGCGCCATCCGCGCCCGCGTACACCAGAAGCGCGCCGGGATCCAGCGGCTCCTCACCGACATCATGAACCGGCACGCGGATGCGATCCAGGAGCCGCTCATCGTCATGCGCGGCGACCGCTACTGCATCCCGGTGCGCAGCGACCATCGCAACGCCGTGACCGGAATCCTGCACGAGCGCTCCGGCTCCGGCGCCTCGTTCTTCATCGAGCCGATG
>DASYMJ010000197.1:0-4491 GCA_036009105.1 Thermoanaerobaculia bacterium | reverse complement strand
TGCCCGCCGAGTGGGGCTGACCAGCCCCGCCGAGTGCGACCGAGACGGGGTGCGCAGGAACGGCTGGTTGCGGGCCGGTCAGCCCTGCTGCTTAGGGAAACAAGAGGCGTCGCTTCCCTGTCACGAAACGGTGAACGTCTCCGTCATTCCGCTATCATCACCCGGCGCAATGACCCGCTACATTCAACGCATCGCGCTCGTCGGCAAGGAGCGCTGGATCGGCTGGGAGATCGACGGCGTGGGCACCGAGATCCCCGGCCTCACCCTGGCCGAGCACATCCCGGACGAGGAGCTCCGCGCCCGCGGCGTCAAGGAGTTCCGCCCCATGTCCTTCGAGAGCTTCCTCGGGCTGGGCGCCATCGTCTCGACCAACCCGCCGGTGGATCGGCTGCTCGACGAGGACGTCGAGTTCCGCCTCGACGCGCTGCAGGTCGGCCTCGAGCGCATCCGCTCCCGCGGCCAGACGGACGTGCCGCGCGCCGTGCTGGCCAACGTCTTCGGCGCCGACCAGCACATCGAGCATCCCCTGGTGCAGGCCCGCCTCCGCGAGTGGGCCCGAGACGGCGCGGTGGAGCTGGTGGGCGGCGCGGATTGCTACCTGCGCATCACCGGCCGGCTGGCGTAGATCACAGCGAGGCCGCCACGCTCTCCAGCTGCTCCGCGAGCTCCGCCGGCGCGGCGGCCGGCGCCGTGGCGCTGTCGAAGCGGACGAGCACCGGATCGTAGATGCCGCGCAGGAACAGCGCGGCACGCAGGTCGATGAAGCGGCGGCGCACATCAGGCGGGATCGGAGCAGCGGAGCGGAGCTCAGCGGCCAGCGCGGCGGCCAGCTCCTTCAATTCCGGAAGGGGGAGCTGGATCGGATTGCGCGTTGCCTCTTTCATCGTTTCCTCTCGATGCCGAGCTTCTCCGGCTCGATCTCCATGAACGTCACCACGTCGTACGGCGCGAGCTGCTCTTCGCTCCATCCCTCGACATTGATGTAGCCGAGGGGGGAGAGATCGCCGTCCACGCCGACGATATCGTAGCCGACCCACATCGCGAAGCCGCGCTCTTCGCTGGGCCCCAGGGAGTGACCGATGCGCGAGAATCTGCGAAGGTAACGAGCCATGCCGGAGCTGATCATCTTCGTCGGACTGCAAGGGTCGGGCAAGAGCACGTACTATCGGGAGCACTTCGCGGCAACGCACGTGCATGTGAGCAAGGACCTGATGCCGAACGTGCGCGACCGCGAGTCGCGGCAGCGGCAGCAGATCTCGCAGGCCTTGATGGAGGGAAAGTCGGTGGTGGTGGACAACACGAACCCCACGCCCGAGGTGCGCGCGCCGCTCATCGAGCTCGGCCACACCCTCGGCGCAAAAGTGATCGCCGTCTGGATGGACACGCCGGTGCGCACCGTCGTTGCGCGGAATGCTGCACGGGAAGGGAAGGCGCGCATCCCCAACCCGGCCATCTTCGCCACGCTGAAGAAGCTGAAGCCGCCCGAGCCGGGGGAGGGCTTCGACGAGGTGCGGGTGGTCGCGACGCAGTCATGAGCCGAAGCCCCGAGCAACTCCTCCGCCGCGTCTTCCCCCCGATGCTGGCCACGCTCACCGACGCGCCGCCGCCGGACGAGAAGAACTGGCTCTTCGAATTGAAGTACGACGGCTTCCGGGCCGTGGCCGGCCTGGCCGGCGGCGATCTCGCGTTATGGAGCCGCAACGAGCTCGATCTCGCCGGCCGCTTCCCCCAGATCGCTAAAGCGCTGATGAAGATCAAAGGGGAGATGGTGCTCGACGGCGAGATCGTCGCCCTCGATGCGCACGGCGTGCCGCGCTTCCAGCTGCTGCAGGGCGGCGCCCATCAGGAAAAGCTGTTCGTCTTCGACATCCTCTGGCTGGAAGGCAAGGACCTCCGCCGGCTGCCGTACGAGGAGCGCCGCGCGGTGCTGGAGAAGACGCTGAAGCGCCCGCCGGCCGGCATCGAGCTCGCGCAGCAGATCGACGAGCCGCCGGAGAAAGCGCTGGCGCGCGCGGCGAAGGAAGGGTGGGAGGGGCTGATCGCCAAGCGGCGCGGCTCGGTGTACGAGACGCGGCGCTCGAAGGAGTGGCTGAAGATCAAGGCCAGCAAGGCCCAGGAGATGGTGATCATCGGCTACCAGCCCTCCAGCGCCTCGGCCAGGGACATCGGCTCGCTGCATCTGGCCTACAACAAGGACGGCGCGCTGCACTACGCCGGCAAGGTCGGCACCGGCTTCTCCTCGAAGCTGCGCGGCTCACTGCGGGAGCAGCTCGACCGCTACCGCCTTCCGCAGTCGCCGGCGAAGAACACGCCGCGCTCCCGCGACGCGATCTGGAGCGAGCCGCGCCTCGTGGCCCAGGTGGCGTTCACGGAGTGGACCGACGATGACCGGCTGCGCCATCCGTCTTTCCTCGGCCTGCGCGACGACAAGGAGGTGAGTGAGGTGGTGAAGGAGAAGGCCAGCAAGCGAGCAGCGAGCAGCGAGCAGCGAGCAAAACCGAAGACCACGGCGAAGCGGAGCTCTCCCTCCGTCAACCTCACCAATCCCGACCGCCTCCTCTATCCGCGCGACAAGATCACCAAGCAGGACGTCGCCGACTACTACGAGGCGGTAAGCGGGCCGATGATCCAGGCCCTGACCGGGCGGCCGCTGGCGCTGGAGCATTGGAATCAGGGGATCGACAAGCCGTCCTGGTTCCATCAGGACGTCGGACGGGAGGCGCCGCCCTGGGTCACCATCGCCGAGACGCCCACGCGCACCGCATCGCGCAAGACGGTGAAGCATCTGGTGGTCGACCGGCCGGAGACCTTGCGCTGGCTGGCCCAGATGTCCGTCCTCACCGTGCACATGTGGCACGCCCACACGCCGAAGCTGAGCGAAGCGGACTGGATCCTCTTCGACCTCGATCCGGCGAAAGGGAAAGGGATCGAGCAGGCCATCGAGGCGGCCATCATCATGCGCGGCCTGTTGGAAAACCTGGAGCTGCCCAGCTACCCCAAGACCTCGGGCAAGCGCGGCATCCACGTGCTGGTGCCGCTCGCGCCGGGCTACACGCACGAGCAGGCAAACGAGTTCGCGTGCAACATCGCCGCGGCCGTGGCCTCGAACGTCGCCGGCATCACCGTGGAGCGCAGCCTCTCCAAGCGCCGGGGGCGGCTGTATCTGGACTGCATGCAGAACGCGTACGGCAAGACCGTCGTCGCGCCGTATTCGCTCCGCGCCATCGACGGCGCGCCGGTGTCGGCTCCGCTGAAGTGGGAAGAGGTGACGAAGAAGCTCGACCCGCTGAAGTTCAACCTGCGCACCATGCCGGCCAGGCTGGCCAAGGTGGGCGACCTGTTTGCGCCGGTGCTGGAGGGGGGGGTGAAGTTGCCCGCGCTGAAGTAATGTAGGGCCGGCTCTCAGCCGGCCCATCATCAACCGAGGGCCGGGCCGGCTGAGAGCCGGCCCTACATTACACTGCACCCCGTGCTTGCCCTGATCACCGGCGGTTCCTCGGGCATCGGCGAAGCCCTGGGGCGGGAGCTCGCGCGGCGCGGGTGGGCGGTGGCTCTCCTCGCCCGCCGCCGCGAGCTCGTCGAGGAGATCGCGGCCTCACTGCCGAACGCGGTGGGCATCGAGTGCGACGTGACCGATGCGACCGCCGTACGGGCAGCGGTCCGGGAAGCGGAGCAGAAACTCGGCGGGCCGTTCGACCTCGCCGTGGCCAACGCGGGGGTGAGCCTGCCGGGGCATGCCGCGAAGTTCAACCTGGAGGACGCCGAGCGCACGTTCCGGGTCAACGTCCTCGGCATGCTGTACCTGTTCGATGCGGTCATCCCGGGCATGGTCGAGCGCCGTGCGGGACGCTTTGCCGGCATCGCCTCCATCGCCGGGCACCGCGCCTTGCCCACCGCCGCCTCCTATTCGGCGAGCAAGGCGGCGATGCAGAACTTCCTGGAGGCGAGCCGCATCGAGCTCGCCGCGTACGGCGTCGGCGTCACCATCGTCAATCCCGGCTTCGTCGACACGCCGATCGTGGCCAAGAACAAGTTCCGCATGCCGCTGCTGCTGCAGGCCCCGGAGGCGGCGGCGATCATTGCGGATGGGCTGGAGCGGGGGAAGCGGGTCATCGAGTTCCCCCGGCCCATGTCGCTCCTGATGCGCACGGTCCGCCTCGTTCCCGACGCACTTTACGAACGCTTCACGGCACCGTACGCGCGGAGGTCGAGGCGATGAACACGCTGGCCGTGCGCCTCTGGGCGCTGCGCAATGTTTTCCTGCTCTTCTTCGTCAAGCCGAGCGTGCTGGAAGTGAGCGAGCGGCGCTGCGTGGTGAAAATCCCGCTCAACTGGCGGACGAAGAATCATTTGAAATCGATGTACGTCGGCGTGCTCTGCATCGGCGCGGATGTCGCCGGCGGGCTGATCTCCTTCCACCTCATGCGCCAGAAGAAGGCGAACTTCGCGTTCGTGTTCAGGGACATGAACTGCAAGTTCCTCAAGCGGGCG
>DASYMJ010000196.1:0-15188 GCA_036009105.1 Thermoanaerobaculia bacterium | reverse complement strand
ACCTGCTGGACCAGCGCCTCGGGGCGGAGGTCGTCGATCTTCTTGAAGCGCAGCTCGACGTTCATCTTGCTGTCGTCGTTCTGCAGCGTGTTGTTGACCTGGAACGCCAGGCGCGGGCCGATGGCGGCCATCACGTCGTTGAAGTTGTCGCGGTCGATCTCGACGAACTTGCGCGCCTTGATGGGGGGCTGCGGCTTGTCCTGCTTCCCGGCCAGGTCGGCCAGCACGCCGACGATGAGCGGCAGTTCCTTCTTCTCGATGGCACCGCCGGTCTCGACGTCATACGTCAGCTGCACGCGTGGCGGGCGGATGCGCAGCAGCTTTTTCTGTGTGCTCTCACTCATCTTCTATCTCCTTGTTCACTCGGTAAGGGGTGCACTGGCTGAAACTCCCGGGCGATCCTCGGATCGCGACAGACGCTTTCATTTCTTCATCCCCAGCAAAGCCTGGATGGTGGGGAGGTCGGCATTCCTGGAGAGGAGCTCGGCCAGCAGCTCGGCCAGGCTCAGGTTTCCCCAGGAGATGGCGCGCTTGATCAGGTACGGCACGGGGCTGTGCGGCTCGGTGCGCAGCAGGAAGTCCGCGGCCAGGGCGAGATGCTGATACGCGTCGGCCCGGGTGGAGATGGAGCCGCCGAGGGCCGGCGGCGGCGCCTCGGATCCCGCCGCGATCTCGAGTTGGGTCATGGGGACCTCCCCCTCGGCCGTGGGCACGAGCTCTCCCGCCCCGCGACGCTCGTCGAGGATGCGGCTGATGAACTGCTGCACGGCGGCGAGCGGCGCGCGCAACGGGGTGAGGCTCGGCGCCGCGCTGGTGCCGCAACGCTCCACGAGCACCGCGTCGAGCTCGGCCAGCGCCTCGGCCGCGCCGCCCACCTCCCTGGCCAGCGCCACGAACCAGCCGGTCGGGGTGAGGGAGACGCTGACCAGGAACTTCGGCTGCGGCACGAGGCCGCGCTCTTCCGCCTTCGGATCGGCCGTGGTCTGCTTGGCCAGGAACAGGCCCGACTCCCACGCGCTCCAGCCGTACGGAAGCGCGTCCTCGCTCGACGGCGCCGTCACCGGCACCCGCTTGAGGGTGAGGACGAGCCGGTCGGCGATCCAGAGCACGGGGGCGATGCGCGACTCGATGCCGTCCTCGTCCAGCGGCGGATGGAGCTGCGGCCAGAAGTCGCGGCAGAGGCTCGTCATCAGCCGCACGCCGCGCTCGAATCCGGGGAAGCCTTCCAGATGCGTCCACGCCTCGGTCAGCCAGGCCGCCACCTGCAGGTCCTTGGTGCGCGTGGCCAGCGTGTCGGAGCAGAGGGAGGCGACCGCTTTCCAGTCCGCCTTCTTCAGCTCCCGCTGCCACACCCCCTGGGGCAGGGTGGGATCGTCCTGCTCGCGCAGGCGCTTGATCTCGTCGTAAACGGGATCGAAGCGGAGGGACTCGCCGGCGGGGCGGTCTTCGCTGATGGGGAGCAGAAGGGGATCGGCGGTCATGCGCGGCCCCTCCGAGTGTCATCCTGAGCCCCGCAGAGGGCGAAGGATCCGTACCGATCTCGCGCCGCGCCCGAAGGGACGGATCCTTCGGCGTCTTCGCGCCTCAGGATGACAGCGGGCGCCCTCATGGCGTCCCCTCCGCAACCTGCTCCCCCAGCGGCGGCGCCACGGCGGGGAACTTCGGCAGCTCGAGCGGCTTGGCGCTGTCCGGCGCGAGCAGGGCGAGGCGCATGAACACGCGCGCCGCGTCGTCCAGAGGCTTGTTCGTGCCGACCGGTTGCATCTGCACGCGGAAGGCGAGCGTCACCGGCTCGGAGTCCTTGAAGGCGGGCTCGCTGGTGGCGGTGTGCTGCTCCAGCGCGGTCAGCAGCGACCACTGGTTGGTGTACTCGTACGTCAGCGTGCGGTCCTGCAGCGAAGCGCCGCGCTCGGTCTGGGCCAGGATGGGGATGCGCGGCGCGTCGCTGGCCCAGCGCAATGCGATGCGCACCGGTCTGCCCGGCACCCAGTGCAGCTTCTTCTTGTTGTCGCGGTTGGAGACCGACTGGTCGCCCACCGTCACCGTCCAGCCGATGATCTGGTCGCCGTCCACCTCCCGCTCGCGCAGCACGCGGAAGCTGGCCTCCACGTCCACCGCCGGCGCGGCGTTCGGCTTCTGCGAGTCGAGGTACGGCGCGAAGAGCGGCCGCACCTCGGCCATCGCCTTCACGAACTCGCGCGCCGGCGCGAAGGCCGGATCGCTGATCGCGCTGGACGGCACGGCGCGGATCACGCCCTGGCTGCTGTCGAACAACGCGTAGAAGCCCTTCACCGCCTCCGGATCCGCCTCCCGCTCGCCGCGTCCGGGAGGGGCGTCGGCAAACGGGTAGCGTCCGGCCAGGCGCGCGTTGAAGTAGCGGGCCAGCTCCGCGTACTTGATGCCCGCATCGCGCACGGCGATCTGCACGCAGCGCTCGCCGAGCTGGCGGGAGAGCTCCTGCAGCCGCACCGAGAAGTAGCGCCGGTTCGGCCGGTAGCCGGACGGCAGCGAGGCCGCCGTGCAGTTCGCCGGCGTCACCTTCCCCATCTGCTGATTGATGTAGTCCTCCAGCGCGGCCAGCGAGCTGCCCGGCTTCTTCGCGTCGTAGTCGCGCAGGTCGTCCACGATCCCCTGCCACGCGGTGACCAGGCCGCGGGTGTCGCCCCGGTCCGCCATGCCCGCCTTCACGAACCAGGCGATGAGCGGCTGCGCGTAGTTGCGGGCCAGCATGGCCACGCGGTTGCGCGTGGTCTCCAGGTACACCGGCACCTCGCCCGCGTCGCGCGCGTCCCAGGCGGCCGGCGACGGCGGCGTGCTGCCGTCCCACCAGTCGAAGCCGCGGTGCCGCGGGCGATACGGCTCGTCTTCATGCAGCAGCCGGTCGACGTCCACCAGCAGCCGGTAAGCCTCGGCCGTCATGGCGTTGGCCAGATCGCGCCGCCCGTCCATGGCCCGCACTTTCGTCAGCGCGTCGAGCGCCTCGGTCACCGGGCCGACTTCCGACTGGAAGCGGGCCAGGCCGGCGCGGACGTCTTCCTCCAGCGTCGCGCTCACCGAGGGCGGCACGACGTCGAAGGACTGCCCCTCGGCGATGAGGGTGACCATCTGCCGGCCGGCGTTCTCCCGCGCCACCTGGTCGATCGAGCCGCGCATCTCGGGCGGGAACACGCTCAGCGTCTTCGACTGGAAACGGTCGTAGGCCTGATAGACGCCCGCCGCCTGCTCGAGCAGCGCCGGATCCCAGCCCAGGCGCTGGCCGGCCAGCAGGTGCGTCTGCAGCTGCCGGTCGAAGCGTTGCTGGGTGACGAAGCCCTGCCCCAGGAACGACTCCAGCGCCGTCTTGAGCAGCAGCGTGCCGGGCGAGAGCTGGCGGCGCGCGCGGCCGTCCGCCACGGTCAGGATCGAGCCGGTCATGGGCGACTCCATGGTGGCCAGGGAGCGCTGATAGTGGCCCAGCCACTGGCCGCCCTCGCCGCGGATGCGGCCGACCAGCTCCGGTCCGAAGAACTCGGAGCGGGTCATGTCGTTGAGAAGCTTCTGAAAGTCCGGCCCGAGGGAGAGGTCGTCGTGGAAGGCCCACTCGATCTGCGGGTCGGCCAGGTCGCGGTCGAGCTCCTGCATCTGCGCGGAGAGGCCGCTGAATCCCGCCGTGGCGTTCGTCCCTCCCCGCCACCCGCCCGGCTGCAGCGACGCCGACAGGCCCTGCACGCGCCGGGCGAACGGGCTCTGCTCGAACAGGCGGTTGAAGGCATCGTGCGCGAGCTCGGAGGCCGCGGCCTGCGCCTCCGGCGCGTACTGCTTCGGCTCGAAGCGCATGCAGGTGGCGTCGGCCAGGGCGCGGTCGTACAGCTCGTTGCGCGTCTTGTACTGGCTGGAGAGACGCTCGCCCCACATGTAGCCGATCACCTCGCTCAGGTCGTCCAGCGAGCCGCCGCGGGAGGAGCAGAGGCGGTTGAGCACCTGCGCCTTGGTCTCCAGCTCGGTCAGGTCGCCCACGTACTTGCGCAGCTGGACGTACTCCGGGATGCCTTCGATGGAAAGCGCCGTGGCGCCCTGCGGCACGGCCACGTTGACGAACCGGTCGTGGGCGTGCTCGCGCAGCGCCAGCGTCCGCTCCCCGAGCTCGAGGCGCAGCGACTCGAGGATCACCTTCGAGAACGCGGTGGCCATCGCCTTCTCCACCTGCCGCCCGCGCGGGTCGACCCAGGAGCTGGGGATGAAGACCGAGCCGTAGCTCGCGAAGTCGATGCCGGCCATGTTGTTCAGCAGAGACATGGCCCACATCTTCAGCGTCTCGTTCGGCACCCGCTCGTGCTGCTCGGCCAGGTACGAGGTCGTGGCCTGGAGGATCGGCTCTAGGACCCGGTTCTCCTTGTGCAGCTGATGATTGGCCCACAGCAGGCCGCCGCCGCAGAAGAGCGCCAGCGCGGCCGTCGCCACCTGCGCGATGCGCACCGCGCGGTCGCGGGCCATGCGCGTGCGGGTGGTCGGCGCGCCGACGCCGTGCTCGGCGAACACCTTCTGCTCGAAGAGCTGCTTGGCGAAGGCGGTCTGCTCCCCGCCCAGCGCGTTGCCGTTCTCTTTGCCGCAGAAGTAGATGCCGCGCAGCATCAGCGACCCGTGGTAGGCGCTCGACTTGAACATCTGGTCGAGCGCCACGCGGATGGCCGGCCCCAGGTTGCGGAACGACCGCGGCAAGCGCAGCAGGTCATCCGCCCCGGTGGTCCCCTCGGCGAAGATCTCCATCTGCAGGTCGTCCAGGCGCGCGCCGAGGGACTTGAGCGCCTCGTCCACCCAGGCCGCGCGGTAGGACGTGTCGACGCTGTACGGACTGGACCAGCCGAACATCTCTTCCCGTGACGAGGGGCGCACGCTGCGGCAGAGCGCGTCGAAGCCGGTCAGCCCTTCGCAGCCGGTGACGAGCACGTATACCGGCAGCCGGAAGCCGAGCCGCCCCTGCAGGTCGACTACCTTGCGATAGATGCGCGAGGTGCGCGCGGCGAGATCGGCGCGCCGCAGCTCGCTGCCCGCCGCATCGACCAGCTCCGCGGCGGCGAAGGTCAGCACCAGGCCGTCCACCGGACGCTTCGGACGGAAGCGCTGCAGGTGATGAACGAGCTGCTCCCATCCGCGATCGTCGGACTGCTTGCCGTTCGCCCGCAGGACGTGATCGCCGGCCACGTCGAGCACGACGCCGCGGTCGTAGAACCAGAAGCCGCGGCCCATGGCCAGCGAGGTCTCCGCTTCCGCCGGATCGCCGAACGGCATGTCCATGCCGGTCGATCCCATCAGGTCCGCCGGCCGCGAGCCCTCCGCGCCGGCCAGGAGGACGAAGGGGATCTCGTACGGCTCGCCGTCGCTGGCGCGTTTGATCAGCTTCTTGGCCCGCCGGAAGGCGCCGCCGATGCTGATCCCGGCCGGCTCCTGCTCCTCCGCGCTCTCCTGCTCTTCCTCTTCCGGCTCCTGCGCGTCGGCGAACTGCGAGGCCTTGGAGGAGCGCCGCAGGAGCACGACCATCACGATGATGACCAGCAGCGCGAGCACGATCACGGCGACCAGCGCCCACGGAGCGAACCAGGCCGGGATCATCGATGCGCTCCCGTGTCCGTCGGCCTGGAGTGCGCCTCGATCTGCTTGACGAAGGGCTCCAGCTGGCCGACCGCGCTCTCCCACATCAGGTGTGCCACGCCGATCCAGACCACGACGATCACCACCATGGCCCACACCCACGGCCGCAGATACGGCAGCTGCACCGCGCGGGGGACGTCCAGCGTCTCGGCGTACGCCTGCGGCACGAGGTTGTCGTTGCCGCGCACCGCTTCCGGATCGCGGCTGAAGATGAAGCGGAACAAGCGCCGGCGGTACGACGCCACATCCTCCTCCGCGCCCGGCTTGCCGCGGTACTTGCCCTGGAAGCCGAGGGCCAGGACCATGAGGTAGACCCGGGCCAGCTCCAGGTGGAGCGAGTCGCGGTCGCGCAGCAGCTCGTCGACCTTCTCGAATAGCTCGTCGCCGGCGCGGTGGGAGCCGAAGAGACGCGACTCGAGCAGGTGCTGCCGCCACGCCTCGCGCCCCACCCAGTTGAGATTGAGGAAGGTCTCGTCGGCCAGGGCGGCCATGGCGTACTGCGCCTTGCGATAGAGCTCGATGCCGAAGTCGCCGCCCTCGCGGCCCGCTTCCAGCGCCTGCCGCTCCAGGATGGAGAGCAGCTTGCGCCAGACGCCGCTGGGCGTGACGTCGTTGGTCCGCTCCGCGACCTCCTCCACCGACCAGCTGCCGCCCGAGAGGCGGCCTTTGAGCCGGATCACTTCGCCGTAGAACTGCTGGAATGAATCGATCAGGAACATGGGCTACACGCGGTTTTTCACGAACAGGACGATTTCTTCGGGGCGGCGCCCGCCGCCGGGGTTCAGGATCACCAGCTCCTCGCCGGCGATGACCACTTCCGGATCGGGAGTGAAGGAAAAGAGAGTGACGCCGCGCGACGGGACCAGATCGCCGTCGCCGTCGATGCGCTTGCGCGGCGCGCCGGAGACGCGGCGGTCGCGCAGGGAGAGGATCACCGGCTGGCTGCCGATCAGCGCGGAGGCCATCCAGCCGACGGTGTCGATCTCCGGCACGCCCGGCGCCGCGCGCACGCCGAGGATCAGGGTGCGGTTGTTCCAGGCGGGGTCGAAGAGGAGGCGGAACTCGTCGCCTTCCAGGGAGAAGGGATAGCCGCTGTACGACTCGTTGACCCCTTCGTCGATGGCCTTGCCGATCGCGGCGCGGGCCTGCTCGAAGGTGGCGAAGAGGTTGTTGTGATCGTACGGCTCGAGCACCGGCGGGAGGAGCGACCGGCCCAGCCCGGCGACGTGCCCGAGGAGCGAGCAGAGGGCGACGAAGAGCGGGAACGGATGGGACTGATTGGCGCGCAGCACGGCCTCGAACGCGGGGAGCTCGCCAACGAGGTAGTGCACCATCGACTTGGTCTCCAGCAGCTGCGGCACGCGCGCGGAGGCGGAGGGGGAGCGCACCTGGTCGGCCAGGAACGCGGCCTTCTCGCGGAGGCGGGTGGCGATGGAGGCGCAGGTGTCGTAGATCGCCGAGCCGGGGGAGACGCGCAGCCAGGGCGGCTCGAACCGCGTGCGGGTGAAGACCTCGTTGCGATACGCGACCTCGGCGATCGGGAAGCCGACGTACTTGTTCGGCGGGTCGTCGCCGAGGAGGAGATGGAGGCGCGGCTTGAGGACGGGCAGCGGCAGGTCGCCCTCCCCCGTGTTCTCGTCCGGCACCGGCCCGCCTTCCTCCGAGCCGTAGCGCTCGGAGAGGGCCAGGCCGCGGCCGCGGATGGCCACGGCCAGGAAGATCATCATCGGCCGCTGCTGGATCAGCTCCGCGTGCTCGGCCAGATCGATGGAGAGGTCCGGCAGGTCGCCCGCGCTGTGGCTGATGATCAGCCCATCCGGCATGACCGCTTCCAGCTCCTCGACCCGGAACACGCCGTCCACGAGCTTGACGTTGTCGACCACGAGATGCCGTACGCCCCAGTGGAACGGCGAGATCGCCGCCGCGTGGTAGTGCAGGAGCGTCTCGTGCCGGAGGGAGAGCCACTGAAAATGCTGCGGCGCCAGGAGCATCCCCTCATGCCACTGAATGGCCGGCGGCACGTCGCGCGCGGTGGTGCGGGCTCTTCCCTTGCGGCGGGATTCGGTGGTGGGGTGTTCGCTCATCGGCGCACCCCCGAGTGGTCAGTTGTCAGTTGTCGGTTGTCAGTAGGAGAAGCGGCGCAAATCCGCGCGGCACTGACAACTGACCACTGACCACCGACCACTGCTTTTCTCACTGCAACACCTCCACCTTCAAGTCATCCTTGTCCAGGGTCAGGCGGAAGGGTTGCTGGGGGGCGACGGCGGCGCGGTGCTGGCCGTCGGTGTTGTAGTCGGCGAAGAGGACGATGCGGCGGGCGCCGGAGCGGTACTCCACGGTCACCGGATCGACCGGCTGGCCCGGCACCCACTCCCAGCTCTGCACGGAGAGGCCGTCCGGATGGTCGGCCACGATCTGCTGCTTCTTTGCGAACCAGTCGGAGGCCGGCGTCTTCAGCAGGTCGGCCAGGAGCTTCTCGTCATAGACCACCAGGAGGTCGACCGCGACGGCGCTGTCGTCGTTCGCATCGACGGCCACGCGCACCTGCACCGGCAGCTGGCCGCCGAACATACGGCGTACCTTCTGTCCCGTCGAGCAGGCGAGGCAGAATACAAAGAGGAGGCAAAAGCCCGATCGGCGGGCCGCCGGCCACCGCGGAGTTCCCATAGTTTTGTGAAGAAGTAGACCCGGTTAAGTTACCACAACTAGGGAGTGCCGGAGACGAACAAACCCCTACCCTCAACATTCTTTTTTTGGTGTATGGCTGAGCTCCGGAAGTTGACCGCCGTCACAACCGCCGCTCCCCCGCCCCGCTTAGCATCGCCGGCGCATGCGTCCCGACCGCCTCATCCTGCTTCTCTTTGCGGCCGTTCCGCTCTTCGCCGCCAATCCGCCCGTGACCGTGACCGTGAACGCGGCCGCGAACCGGCACGCCATCGACCCGCGCATCTACGGCGCCGCCTGGGCCAGCCAGTCCGCCATCACGGACCTCGGTCTGACCCTCAATCGGTGGGGCGGCAATGCCATGAGCCGCTACAACTGGGCCTTCAGCACGGCAAACCGCTGCAAGGACTACTACTTCGAGAACGTCCCGGACGACGTTTTGGCCGGCGACGGCTCGAACGGCAAGTCGGCGGACGACTTCATCCAGTACACCCGCAACGCCGGCGCGCAGCCGGTCATGACCATTCCGATGATGGGCCTGCTGCCGAAGGACCGGAGCTACCGCTGCGGCTTCTCCATCGCCAAATACGGCGCGCAGGACGAGAACGACTCCGAGTGGCGGCCCGACTGCGGAAACGGCAAGCAGGGCGGCAACCGCATGCTGCACGTGAACGATCCGTCGGATACGGCCGCCACGTACACCTCCGTGCACCAGGCGAACTGGATCCAGCACCTGGTGACCACCTGGGGCGCGGCGAGCGCGGGCGGCGTGCGCTACTACTCGCTGGACAACGAGCCGGGCCTGTGGAGCTTCGACCACTGGGACGTCCATCCGGACGGCACCACCTACGACGAGGTGTGGGCGAAGATGGCCGAGTACGGCGCGGCCATCAAGGCGAAGGACCCCGCGGCGCAGCTGACCGGCATCGAGGAGTGGGGCTGGTCCGGCTACTTCATGAGCGGCAAGGACATGGAGAACGGCGACAACGCGGACCGCATCGCCCACGGCAACAAGCCGTACATCGACTGGGTCCTCGACCAGGCCAGGACGTACGAGCTGGCCCACGGCCAGCGCATCCTCGACATCGCCACGGTGCATTTTTATCCGCAGTCGGGCGAGTTCAGCGACGACGTCTCGAACGCGCAGCAGCTGCGGCGCAACCGCTCCACCCGTTCCCTGTGGGATCCGGGCTATGTCGACGAGTCGTGGATCGGCGGCACGGAGCAGGGCGGCGCGAAGGTGCGCCTCATCCCGCGCCTGAAGGAGTGGGTGACGAATCACTATCCCGGCACGCAGATCGGCATCACCGAGTACAACTGGGGGGCGGAGGGGCACATCAACGGCGCCACCGCGCAGGCGGACGTCTACGGCATCTTCGGCCGCGAGGGGCTGGACATGGGCGTCCGCTGGACGACGCCGGAGGCCGGCACGCCGGTCTACAACGCCATGAAGATGTACCGCAACTACGACGGCGCGCATTCGGCGTTCGGCGACACCAGCGTGAGCGCTTCCGGCCCGAATCCGGACAACGTGGCGGCCTTCGCCGCCGTCCGCTCGACGGACGCGGCGCTGACCGTGATGCTCATCTCCAAGTCTCTGACCGGCGACACGCCCGCCACGGTGAACCTGGCCGGCTTCGTCCCCCACCGCACCGCGGCCGGGCAGCGCTGGCAGCTGACCGCGACCAACAGCATCACCCATCTGGCCGACGTGCCGCTGGCCTCCTCCGCGCTGTCGCTGACCCTCCCGCCGCAGTCGATCACGCTGCTCGTGGTTGCCGGCGCGACCGCGCCCGGCGCGCCGGCCATCGGTACCGCGACGCCGGGCAACGGCACGGCGAGCATCGCCTTCACCGCGCCGGCCAGCGACGGCGGGGCGAACATGACCAGCTACCGCGCGACCTGCATGCCCGGTTCCGTCAGCGCGAGCGGCGCGGCCTCGCCGATCACGGTGTCGGGTCTGGCCAACGGCGCCGGCTACGACTGCTCCGTGGTGGCTGTCAACGCGGCCGGCACGAGCGCGCCATCGGGCACGGTGCACGTGACGCCGGCGGGTGCCTCGCTCACCATCACCGCCACCGCCGCCGGGACGGGACAGGTCGCGCTGAGCTGGACGTCCGTGGCCGGCGCGACGGGTTACGAGGTCTGGCGCGGCTTCAACAACGGCGCGTTCACGCTCCTCACCCCGACGGGCGCCACCGCCTTCGACGACAACTCCGTCTCCGCGAACACCACCTATCTGTACAAGGTGCGGGCGATGGTCAGCGGCGCGTGGGGCGCGTACAGCGCGGCCGATCCGGCCACCACGGTCGCCTTCAGCGACGAGCCGCTCGGGGCCGGGACGCAGATCAAGGCCGTGCACGTGCTGCAATTGCGCATCGCCGCCAACGCGATGCGCGCCGCGGCCGGCCTGCCCGCGCAGAGCTTCACCGATCCCTCCCTCGCCGCCGGCACCACGATCAAGGCCCAGCACCTGACCGAGCTGCGCACCGCCCTCGATCAGGCCCGCGCCGCCCTCGGTCTCGCCGCCCTGGTGTACACCGATCCCTCTCTCACGCCGGCGGCCACCCTGGTCAGGACCGCGCATGTTGCGGAGCTCCGCGGCGGGGCCCAATAGCGAGCAGCAGGCAGCGGGCGGCGAGCAGGAGAACCTGGCAACGGGACGGCGGCAAGCCATCGGTTCTCCTGCTCGCGGCCCGCTGTTCGCTGCTCGCCGCTTGCTGGTCCGCCGTTTGCGAATAGTAGACCCGGCAGTCAATCGTCCTTGGAGGGACAACATGAACAGATCCAATAAATTAGCTTCACTTGTGACCGGCGCGGTGGCGGTGGCCATGCTCGTCGGAACGTCCGCTTTCGCGGAAGACCGTCCTGCAAACGAGACAGGGCGGGAGAGGACGCGGATCGAGCGGAACCGCGACGCCTCGTCCTCCTCCCGATCGCAGGCGCAGCAGCAGCGCAACAACGGCAGCGAGTGGCGCCGTCAGCAGCAGTCGCAACAGCAGTCGGAGCAGCCGACCCAGGCCTACCGCAACAACAACAACGGCAGCAGCTACGACCGCCGCAACGGCAACAGCAACGGCAACGATCGGCGCTACGACAACAACAACAACTCCAATCGCAACGACAACCGCAACCGTTACGACAACAACAACTCCAACCGCTACGACAACCGCAACAACAACCGTTACGACAGCCGCAACGACCGGAACCGCAGCTACGGCCGTAACGACAACCGCAACTACGGCTACAACAACAACCGCAGCTACGACCGCTACGATCGCAGCCGCCCGCAGTACTACAGCGGCCGCGTCTCGCGCTACGAGCGCTACGGCTCCGGCTACCGGGTCTGGATCAGCGGTGCGCCGTTCCCGTTCTTTCTCCCCGAGATCCGCTTCCGCGCCTTCCCCATCCGGGTCGGCATCTCCCTCCGCCTGGGCGGCTACTACAACCCGGGCGGCTACTACGACTACTACGACGCCGGCCCGGTGTCCGGCGCCTACACCAACGGCGACCTGCGCGGCGTGGTGGAGAGCGTCGACTACCGCAACGGCACGTTCGTCATCCACGACGACCTGTCCGGTGACTTCGTCACGGCCGTGATGCGCACCCGCGACCGCCTGATGGACGACCTCCGTCCGGGCGACTACGTGGAGCTCTCCGGCGCCTGGACCCGCGGCGTCTTCGAGGCCTACCGCGTGGCCGGCATCGACACCGGCGCGTACCGCCGCTGAAAACGCCAGGGCCGGCTCTCCAGCCGGCCCACTCGTCGTATACCAACGCCGTTCATTCACCGCGATCTGGGCCGGCTGGAGAGCCGGCCCTACATGACCAGGGGCCGGCTGGAGAGCCGGCCCTACATGTCCTTCAGGATCTCGGCGCGCTTGCTGTCGTACTCCTCCTTGGTGATCAGCTTCTTTTTGAGCAGGTCATCGAGCTTGCGCAGCCGCTCCTCGACGCTCTCCTTCGCCGTGGTCGAGCCACCCCCACCGCCGCCGCTCGTCTTCCCGGAGGTCCAGGCCGACTGCAGCTGGCTGTTCGTCAGCGCGTCGCCGAACGCTTCCTTCAGCGCGTCGCTCAGCACCTCGTTGATGTTCTCCGCGCTGCGCGCGCGTCCGTAGCGGTGCGCCTCGCCCGAGGCGGAGCCTTCCGCGAGCTTGCGGCCGTCGTCGGTGAGGGCGAAGGTGAGCCGCGCTTCGGCGGTGTAGACCGAGCCCAGGGCCTTGTTGCTCTCGTCGACGAAGAAGCGGCTCACCCGCACGGTGAGCACGCGCTGCTTCTGCTCGGCGACCTTGAGGCCCCAGTTCGCGGCGATCTGCTGGAGCGTGTCCTTGACGTAGAGGACGGGGTCGGCCGAGGCGAGGACGGGGAAGCTCAGGTCGTCGTCGTTCGTCCCCTGGCCGATGGTGAGCGGCGCGGGCAGGCCGCGCGCATCTTCGACGCGCAGCTGGAACGGCTTCTCCAGCATGGCCGGTGCGAGGTCGGGCAGGTTCGACTGCACCCCTTCCTGAGGCGCGTACTTGAGGTTGACGGTGAGTTCCTTGCGCGTGTCCTTCGCGAACGCGGCCACGGATAGAGCGAGCACGATGAAGAGGGCTGCGGTACGTTTCATGCCGCGACTGTACAACTAACCGCCGCTCACCGCGTATGACTTCGCATCCTCCTCCACGAAGCGCAGCAGCTTTTCCCCTTCCTCCTGCAGCTCCCGCTTCGCCTCCTTGGTCAGCTTGATGAACGGCTGGAGGGCGAGCGTGGCCACCCCCTTCTTCTTCTCCACGTCCCACGTGCCGGCGACGAAGCCGTCGACGAGGAACGTGGCGAGGATGCGCAGGTTCCTGGTGGCGACGAGCGGCCGGTGCTGGTCGGCCACGATGCGCGTCCGGTCGGCGTGCGCGAGCAGGAGGTTGTCGAATTCGGGGAGGAAGCGCACCGGCGCCGGTCGGTCCTCGGTGATCCGCGGCGCATCGGGCAGATCGAACAGCTCCCGGCCGCGCGGATCGCGGAACGTGCGCAGCTTCGGCCGCAGCGCCTCCACGAGCTGCTTCGCCTCGGCCAGCCCGGACCAGGTCTGAAAGTCCGCCCCGGTGGCCGGTCCGAAGGCCGCGAAGTAGCTCCGCGCGATCGCCTCCCCCTTCGCCGTCTTCGGCATCTTCCTGCCCAGCCACGTCTCGGCGACGGCGAAGTCGGCGCTGGCCGGCCAGCCCCACGCCGCTCCCTCCTCCGGCACCTGCACCGCCGGCAGATGCATCCGCACCAGGTACCCCATGGCCCGCTCGTCGAGCTCGGGATGGAGGGCCATGAGGTGCTTGCGCAGTTCCTCGAACGTCCGCGGCTGCTCATCGAAGAACGCCCGCGCCTCGGCCACCAGCGGCTCGACCTCCAGCTTCCCCCGGTCCTTCAGGATCGACTGCGCCCCTTTGGCCAGCGTCTCCTGCAGCACCGGCCGGAAGGCCAGAAAGTCCTTCCTGGTAAGCAGGTGCAGCGTGCCGCGCATGGCCGTGGCCCGCACCACCTCCCGTCCCTCCGCCGCCCCGGTCAGGTCGGCCCGGGTGAAGCCTTCGATGCGCGACCAGAGCCCGATGTACGGCGGCCGGGCCAGCTGGGCCTGCATGCCGGCCAGCCGCTCCACGGCTTCGGCCGCGGTGATGGACGCGCGCTCGAGCAGCAGCTGCCGGGCCAGCGTCGAGCGGTTGAGCGCGCGGAGGGAAAGCGTTTCGGTCATCAGCGCCTACCCTACCCCACGATCCCCCGCCGCGGGTGGCGTTCGGTGATGCGCACCCGCAGGCTGGAGTCGGCCACGTGCGTGTAGATCTCCGTGGTGCTGATGCTGCGGTGCCCGAGGAGGCGCTGCACGTAGCGGATGTCGACCCCTTCCTCCAGCAGGTAGGTGGCCACCGAGTGGCGGAACATGTGTGGCGTGATCCGGTCGCGCAGCGCGCAGCGCTCGCCGCGCAGGCGGACCAGGCGGCGGATCAGCTGCGGGGAGGCCGCGTCGCCGCGCGAGTTCACCAGGAACGTCTCGGCGGCCGGCGAGGTGCGGTCGCGCACGAGGCGGTAGTCGGCCAGCAGCGGCTTCACGTCATCCGGCACGAAGACCCGCCGCTGGCGGTTGCCCTTGCCGATGATGGTGATGATGCCGTCCTCCAGGTCCACCGCGCGGTCGAGCAGCGAGGCCAGCTCGCTGACCCGCATGCCGGTGGCGAAGAGCAGCTCCGTCGCCACGTAGCCGGTCAGGTCGGCGAAGGTGGCGCCGTCCTCGTTGCGCAGGAGGCGGCGCAGGTCGCCGCGGGCGATCACGCGCGGCAGCCGCTTCGGCATGCGGATGCGGATCTTCGTGCTGCGGAACGGATCGGCGAAGTCGTCGCGGTCGTCCTCGAACCAGCGGAAGAAGGAGCGCAGGGTGGCCAGGTGGCGTTTGACCGACGACTCCTTCAGCTCCCCCACGTCGAAAAGATGGCGGACGTAGTTCTGGAGCAGCTGGCGCTCGCACGCGGCAACCTCGCGCGCGGCCCCGGCGAAGCTGATGAAGTCGCGCAGGTCGAGCCGGTACGCGCGCACCGTGTGCGGCGAGAGCTTGCGGATGGAATGGCAATGCAGAATGAAGGCGTCCGCCGCCTGAAGCAGATTCACTACAGGTACCTCCCCGTCTCGGTCGGTGGGGGTACGTTATCAGTTGTCCATTGTCGGTTGTCGGTTGTCGGTAGAACGGATCTGCTGACAACCGACAACCGACAACTGTTTCCTCCCCGCCCCTTCCGGCGTCCAACCTGTGAACCGAAAGGAGCCGCGATGAAGACCCGACTCGCCCTCATTCTCCTTTTCCTCGTCGTCCCTGCCTTTGCCCAGGAAGTCACCCTCCCTCTCGCCGAGTACGAGAGGCTGCGCCGGCCGGAGCAGGC
>DASYMJ010000195.1:0-33650 GCA_036009105.1 Thermoanaerobaculia bacterium | reverse complement strand
AGGCGATGGTGCGCCAGCCGCGGAACACCGTCCGGTCCACCCATTCGGGATTGATCACCAGCGAGTCCTCGGAGACGCGGGTCGCGGCCGTCTTCAGATGCAGCGCGCCGTGGAACTCCACCGGCACCACCTCGTAGCCATGCGGCTGGACGAAGCGGCGGACCTGGGCGATGGCCTCGTCGTTCGTCCGCTCCGAGCGGCCGATGTAGAGCGTGCGGCCGAGGAGGAGGACGTCGCCGCCGTCGATGGTGGCCGGCGCTTCGATCGCCACCAGCGGCCGCAACGACACCAGCGCCTCGGCCATCGCCGCGGTCTCGCCGCGGCGGGAGGCGGCGCCCGGCCGGGTGATGATGGCCAGCTCGCCGAGCACGATCGCGGTGTCCTCCACGAAGACGCAGTCGGGGAACGCCGGGTCGGCGGGGAGCATGCGCACCTCCACGCCGAGCTCGCGCAAGGCGTCGCAGTAGTCCTCGTGCTGAGACACCGCGCGGGGGTAGTCGATCGGCGTGCGGACCAGATGGGTCAGCTCGGCCTGGGCGAGGGAAGGGCTCACTTCACGAGTGATTGCGATCATGAACAGCCTCGACGATCTCGGCGGCGATGCGGTCGACCTCAGCGGTCAGACCGTGATCGCCGTCCGGTATTTCGATGAACTTCGAGCCGGGCGCCAGCCCTCTTGCGCTCCAGCGCTGCCAGACTTCCGCCACGTCGGCGAAGGCCACCGTCTGGTCGTTGCGGCCCATGAGGACGGCCGTGCGCACCGGCGGCGGCTCGCTCTCCACGTCGACGGCGATGAGCTGGTCGAAGAAGCGGCGGTGGATGGTAGCGTCCGAGTTGCGGGCGTAGTTGAACACGGTCAGCGTGTCGCCGACGGGAAGACGCGGCTGCCACCTTTTCGCGACGCCGAACGCCGGCGCGATGAGCACGAGCGGCAGGTGCAGTCCGCGCCGCACGAGGGTCAGCGCGACGAGGGAGCCCATGGAGCTGGCCACCATCGCCCGCGGCGGGGTCCGCTCCGCATGCTCCTCGGCCAGAGCGACTACGGCGTCCCAATCGAGCTCTTCGAAGGAAGGGACGTTGAGGTCGGGCGTGTCGAGCTCGATGCCGTGCGGCTGGAGGCGCGGCCGCAGCGCGGTGATCTTCGCGCTGGCGGGCGAGGAGGCGAAGCCGTGCAGGTAGAGGACGTCAGCAGTCATCGCGGGCGCGAGGTGCTAACGATACACGACCGGCCGGGGGCTTACTTCTCCAGATCGAGCTTCAGCGTGGCGCCGTACTTTTGCTCGATGTCGATGCGCACCGGGACGCGGCGCTCGTCGTCGCTGAGCCACACCCGCACTTCGCCGGGGAACTTCTTCGCGTCGTCCCCCACCGCCTTCATGGTGAACGGCCGGACGCGCAGGCCGTTCATGGTCGTCATCGGCAAAGGCTGGTAGACCATGTCGTAACCCTTCGCCCCGGAGAACACCTCCGCCTTGACCGGCGTGGTGATCTCGTTCGCGTGCTGGCGGAGGTAGTAGATCGCGGTCAGCACGTCCTGCGGCGTCTGCGACTCCAGCTTGCGCACGCGCGTCTCCTGCCCCTCGCTCGTGGTCTTCTGGGTGCGGCTGAGGCCCTTGTCGAGATCGAACGTGACGCGCTCGTCGCGCACCGCGCTCTTGAAGGCGTACGCGCTGCGGCTGGTCAGCGTCTTCGTCCCGGCCGGCAGCATGGAGGACTCGTACAGGTAGTACGACTTCGGATCGGCCGAGATCAGGAGCCTGCTGTCGACCGTGTCCGCCTCATGCGTTTCCAGCGTTCCCCGTCCGGAGGAAGGGAAAGCGAGCGCGGCCAGCCATGAAATCCCGCCCTGAAGCTTCCACTTGTAGCTGAGCCGTTCGCTGCCGGGCTGCGCGGCCTGGAGAGGCGCGGCGAGGACGAATCCGCCGAGGAGGATGGAGAGGAATCTGGTTTTCATGGACGGTAGGGAGAACCGGCTGGCCATCAAAGTTATTCGTAGATCCAAAGGCGCGTTCCCGCCGTAGAGTGAGCGACCGCATGCGCCTCGTTCTCCTCTCCCTGCTCCTTGCCACCCCGGCCCTGGCGCATGACTTCTGGATCGAGCCGTCGGCCTTTCATCCCGCCGCCGGCCAGCTCGTCACGGCCTCGCTGCGCGTGGGGCAGAAGCTCGACGGCGAGCCGCTGCCGCGCATCCCGACGCTGATCGACCGCTTCGTCCTGCGCGGGGCAGGCGGGCAAAGCGATGTCATCGGCCGGGCGGGCAGCGATCCGGCCGGCTATGCGCGCATCGGCGAGGGCGGCCTGCACTGGCTCGGCTACCAGAGCAATCCCTATCCGGTGACGCTGGAGGCGCAGAAGTTCGAGGACTACCTGCGCGACGAAGGGCTGGAGCGGATCGTCGCCGCGCGGGCGAAGAGCGGTCAGTCGGCGGCGCCGGGGCGGGAGCGCTTCTACCGCTGCGCGAAGGCGCTGCTCGAGACGCCCGGCTCTACCGCGGCCCTGGAAGCGCCGCTCGGCTTCACCCTCGAGCTCATCCCGCACAAGAACCCGTACGCGCTGGAAGGCGAGCTGCCGCTGTCGCTGCTGTTTCGTGGCAAGCCGGCCGCCGGGGTGCTGGTGGTTGCCATGAACAAGGCGGATCCGGCGAGCGCCGTCCGGGCGCGCACGGACGCGAAGGGGAAGGTCCGGCTGCGCCTCCCCCGCCCCGGCTTCTGGCTGATCAAGGCGGTGCAGATGGAGCCCGCGCCCGCCGGCTCGGCAGTCGAGTGGGAGAGCTGGTGGGCATCGATCACCTTCGAGGTTCCGGGTATCGTGAGCAAGTGACTCGTTGCCTCGCGGTAGCGGTGCTCTTGCTCGTCCTCGTCCTCGCCGTGCCGCTCGCGGCGCACGAGCTCGGCCTGATGCAGGTGGAGACGCTGTTCCGCAAGGACGGGACGTTCACCGTCGACATCAGCCTCACCGCGGAGCACCTCCCCCCCAACACCACCCCCCAACAGCTCGCCGCCGCGTCGGTGCTCGCCTTCGACGGCCATCCGCTCGCGCTCCCCAAACCGGAGGTCGCGCCCGGCCTCACCACCCACGTCCGCTTCACCGCCCCCATCCCACCCGGCGCCACCACCTTCACCTTCGCCAACGACGCGGTCCTCGGATACTTCGTGATCACCCTGCGCAACGAAGGGCAGGCCGCGCCTTCCACGCAATGGGTGGAAGGGGGCAAGGTCAGCACGCCCTTCGTGATCGAGCGTCCCGTGGCGCCGCCGAGCCGCTGGGAGATCATCCGGCTGTATCTCGTCCTCGGCTTCACCCACATCCTTCCCCGCGGCCTGGACCACGTGCTCTTCGTCCTCGGCCTCTTTCTGCTCGCCGTGGAGCTGCGGCCGCTGCTGTGGCAGGTCTCGGCCTTCACCGTGGCGCACACCATCACGCTGGCGTTGACCATCTACGGCGTCGTCTCCCTGCCGCCGCGCATCGTGGAGCCGCTCATCGCGCTGTCCATCCTGTACGTCGCCATCGAGAACGTCTTCACCTCGCGCCTGCACGCCTGGCGGCCGCTCGTGGTTTTCTGCTTCGGGCTGCTGCACGGGATGGGCTTCGCCGGCGTGCTCACCGAGATCGGCCTGCCGCGCTCGGAGTTCCTGCCGGCGCTGCTCTCGTTCAACGCCGGCGTGGAGCTCGGCCAGCTCACCGTGATCCTCGCCGCCTTCCTGCTGGTGGGCGTCTGGTTCCGGCGCAAGCCGTGGTACCGGCGGCGCATCGTGGTCCCCGCCTCGCTGCTCATCGCCGCGACGGGACTGTTCTGGTTCATCCAGCGCGCCTTCGGGCTGTGAATGCAGGGCCGGCTCTTCAGCCGGCCCAGCATCAATATTGGGCCGGCTGAGAGCCGGCCCTACATCAGGGCTGGTACTCGGCGGCCGGTACGAAGCGGCCGTCGTTCGTGCTGTTGTCCACCACCACCGCGTAGCAGAGCGCCGCGTCGGACGGGTCGAACTGCACGTAGCCGCCGTTCACGATCGCCGTCACGCCGGCCTGGGCCCAGGCGTTGGGCAGGAGGCTCAGCGTCTGCGTGCCGAGGACCTGCTGGCCGCTGTTGTCGTAGATCGTGACCTTGACCGAGTTCGCGGAGCCCGACTGATTGAGGCAGCCGACGTTCGTGCGCGAATTCGAGTCGACGGTCACGCCCGCCGCGAACGACCGGGAGCTGGAGCCGGCGAAGTCGGACACCGGCACCGAGGTGCTGTACCGGCCGGTGCGGATATCGGAGCTGACGATGAAGCGGTTGGCGGACGTCGCGCTCTGGAACACCACCGCGCCGCCGCCCGCGAAATGGAACACCTCATCGAGAAAGTTCGCGTACGTCTTCAGCTCGCCCGCCGCGAGCTGGATGGTCGCGTCGTGCTTCACGCCGGCGGCGTCGTACAGCGAGGCCGTCACCGCGAACGCGGAAGCGGTCGGATTGAAGATGCTGACCGCGGTCTGGAATTGCGCGCCGCCGACGCCGGACGTATTGGCCATCACGGCCACGGTCTGCAGGTCGGAGGCGAAGTTGGTCGCCGTCGCGGGATGCTTCTGCGCGAAGGCCGAGGTCGTGAGCGCAATCAGAATCAATAGTCGTTTCATGGTGTCATCTCCTTGTCAGGGCTGCGTCGCGTTCGGATCGGGGATCACCGGCGTCGGGACGGCGTTCGTGCCGCCGTGGCCCTGCAGCAGCCCCTGGTGCGCCGGCGCGAGGAAGGGGAAGCGCGGCAGAAAGTCCTTGTCGTTCGTCTCCACGCCTTTGGCCAGACCGGCCGCCGGATCGCCGGCCACGATGAGGCTGATCAGGACGCTGTTGACGTTGACCTGGTGCTTGTTCGCCGCGCTGCCGCCGCCGAGGCGCCGGCCGTTCGGGAACTGCGAGTCGGTGGCGGCATCGATGGTGATGACGTCGCCGGTCGAGCCGTCCGCGACCGGGATGGGGCGGCCGAGGTTGATGGCGTTGATGATGTCGAGGCGGGGGCCCTTGAGCGTCGTCACCGCGGAGGCTGGGACGCCGAGGGCCTTGTAGATGCCGAGCGTGTCGGCGTCGCGCACGAGCACCGGGAAGAGGATGTCGTTGCCGAAACGGGAGACATCTTTCATCGGATCGGTGTGCAGGTAGAGCGTCTGGCGCTGCGTGCCGACCAGGCCCGCGTTGAAGAGCGGCAACGCGTTGCGGCCGACCTGGGTGTAATTGCCGGAGCCGCGCAGGCCGGTGACGATGTTGTTCGTGTCGACGGTCTGCGTGGCCTGGCGGCTGATGCTGACCCACACCCGGAGCAGGCTGTCCGTCGAGTTCGCGTTCAGCGTGCCGTTGTGGGGGATGCCGTTCGGGAAGAGCTCGGCGGTCGGCACCTCCAGCGCGATGGAGAAGATGTTGAAGCCGGTGAACACGTCTTCCACCGGTGTGGAGCGCGCGCCCTTGATGCCGCCCAGGTCGCTGGCGCCGAGGTTGACCAGATCGAAGATGCCCTTCTCGTCGAGCTGGTAAGGATCGTCGAACTGGCCGGCGATGATGCGTGAGCCGCCGGCGAGCGTTTGGATGAAGGTGTCGATGAAGGTCTGATCGTAGAGGCCGACCGAGCGGCTGCTGTTGTCCGCCGAGTCGTAGCCTTTGAACGGCGCGAGGCCGTACACGAGGCGGTCGGTCTGGGGGCCGTGGTTGTTCGGCAGGACTTTGAGGTTCTCGCCGATCACCACCGAGTTGGCCTGGCCGGGAGCGACCACCCGCGTGACGGTCATCGTCTCGGTGCCGCCGGTGAGCTGCCACAGCAGCTCGTTGCCGCCGCCCACCGCGTCGGTCGGCTTCGGCGCCGCCGCGGGGGTGAGCGTCTTGCGGAACTCGACCCGGTAGACCGCCTCATCTTTCAGGCTCGCCCCTTTGCCGATGTGGAACTCGTAGCGGTAGCCGTCGCACGCGCGCAGGCCCTGGTTGCCCTGCCCCGGCTCGTGCAGCGGGTTGAAATCCATCACCAGGTACAGCTTGTCGTGCGCGCCGTTCGACACCCAGGCGAAGGTGTCGGTGTTGTCGGCGCACGGCTCGTTGAGGACGGCCAGCGCCTCGCGGTGGCTGGACGCTTTGGCCTGGGGAACGATGAGGACTGCGAGGAGATAGAGCGCACCCGCCAAACGGTGCAAGAGAGAGGGTTTCATCATGACTCCTTTGTCGTCTGTGACGTTGTTGGCTTCGATCACCAACTACGCTGACGGCCGCGGAGCGGACGTACTTTGGCAGCAGGAAAATTCGCTTGAATCCGAAGCGGCGCGGCGCGCGTAAATGGCGCCTCCGGTACACTCCCACCCGCCTGTTACCGGTTGCTGGTTGTTGGTCCGATGCGCCTCGCGAATCCGCGCAGCACCTCGTACTAAAAACGAGCAACCAGCAACGGGCGGGTGGTTGGGGTTGGTTGTGATGAGGTTTCGTTTCGCAGAGGATCGGAGTCCAAGTCACCGATGCGCGATCCAAGACATTTCCAGATAGCGGCCCTGACGGCACTCCTCCTCTACGGCATCGCCGTGCTGCGCTTCGACGTCACCACCATGCGCGCGCTGCTCATCGTGGGCACGGCGCTCGCCGCGCAGTGGCTCTGCTCGAAGCTGACCAAGCAGCGTTTCGATCCGCGAAGCGCGCTCATTTCCGCGCTCTCGCTCTGCCTGCTGCTGCGCAGCAACAACGTCGGCTGGCTTCTCGCCGCGGCGGTGATCGCCATCGCGAGCAAGTTCGTGCTCCGCATCCGGGGCAAGCACCTCTTCAATCCGACCAACGGCGCGATCGTGGCCCTGATGCTGATCACCGACCGCATCTGGGTCTCCCCCGGCCAATGGGGCAACGCCGCTTTCTTCGCTTTCCTCATCGCCTGCCTCGGCGCGCTGGTGGTCAACCGCGCCGAGCGGGGCGACGTCACCTGGGCCTTCATCGTCTTCTGGAGCGCGTTGCTCATCGGCCGTTCCCTCTACCTCGGCGAGCCGCTGACCATCCCCCTGCATCGCCTCCAGAACGGCGCGCTGCTCCTCTTCACCTTCTTCATGATCTCCGACCCGAAAACCACTCCCGACCGCCGCACCGGACGCATCCTCTTCGCCGCGCTCGTCGCCTTGGGCGCCTATTCCATCCAGTTCAAACTGTTCCGGACGAACGGCCTCCTCTGGTCGCTCGCCGGCTTCTCGCTGCTCACCCCGATCCTCGACCTCGTGCTGCCCGCGAAACGCTACACGTGGACGCAGCCGCAACCCGCCATCGCAGGAGGTATCGCCATGCCCCGCATCGCCGCCGCCCTCACCCTGGTCTGCTCCCTCCTCTTCGCCGCCAACGCCAGCGCGTTCTGCGGCTTCTACGTCGCCAAAGGAGACGCGAAGCTCTTCAACCACGCCTCGCAGGTGGTGCTCGTGCGCGACGGCGACCGCACGGTCATGACCATGGCCAATGACTTCAAGGGCGATCCGAAGGAGTTCGCCGTGGTGATCCCCGTCCCCGCCGTGCTGCAGCGCGGGCAGATCCGCATCGCCGACAAGACGCTCATCGACCGCATCGATGCCTACTCCGCGCCCCGCCTGGTGGAGTACTACGACCAGGATCCCTGCATGCGCAACGCGTACGAGTACGCGCCGGCCGCGCCGATGGCCGCGCAGAGCGCCATGCGCCGCGACGACCGCGCCAAGAGCCTCGGCGTGAAGATCGAGGCCGCGTACACCATCGGCGAGTACGACATCCTCATCCTCTCCGCGCAGCAGAGCACGGGCCTGGAGACCTGGCTGCGCGAGAGCGGCTACACCATCCCCGCCGGCGCCGGTCCCATCCTCGGCTCCTACATCAAACAGAACATGAAGTTCTTCGTGGCCAAGGTGAACCTCAAGGAGCAGTCGCGCCTCGGCTTCAACTACCTGCGCCCCATCCAGGTGGCGTACGAGTCGCCCAAGTTCATGCTTCCCATCCGCCTCGGCACCGTGAACGCGAGCGGCACGCAGGAGCTGTTCGTCTACGCGCTGACGCGGCGCGGCCGCGTGGAGACGACGAACTACCGCACGGTGAAGCTGCCCTCCGACGTCGACGTGCCGCTGTACGTGAAGGAGAAGTTCGGCGACTTCTACAAGGCGCTCTTCTCGCGTCAGGTCTCCCGGAACGACATGACCGCGGTCTTCCTCGAGTATGCCTGGGACATGCGCGGATGCGACCCCTGCGCCGCCGAGCCGCTCTCCCCAGCCGAGCTCTCCGGCCTGGGCGTGTTCTGGGCAAAGCAGGAGGGCGGCTCCGACGCGTTCATCTCGCGCCTCCACGTCCGCTACGACCGCGCCCACTTCCCGGAGGACCTGGTCTTCCAGGAGACCGGCGACCAGCAGAGCTACCAGGCCCGTTACGTGATGCATCACCCCTGGACCGGCAAGGCGTCGTGCGACGAGGGGAAGGACTACCCGAAGACGCTGCGCGAGCGGCAGGAGCGCGAGGCGAAGAACCTGGCCGAGCTCACCGGCTGGAAGGTGACCGACATCAGGAAGACGATGAATCTGGCAGGAGACGGGGAGAAGAAGTGGTGGGAGTGGTAGCCAGCCGCACCATGGCCACGATCCCCAGCAGCGGTCCCGGCGCGAGCGCGATGAAGGCGTAGCGCCAGGTCACCGCGTCCGCCAGCAGCGGCATCAGGCGGATGGAGAGCGTGGTGATGAGGAAGCCGATGCAGGTCTGCAACGTCAGCGCGGTGCCGAGGTAGCGGGGGTCGCCGAACTCCGTGACGCAGGCCGAGAACTGCGCGGAGTCGGCGACCACCGTGGCGCCCCAGATCGCGGCGACGACGAGCAGCGCGACCGGCGAGCCGCCGTAGAGAAAGCCGATGACGATGCAGCAGACGCCGCTCATCGCCATGGCCGAGGCGGCGACCACCGGCCGCCCGATGCGGTCCGCGATCAGGCCGGCCACCACGCAGCCCGCCGCGCCGCAGCCGATGACAATGAACGAGGCGCTCTCCGCCCACGCGCGCGGCGCGCCGCTGGCCGCGAGGCTGGCCCGGATCATCACCGGCGCCCAGGTCCACATCGCGTACAGCTCCCACATGTGGCCGAAGTATCCGAAGTTGGCCAGGCGCACGCCGCGGTTCTCGAACACGCGCCTGATCTGGGTGATGTCGAACGGCTGATTGGGCAGCGCGTAAGGGCCGTCCTTGACGAACAGGACGACGATGACCGCGGCGATGACGGAGCCGATGGAGGCCATGCCGACGTTGACGCGCCAGTTGGACGAGCCGATGGCGTTGATCAGGTACGGCGACGCCTTGCCCAGGGTCAGCGCGCCGATGAGGACGCCGAGGGCGAGGCCGCGGCCGGTGCGGAACCAGGTGGCGATGATCTTCATGCCCGGCGGATAGACGCCGGCCAGGCACATGCCGGTGAGGAAGCGCAGCGCGATCGCGGCGGCCGGCCCGTGCGCGCGCCAGGCGAGGAGCGCGTTGACCGCCGCGCCGAGGAGCGCGGAGACGGCGAAGAGGTAACGGACGGGGAGGACGTCCGGCAGGTTGAGCAGCGCGCTAAGGAGCGTGCCGGCGACGAAGCCGAGCTGCACGGCGAGGGTGAGCCAGGCCGCGGTGGCGGCGTCGAGGTGCCATTCGGCCACCAGTTGCGGCGCCGCGGCGGAGACGCCGAACCAGAGGGCCATGGCCAGCAGTTCGGCGGCCGCGGTTGCTGCGAGTGCCCGGGCTCGGCTCATGCAGCGATGATGGTTGCATGCTCACCCTCCTCCTCGCCAGCCGGCTCTCCCCCGCTTCCCTCCATCGAGCGCGGCGCCGGCTTCGGCATCACCGACACGGAACAGGCACCCCTCATTGCGTGGTCGTCGAAGCGGCGGGCGCCGCGCTGGTGCGGTCCAGCGCGATGCCGTACTTTTTCGAGAGGTAGTCCTCGATGCTCATCCGCTCCGCATCGGTCAGCGCGCGCGAGTAGACCAGCATCTCCGCCACGTCCCCCGCCCACGGCTCGCTGAACACCGTCCCCGTGCCGCCGATGTAGAGATGAGGCAGCCCGTGCTGGTTGGAGGCCTCGCGGTTGTCGAGCATCTTCTTCCCGTTCACCCACCCGTTGAACGTCTTCGCGCCCCACCCGTCGACGGTGAGGTACGTCGTGTTCGCGGCCAGCGTGAACTCGCCCACCACCCCCGCCCCGCCGGCGAAGACCGCGTAGTTCTTCCCCTCCGACGCGCGGTCGTCGAGGCCGGCCGCGCGGTCGTAATCGCCGTCGTCCTGCCCGTACAGCTTGCGCAGCGGCGAGGACTCCGCGACGCGGCTGTTGAAGACGGCAATGACCGTGGCATCCGGCACCACCGCCGGATCGATGTTGAGGTTCGCCTCCAGCATGTCGTCGTCGCCGTCGAAGCGGACCGCGGCGTGACCATTGATCGCGTTCGGATAGAGGCGCGGCTGGCGGCCGGCCGCGGTCTGGGTCGCCTGCATGTTGTTCGGCGACTTCCACATCGTCACCGTGTTCTCCGGGCCGGTCGTGACCAGCGCATCCGCGCGCAGCCACAGCGAGAGCCCGTTGGTCGGCACCTCGGCCCCCGCGACGCTGACCAGGCCGGGCGTCTCCACCTGCATGGGCGGCGTCGACGCCGTCGCGGGCGGCACGGTCTCGGTCGACTCGGTCACCGGCGTCTCCGGCTTCCGTCCACACGCTGCGAGCAGGAGGAGGGCGATGACGAGCGTTTTCTTCATGAAGTTGATGCTAACGCAGAGGGACAGCTGCTGGTTGCCGGTTGTGGGTCGCTCGCGCCTCGTCGTCTCTACCGGCGACCCGCAACGAGCAACCAGCAACTGCCCCATCCGCCCGCACCTCCAGCTCCAGCTCGTCCCCCGACGCCCGGCCGGCGATGGCGATCGGCCCGCCGCGCGCGACCGCCTCGTCCACGAGCGGCTGCAGGAACATCGGCGGGACCTGGATGCCGAGCAGCTCGTCATCCAGCTCCACGCGGAACGGCACGCCCTGCAATCCGAGGTAGCGGTCCACGAACTCCAGCTCCTCGGCCAGGGTGACGGAGGAGCGCTCGCGGAAATCGAGGTTGCGGCGGAGCAGCGTGCTGAGCGCGACCAGCATGTGGTCCGCGGCGGCCGGATCGGTGCGCACCAGGCCGCCGATGGTGCGCAGCGTGGCGAAGAGGAACTGCGGCTGCAGCTTCATCCGCAACTGCTCCACCTGCTCCCTGGCCAGCCGCGCCTCCAGCTCCGCCGCCCGCCGCTCCCGCTCCGCGTCCTCCCGATAGGCGCGCAGCAGGTTGGTCACCCCGATGATCACAGCCGCGTAGAACATGTTGCGGTGGAAGCGGATGTGGTACGAGCGAATGGCTAATTCCATGGTCGGCCACCTCCCCTCGGAGATCTCCAGAAAGGCGCTGCCGACGGCGGTGCGCACCAGCGAGATGGCGGGCACCGAGGCCGTCATGATCGCGACGTTGAGCGCGTTGCGCAGGGGGAACCGCTCGGAGAGCGCGATCACCATCGGCGCGAAGAGGGCCCACATCACGCTGTACGTCATCTGGTACAGCAGCACCTCGTCCCACAGCAGATCCTCGCCGTGGATCACGCGCATGCGGCTGTAGAACTCGATGGTGGAGAAGATCGCGGCCACCATCGCGAGCACCAGCAACACGACTGTGCCCCACAGCAGCTCGATGACGCGGCGCCGCGTCATGAGGCCACCGGCAACGGCGTCACGGCGATGCGGTGGAAGGGGATGCGGACGTCGGCCACGAACTCGCCCGACTCGCGGCGGAAGGCGAGCGACTGCCGCGCGCCGTAGAGGTACTCCAGGCGCGCCTTGGTGTTCGGCACGCCGATGCTGTCTCCGCGGAAGAGGGCGGCCTCGTCGCTGCCGGGGCCGTCATCGCGGACCTGGAGGCGGAGGTCGTCCCCCTCGCGGAAGAGGCGCACCGTCACCTTGCCGCCGTCGGCCCGCCGCGCCACGCCGTGCACGATCGCGTTCTCGACCAGCGGCTGCAGCAGCAGCGGCGGCAACAGGGCGTCCATCACCTCCGGCTCGGCTTCCACCGTGGCGCGCATCCGCCCGCCGAAGCGCGTGCGCTGGACGTCGAGATAGCGGTCGATGAAGTCGAGGTCCTCGGCGACGCTCACCTCCAGCCGGTCGCCCGCCTCCAGGGAACGGCGGAGGAGGTCGGAGAGCGTGGCCAGGGTCCGCTCCGCCGCCGCGGGGTCGGTGTGCACCAGCGCGGCGATGGCGTTGAGCGTGTTGAAGAGGAAGTGCGGCTGGAGGTCGGCGCGCAGACGGCGCAGATGCGCCTTGGCCAGATCGGCCTCGCACTGCGCCTCGCGCCGCCGCTGATCGCCCGCCTCCCTCTGCAGCCGCACGAAATGGGCGATGCCGACGATCAGCGCGAAGAGCAGGAAGTGCGGATGGAGGAGCAGCAGGAAGCCATGCCGCAGTCCCCGGGGCGTCACCAGGTCGCCATGGAGCAGCAGCGGCAGGGAGAGGTCGATGGCCGAGCGTGCCGCGGCGAACAGCAGCCCGATGGCGATGAGGAGCCCGAGATTGCGCATGGTCTGGGGCGGCTTGAGAGGAAGCCGGTCCGCGATGGCCAGCACCGACGGGGTCAGGACCATCCAGATGGCCATGACCACGATGAGGTCGGACAGCCGCTGCGGCACATCCGCCGCCGGCGCGGTGAGGATCAGATGGTGCTGCGTGGCGAGGAACACCCCCACCACCACCCAACCGGCGACGATGAGCACCGCTTGCTTGAGCATGGCCCGCACCGGAGGATGATACCCGCCGGCTTTCGAACCCTTCGGCCGTTTGCCGGGTCTTTGCGCAGATGTCACGTGAGCGGCCGCGCACGGAGCGGCGACCGGCGTTGGCTGGAGGGTCGATTGGGCAGCTACGGCATCGGCGCAACGCTACTTGCGTGGTGTGACCCACGCCTGTGCATCATTCACCGGGTCCTGCAGCGAGCCGCCCGTTTTTACATCCATCATTTTTACGATGTCAGCCAGGTCGGCAAACTGGACAAACGATGCGTCGGCCTGGTTCCTCGCAACCATGTCCGGCGTGGAGTGATAGGCGACCGCCCATTTCTCACTCAACCCGCCGCTGCTCGAATTCGCGCCGCGCGAGATAGGAACCACCCGCAGATAATTGAATCCCTTCAGGCGCGCCACTCGGCGATTCATGACGTGATCGAGCACGCGGTTCGCGACGTCATGCTCAGGAAACGCGCTCGAGTACGCGGCACGATAACGGCGATCGTCAACATGCACCCATACCTGCAACGCCTGACGCAGGATGCCGGCTCCCGGGTGGTCCCAGATCGGTAGTCTGGCGTCTGGCGCCGGAAGCTCGTACGCTTCCACGCGCACCGCCGGATTGGGACCGCGACAGGGAAGGACCAGCTCGATACGACCGACGAATCGCTCGATTGCCATCAGATTGCGGGCTGCAATGGCGATATGCAAGCAGCGCGGCAACGCATATCTTGTGAGCGCCCGCACATGAGCGTACTCGTCAACGTCAGGCGCACGTGCCATATGACGAGCAACTCAACGTTCCCCTTCTCGATTCCGTGCGCATAACGGAAGAACTACGTTCGCCACGCAAGACGGATGCAGGCGGCGTCGCTCAGCTGCACGCCGGAAGGCGTGTCAGCTGCAGCGCCGAAACGCGGCTCGGAGCAGCCACCATGGTCTCGTCGCCCTCGCGCTCCGCACGTGATTCGTATTCGCCTTCGCGCACGCGAACTGGGGGCGGTGCGGCCGCTGAGAAGGAGCGCTGCGAGAAGGAGCCGCATGTCCCTCACGGCAACCCCCACCCTCCCTTCACCCGCTCGTACTCCGCTGACGGCAATTGCACGAGGTCCGGGTGGGCGGCGGGGTCGAGCCAGTGGAGGAGGCGGGTCAGGTCCGATTCGGGCATGGCGGTGCAGCCGGCGGTGCCGTGGGAGGGGGCGGTCCAGATGTGCAGGAAGATGCAGGAGCCTTTGCCGGGCTGGCCTTTCGGGTTGTGCTGCAAGACGGCGCCGAGGCGGTATTGGTCGACGTGGCGCATCTTTTCGGAGCTTTGCCAGTCCGCGTCCGCGTCGCGCTCCATGATCGCGTTGTAGAAGCGGGAGTTGACGTCGTCCACGCATTCCGTCGTTTCGAGGAGAGGGCGGTAGGGCAGACGGAGGTCGGAGGTGGGGGCGAAGCCGAAGGCGGGGCCGATGGCCAGGCGGCCGGACGGCGAGCGGCCGTCGCCCTCCTTCTTCTCGCCGAGTGGGGCGAGGCCGCGCCGGCCGACCACTACCGGCACATCGGCGCCGACCTGCCGCCACGAAGAGCCGGCGCGTTCATACATGCGCAAGGTGCCGTCCACCGCGCTCCAGTCAGGCGTGGTGACCACGACCAACTGGCGGGGAGACGAACAGGCGGCGAGGAGAAGGGCACAAACCAGAACCAGGCGCATGGCGGAGCGGAGTCTACAAGCTTGCTCACCCGCCCCGCGGCGTGAACGGCATGACTCCTCCCGGAGAGGCGTGTCCGGCCGGCGGG
Source organism: Thermoanaerobaculia bacterium (assembly GCA_036009105.1). Taxonomy (GTDB): domain Bacteria; phylum Acidobacteriota; class Thermoanaerobaculia; order Gp7-AA8; family Gp7-AA8; genus JAFAVZ01. Next base: position 19,128 of record DASYMJ010000195.1, on the reverse strand, counting down.
TTCCCTACCCCATCACCGCAACCCCGAGCGGAGCAGGCGGAGTCTACAATCGCTGCCCGGATGCGTCGCCTCGCGCTGTTGCTGCTCCTCGCCCTCCCCGCCCTGGCGCGGGACGCGGCAGAGTACCGCGCCTTCTGGGTCGACACCTTCAACTCCCCTTTTGCGCGCCGGGAAGACGTAGCGCGCATCGTCGACGCCGCCCTCGCCTCGAACGCGAACGCCGTCTTCGTCCAGGTGCGGCGAAGAGGCGACGCGTGGTACCTCGATGCGAAGGAGCCGTTGCCGGAGGTGAGCGGGTTCGGAGAGCCCGACGCGCAGGGCAGGCCGACCTACGATCCATTGAGAGAATTGATCGCGGCAGCGCATGCGCATCGGGTGGAGGTACACGCTTTCGTGATCGTCGGCGCCATCTGGCGCGGCGAGCGGCCGCCGCGCGATCCGGCGCACGTCTTCCTCCGCCACGTCTGGAACCCGGCCACCAACGCGCCCTATACCGATGACCGGCAGTGGGCCACCGCGACCAACACCGGCACGCGCCGCTTCGGCAACGACTGGTACCTCGACCTGGGGCACCCCGAAGCCGCGGCGTACACGGTGGACGTGCTCGCCCATCTGGTGAAGCAGTACGAGCTGGATGGCATCCATCTCGACCGCATCCGCTACCCCGAGTCGCCCGGCGCGAACGTCGGCTACAACGCGGTCAGCCTGCGCCGCTTCCACGCGCGGTACGGCGGGAGCGGAAAGCCCCGGCCGCGCGACCGGCAGTGGAGCCAGTGGCGGCGGGACCAGGTCACGAACTTCCTGCGCCGGCTCTACATCAGCGTCAAAGCGGTACGGCCGGCGGTGCGCGTCTCCGCGGCGGTCATCTGCTACGGCCCCGGCCCGCGCGCGGCGGGCGGCTTCGCCAACACCGACGCCTACTCCTACGTCTTCCAGGACTGGAAGAGCTGGAGCGAGGAGGGGCTGCTCGATCTGCTCGCGCCGATGGACTACAAGCGCGAGCACAAGAAGAAGGAAGCGGCGCAGTTCGATGACTGGTCGCGCTTCACCGCCGCGGTGGCGCGCGATGCCGGCCGCATCTCCGTCATCGGCATCGGCTCGTACCTCAACTCGACGCGCGGCACGCTGGCCCAGATCCGGCGCGCGACCGGCAGCGGGGCGGACGGCGTGCTCTTCTTCTCCATGGCCGCCGCCTCGAAGTCGACCGACTTCTTCGCCCTGGTGCGCAGCCGCCTCTTCCCCGTCCGCGTGCCGACGCCGGAGAACACGGCGCATGACGGCCACGTGATGGGCTTCGCCGCGGACGGCGCCAGCATCACCATCGAGAACCTCGCCACGCACCAGCTGCGCATCGCGACCGCGGATGGCAGCGGCTTCTGGGGCGCCGTCCACCTCCCCCCCGGCCCCTACCGCGCCACCACGACCGGCAAGGCGAGCTGCTTCACCATCACGGCCGGCCTGGCCAGCACCGCCGCGGCGTGTGAGTGAGCGGGCGCCATCACCGGCTACGGCGTGCGGCAGGACCAGTGCGATAATTTCCGCTCTTCATGCCTTTCACCCGTCGCTACCTGTTCTGGCTGATCGTTCCGCCCGCGGCGGTGACGATCCCCGCGGCGTTCGTTTTCATCGCCCAGCTGGTGCACCTCACCGCCGGCACGGCGGCCATCGTCCTCTTCCTCCTCCTCGCCCTTTATGCAGGCGTCGGCCTCGTTTACGCGCGGACCCTGACCCAGCCCCTCCGGCAGCTGGAGACGACGACGGACGATCCCTCGGCCGCGATGTCGCGCGTGCTGGCGAAAACGAAATCCGTCGCCGCGACCGCCTGGGTCGCCGGCGCCGTGCTCTTCGCCCTCCTCGCCATGCTGCTGGTGATGCGGAGCGCCCTCGGCCTCGGTTACTTCGCCGTGGCGGCGCTCATCGTCGGCTTCCCCTCCACCGCCTGGTCGTACGCGGCGGGGAAGCATCGCCTGCTGGAGCGCGGCAAGGGTGCGCAAGCGGTGCACTACAGCGGCCGGCAGCTGCCCCTCGGGCGCAAGATCGCGCTCGTCTTCATCGGCAGCTTCCTCATCGCCGCGACCGTGCTGGTGCAGATGGTCTCCTCCAAGGTCTCCACGTCCCTGGAGCAGCTGGCCATCAACTCGGAGAACCAGCGCTTCCAGCGGCTCTACGACAGCGCGAACATCATGGCCACAGTGGATGCCCGCGAGCTGGATGACCTGCGCGACTACATCCCCAAGGAGTACTCACTCCACCTCATCCAGCCCACGGGCGAGCAGCTCAGCACCAAAGACCCGCTGACCGCGGACGAGGTCGGGCAGATCCGCCGCATCCGCAACGGGGACAGCTCCCTGTTCGTCTCGCCCCACGTCAGCCGCTTCGCGCAGTTGAAGAACGGCGCGGTGCTCGCGCTCTCCATCCCCTGGGCGCCGTACGAGAACATCCCGCGCCAGATCACCTTCTACACGCTCCTCATCGCCCTCATCACCATGATCGCCTTCGCCGCCGCGGCGTACTTTTTGGCGCGCGACGTCACCAGGCCGGTCGATGATCTGCGCGCGCTCGCCGCCGAGCTGACGCAGGGCAACTTCGACGCGCGGTCGCGCGTGTTCTCCGATGACGAGATCGGCCAGCTGGCGGACAGCTTCGACGAGACGCGGCAGAACCTCCGCCGCCTGCTGGGGCGCATCGGCGGCAGCGGCACGACCATCACCCAGGGCGTGCGCGTCATCACCGGCGGCACCGAGGGGCTGCTGCTGCGGGCGCGCGATCAGGCGGAGTTGACCGAGAGCTCCTCCCTCGCCGTGGAGAACGTGCGCGGCGGCATCGCCACGGTGCTCAGCGCCGCGGACACGGTGAGCGGCCTGACCCAGGACGCCTCCAGCCGCGCCATGGAGCTGCAGGCCTCGGCCGAGGAGGTCGCGCGGAGCATGGATTACCTCTTTCAGTCGGTGGAGAAGACGTCCGCCTCGACGACGGAGATGAACGCCTCGATGCGGGAGATGTCGCAGGGGACCGACGTGCTGGCCGGCATCGGCGACGAGGTGCTCTCCTTCGTCTCGCAGATGGATTCCACCATCGAGGAGCTGCGCCAGACCTCGCAGGCCACGGCATCGATCTCGCGCCAGGTGCGGGAGGACGCGGAGGCGGGCGGGGCGGCGGTGGGGCGGACGGTGGAAGGCATCAACCTCTCCGAGGAGATGACGGACCGGACGGCGACGGTGCTGGACGAGTTGCAGAAGAGCGTGGGGCAGATCAGCCAGATCCTCAACGTGATCGAGGAGATCACGAACCGGACGAACCTCCTCGCCCTCAACGCCGCCATCATCGCCGCGCAGGCCGGCGAGCACGGCCTGGGCTTCACCGTGGTGGCGGACGAGATCCGCCAGCTGGCCGAGCGGACGCGCGGCTCGACCAAGGAGATCGGCACGATCATCAAGGCCGTGCAGATGAGCTCCAGGCAAGCCGTCTCGGCGATGAAGGAAGGCGTGGCCCGCGTGCGGGACAACGTGCGGCTGGCCGAAGACGCGGCCTCGTCGCTGACCAAGATCGTGGGCAGCGCGTCGGAGTCGTACGAGATGGCCACCAAGATCTCGCGCGCGCTGGACGACCAGGCGAAGGCGAGCCGGCACCTGCACGAGGTGACCTCGCGGATGTCGGATCACATCGCGGAGATCAACAGGGCCACGCGCGAGCAGGCCCGCGGCACGCAATTGCACGCGCAGGAGGCGGAGCGCGTGCGCGAGATCGCCGCGCAGGTCCGCAACGCGACGGACGAGCAGTCGCAGGCCGGCCGCGGCATCACCACGGCGCTGGAGAAGATCGCCGACGACGCGCGTGCCATGCGAGACCTGCTGGAGAGCCAGATGCGCGAGACGGACCGCATCGCCGATGCCTCGAAGACGATGCTCGACATCGCCCAACAGAACGACGCCATCGCCCGCGAGTTCAACACCTCGGTGCAGAGCATCGTGCGCAGCGGCCAGGACTTCGAGGCCGAGGTGGCAAGGTTCCGGTTCACCGGGTAGGGCTCAGGCGGAGACGCAAACCCACAAGCCATCCTCCCCATCCGGCGCGAGCACGGGCGAGAAGCCGTCGTACTGCGCGCGGGCCACGCGCAGGGCGCGGCGGCGCTCGTCGCGGGGACGGGTGCCTTTGCCGAGGAGGCGGGCGGAGAGCATCTCGCCGGAGATGTCGCTGATGGAGAGGGCGTAGTCGGCGCCGGCGCGGTGGATGTTCTCCAGGTTGCGGGCATGGTTCACGCGCGCGATCACCGGCACGTCGTCGGCCAGATCGCGGACGATGACGGTGGCGAAGAGCGTGGAGTCGTCGCTGTCGAGGGCGAGGATGAGCGCGCGCGCGTCGCGGGTACCGGCGCGCTCCAGCACCGAGGAGTCGAGCACGTCGCCGACCACGTCGACGTTCTCCGCGGCGCGGCGCTCGATCACCCGCACCGATTCGCCGGCGTCCGTCAGCAGCTCGTGCACCTTGCGCCCCACCTCGCCGAAGCCGGCCACGATGAAGGTGCCGCCCCGGCGCAACAGCGGCGCGCCGATCATGGCCGCCGATTGCGCGAGCGAGGCTTCGTCGCCCACCAGCTCGAGGACCGCGCCGGCGTCGAGCGTCGTCTCCGGCCGCAGCTGCGCGTTGAGGCGGCTGCGCTGCCAGATGCCGATCACGGCGGCGGGCAGCTTCGCGGCGCGCAGCGGCTTGCCGGCCAGCGGGCTGCCGGTCGGCACCCGCACCTCGCGCCGCTCCACGCCCGCCACCTGATCGAGGCCGGGCAGGCGCGGGCTGATCACTTCGCTGGCATGCGCCGCGAGCGCCGCCGCGACGATGTGCCGCGGCGTGTACGCCTTGGTCGCCCCGGCCAGCTCCATCGGCTTGCGATGGGCCGGCTCTTCCACGAAGGCGTAGATCTCGCCGCGGAAACCCATCGCCCGGGCGCGCAAAATCAGCGCCGCGTTTTCCTGATCGCGGCCGTTCGCTACGATGGCCCGCGCGGTCTCGATGCGGCACACGTCGAGCACGTCCTCCTCGGTTCGGGTGAAGACGAGCGCCTGACCGCCATCCGCCACGAGCCGCGCCTGCGCTTCGTCCGTCTCGGCGACGACGGACGGCACGCCGCCGGCGCGCAATCGCTGGAGGAGCGTCTCGACGGCGGGGCCGAAGCGGAAGACGATCACGTGCCCGTTCAGCTTCGCGTCCGCGCGGCGGGGCAGCTTCTCCTCGAAGCGCTCTTCGAGGAACGGGACGAGGAAGATGGGGATGACCAGGAAGAAGAGGAAAACGCCGGCCAGCTGCACGAGCACGACGAAGACGACCATCAGCGGATGGGCCCATTTCGCATCCGCGCCGTAGCCGGTCGTGCTCAGCGTTTCGGCGGCCCATTCCAAGCCGTCCCAGAAGCTGCGCGGCTTCCCTTCCAGCCGCGCCATGCCGGCCTGGTAGAGCACCGCCGCGACGATGAGCGTCACCACGAGCGCCGCGAAGAGGGCGAGAAGACGTGTGCGGGAGCGCATGGCGTGTTAGATGTTAGCCCCGTGCGCGTCACGTTGCTCTGTACCGTTCGCTCCTGCGCCTCGCCGCTCGCTGCCTCCGGGCGCTCTCACCTCTGCGCGAACGGCCACTCTTTCGATCTCGCCCGCAGCGGCTATCTGAACCTGCTGCAGCCGCAGGACCGCCGCTCCTCCCAACCCGGCGACACGCCGGCGGCCGTCGCCGCGCGCCGGCGGTTCCTCACGGCGCACGGCTCGCCGCTCGACCTCTCTTCGTTCTTCGCGGAGGCCGACACGCTGCTCGACGTCGGCTGCGGCGAGGGCCACCACCTCTCGACGTTGCCGCCTGCCGTGGAGGCGCACGGCGTCGACATCTCCGTCCCCGCGATCGACGCGGCCGCCCACCGCTACCGTGACGCGTTCTTCACCGTGGCCAACGCCGACCGCTTCCTGCCCTACGCCGACGCCTCGTTCGCCGCCGTCACCTCGATCACCTCGCGCATGAACCCGCCCGAGTTCCGCCGCGTGCTCCGCCCCGAGGGCCGCCTCCTCCTCGCCCTCCCCGCCCCGGACGACCTGCTCGAGCTGCGCGCCGCCGTCCTCGGCTCCGGCGAAGAGCGCTCCCGCGTGTCGCGCACCGTCGATCTGTTCGCTCCCCTCTTCACGCTCGTCCACCAGGAACGCGTCCACCACACCGCCCATCTCGATCACCAGTCGATCGAGGACGTGATGACCTCCTCCTACCGCGGCCTCCGCACCCGCGAACGGGAGCGGATGGCCGCGGTGGACGGGATGGAGGTGACGATGAGCCGGGACGTGCTGGTGTTTGCACCACGCTGATCAGGGCGGATAGTTCGTGCCGGGACAGCCGCCGCTCATGCCGCGGGCCGGCCGGTCATCCGGCGCGGGCGTTTGCGGCAGGAGCTGCGTCGAGCCGACCCGGGTCGCGGCGTTGTTCCGGAAGTTCTTGGACAGACGCGAATAGATCTCGAAGTGCCCCGCGCGGCTGCCGACGGCGGCGCCGCCGTGTGCGGCGTGATCGGCGGGCTCGGAGGCGCCTTCATCGAGCATGGCGATGTCTGCAGGAACGACGTTCCCGATCAGGATCCGCCGGACGCCGGGATCGAGGATGAGCCGGCGCTTCGGCCGGTTCGGCGCTTTGTAGAACTCTCCGACGATGACGATTCCGCCGGTGGGATCGACCTCGATGTCGAGGCGCACGCGCGAGGCGAGCGGGATGCGTCCTCCCGGCGGGAAGCTGAGGGACGGATTGAAGAACGACGCAAACGAATCGAACTCCGCCACATGCAGCCTGCCCGCCCGCATGTCGAAGTGGGCGGCGACGAGATCGGGATTGCTCTCGTTGTACTCGACGTAGTCCGGATCGATCGGCTTGAAATTCTGGATGACCTGCCCGAGAGGAGGAACGAACGTGGTGAACGTCGGATCGACCAGGAAGCTGCTCGGATCGGGCGCGCTGTCCTCGAGATCATCCGGTCCCGACAACACCCGCATACGGACGCCATCGAGGTCGTACCGTTGGAACGGCGATCCATCGATCGTGCATTTGACCGGCTTCGGCCAGCCGATGTCGGAAAGCACCTTGTCGTGCGGAACGGCGAGAAACGCCTGGTGAGGGTGTTCGAGATTCGTGGCATTCACGACGATCGTGCGCCGGAACGGATCGGTTTCCTTCTTCTTCGGACGGTCGGGGTCGGCCATGTCGTAATGACACATGATTCCGACGAAACTGACGCGCAGCGTGGCCATGACTCTGTCTCCTTATTGGTCTCGTGTGCGGGCGGCGCCCAGCACGGCGAACGCGGCCCATTGCGAAGGGTGCCGTTGCGAGGGATCACCGGAATGGAGCATCGCGAGCTGAACGGCGCGAACCGCCTCGTCGGCAGGAACGCCGCCGGCCAGCTTCCGATGCAGGACAACCAGAGGATTCGCCGAGACATCGTCGTCGATCGGCCACAAGGTGCCGATGACGGTCGGAACGCCCGCCTCGAGGAACGAGCGGCCGATCGTCGGCAGCCCCTCACGTCCCGCCGGATCGCCGTGCAGCGATTCGCAGGCAGCGAGGACGACGATGCGTGTGGATGCGAAACGCATCCGCACGATCTCGGACGAATACAACGCTCCGTCGTCTTTCTCGCTTTTCGCGCCGGCGGCGAAAAGGAGGAAGGACGCGGCAGGTCTCACATGATTCGAAACGGCGTGGCCGCCGAAGTGCACGACATCGAAGCGCGTCGCCTCGGATGCGAAGCGCTTCTTCGTCGCCTCCTCGGCACGCCAGACCGTGGACGTCGCGTACAGCGGCGCGATGGCCCGCGCCTCCCGGCCGCTGCCCGGCAGGCGGGCCAGCGTGGAAAAGCGTTCGTTATCGAAGGACGGATCGCCGATCGCGAGGACGGATCGAGGTGCAGCCCCACCCCGCTCCGAGAGAGCGCGCGTGCGATCGACGAATACGGCGGCGCTCGGCGTCAGGGTCAGCGGCCGCGCCTCCATCACGTATTGCCCGTGCACGCGGTCGTACAGCGCCGCGAACGGCACGCTGCGCAACGGTCCATCAGCCACGATGACGAGCGGCGCACTGCTGTTCCCTGTCGATTTTGCGAGCAGAAGATCGAACAGCTCGCCACCGGAGCGCTGCAGTTCCTCCACCGCCGTCTGCGCGATCGTGGCGCTGACGAACATCGACACCCGCCGCTCCAGCTCAGCCGACGCGACGTCGTGCTCGAAGGTCTGCAGCCCCTCGCGAGAAACGACGAACGTCACGAGCTTTTCGGGCAACGCATGAAACTCGACCAGGACACCATCACCCAGGCTCGATTGAATGGCGGCGATATTTTCCGCCGCTCGCGGAGTGCCGTCGCCGAGGGTGTCGAGGAGCGCGCGGGAGCGGCCCTTATCCGCGTAGGTGAACGCTGCGACAGTGTCTCCGCGCCGCAGAGCGAGGCGGACAGCGTCGTCGAACAGCTCGCAGGCCCGATCGAAGAGACCGTTCCGCAAACTGACGTCATCGACCTGCAACCGCTGGTTTTCCAGCATGGCGATACCGCTCGTCACGTCCTTCCAGGCCGCGCCGTCATCGCCCGCCGCGGCGAAAGCGCGGGAGCGAAGCAGATACACATCGGGGAGGAAGACGTTCAGCCCGCGGCCGGCATAAAAGGCGATGCTCCGTCCCAGCATCCCGGCCGCGTCGGCCGGTTTGCGCTGCTGGATGCTCAGCGCCTCGACGATGCCGATCTCCGCGCGTGTGCGCTCCGCCCCCTCGGCGATGTTCTTTGCCGCGGCGTTTGCACGGAGAAGAGACTGCGTTGCGTCCTCGCCGCTGTTCACTTCGATGATCGCCTTCCGCATCCAGGCCCGTGAGGTCTTCAGTGGATGTGCAAGCGCCTTCACGGCATCGACGTCGAGCGTGGCGAACGCATGCGCGGCGTTCCAATCGCGTGAGGCGATGGAGAAAAGGGCGGCGTCCGCAAGGGTGGTCTCGATCCATTTCGTCTGTCCGGTCTCGCTGAAGAGCCTGAACGCCTTGATGCGCTCCCGCCACGCCGCTTCCGGCTGCCCGAGCTGATCCAGGGTCCCGGAAATGTCGAGACAGGAGATCCCGAGGTTGTTCGTCTCGCCGAGGCGCTCGAACAGCGTGGCGGATGCCTGCAGCGTGCTCATCGCTTCGTTCCAGCGGCCGAGCAACGCCACGGTCAGGCCCAGCTCGCGCAGCGACTGTGCGCGGAGTGCCATGTGCCCGTCCCGCCCTGCTTCGCTGTCGAGCAGGTCACGATAGGCCTTCGATGCAGTGGCCGCCTGATCGACCGCGCTCGAGCCGGTAATGGCGTAATGCGTGGCCACGGCCGCGAGCGGACTGCCTGCGCTCCTCAGGTCCGCGGCCGCGGAGGTCAGCTTCTGAATGCCTTCCGTCGTCTTGTCATCGGACAGCAGCTTGCGCCCGTTCTGGTAGGCGATCTGGCCTTGGGCGAGGAGCGCCAGACGTTCGGAGTCGCCGCGCCGCGTGGCATCGTCGATGACGGCGACCGCCTCCGCGGCGAGCGTCTCCCCGGCGATGGCACGCACCTCCGTGGCCACTCGCCGCGCGGCAGTGAGCGCCTGCGCAGCGGCCTGCCGGTCGCCGGACCGGTAGGCTGTCGCCCAGTCGGTGAGGTATTGCGACTCCACCCACCCGCGGGCCATCTCCGGATGGCCGAGGACGACGGCGCGCAGCCCCTCCTCGCTGAGCTTCGCCACGTCCTCAGGCTTGTACGCGACCTCCATCCAGACCTGCACCTCGGATCTGGAGGGCGGCGCGGCCAATCTCTTTTCGATGTCCGGCCGCCATTCGGCCGCCGGGTCGGCGCTCAGCAACTCGGCCCAGGCCGCGCGCGCCTGCGCCTCGATGCCTAGGTCATCGAGCACCGCGGCCCAGGCATGGCGTGCGGCCGGCAGCTGGTCGTTCTGCGCCAGCGCCCGGTGCGCGGCGGCCAGCGCGGCGCACAGTTCCGCCGGCCTGCCTGTCGCCACCGCATCGCGCCGCAGCGTTTCGGCCAGTGCCGCGGTTGCCCGCGCATCGCCCGGATCGCGGGCGACCGCGGACTGGAACGAGGCGATCGCCTGCTCACGATCACCCGTGACCAGTTGCGCGACGCCGGCGGCATAATGCGCATCGGCCGTGTCGTCGCCCTGAGCGGCGACGAGCATGTTGTCCGCTGCCGCTCGCATCGATAACCGGCGAGCCTCCGGCGGCCGCGGCTCACCGCGCATGGTCGCAGCTCGCATTGAGCGCCATTCGGTGATGTACGGGATGACCACGCCCGCATCGGCCGCAGCGCCGCGCAACTCATGAAGGAGCATTGCGCGATGCGCGCGGCGGAGCACCTGCTGGCCGGCGGGCATGACGAACGCCATAGCGAGCAGCGCCACGACGGCGCCGCTCGTCACGGCGATCTTTCCGTGCCTGCCCAGCGTCAACTCGGCCTCCCCGGTGTGCGCCCCGGGACGACGGGCCACGCCGACGGATATCTGCTGCTCGATCTGGTGAGTGCTCATCGTAGCGCCATTCGCAGTGCTCAGAGGAGGAAGCTCTTCTCTTCGCGGCCGCTCCTGGTGGGACAGAGCGATGCCTGGCCGCCCAGCAGTGCGTTGATGTCGCTGTTGACGAGGTCGCACAGCAGCGTGGCGGCCAGCTTCGAATTCCGGCCGAGCGCTTGTGCGGCGAAGAACGAGAAGACCCCGTAGGACTTGCCGCCGTCGACGGTGTTGTCCTCGAATGCTGATTGATTCAGGCCGGCGGCCGCGATGACCATCGGCTCGGAGCCGGGAGTGAAAGCGAGCATCTGCTGGCCCAGCGGCATCCCCAGATCGATCAGCCCGGTCGGCGGCACGGGCGGTTTGTCCGGGACGGCCGGCTTGTCGGAGAGGACGTAGCGGTAGCCGTCGATCAGAAGCTCGGACTTCGGAGCGTCGGGCGCTGCCGCGCTCTGGATAGCGGCGGCCTGGGCCGGCGGCGCGAGCACCGGTACCCGAAAGTTCAATGCGAAAAGACTGTTCTCCGGCGGCGCATCCTCGGCGCGCGAATCGGGCAGGCTGATGAAGCGGGGCGTCGTGATCCGGGCATTTGCACTCACGGCAAGCGCCTGTTGCGCCATGATGGCGGTGATCGGCAAACGCACCGTCGCTGCGGCGAAACAACAGTCCAGGATGAGCGTCACCTTCGCGCGTTCGGCGATCCGGCTGATGAAGCGCGGGAACTCGAAATCGAAGATGACGTAGCTCGTATAGTTCGTGATGTCTTTATCGGCCGGCTTGAACATCACGAGCCCGTCCGCTACCGGATGTCCCGGAATGCGGAGCCGCGTTCCATGACCGGAAAAGACGATCACGTTGTTGCTGTCCGGAACCGCCGACAGGCGCTGCGCGGTGTCGATGAAGCGCTCCTTGGTGGCGGTGGAGTCGGCCAGCCGGTGCACCTCGAAACCCGATTTCTCGAGCACGTCGTGCCAGACCTCGGCATCGTTCGGAGGACCCGCGAGATCGTTTCCGGAGCCCAGACTGGAATAGTCGGAGATCGTGACAATGAGAGCCTGTTTCACCATCGGGAGCCTCCTTTTGCGCGGGACCCATTCACACGCAGTTAGGTAGACGGCGTGGTGGCTGCTTTTCACGCGTGCCACAATTCCTTTTCATGCATCGCCACGTCGCCGTCCTCGCTCTTCTCGCGCTCGCCGCCTGCGCCACCGCGCCGCGGCCCGCGAACCTCGCCACCGGCGAGCTGGTCGACCTCTCCTGGCCGTTCGACGAGCACACGCTCTACTGGCCGACCTCGCCCACGTCCTTCGAGTTGAAGCAGCTCGCGCATGGGCAGACGCCGGCCGGGTGGTTCTACGCGTCGAATTCCATCTGCACGCCGGAGCATGGCGGCACGCATCTCGACGCGCCGATCCATTTCTCGGAGCGCGGCAGGACGGCGGATCAGATCCCGTTGCCCCTGCCGATGAAGATCGCGGGCGGGTCGGGCGGGCCGTTGCGCGCGGTAGCGGTGCTGCCGCGCTGATCACCCCCGCAAATAGTGGCAGTTGTACCCGTTCGGATACTTCTGCAGGTAGTCCTGGTGGTACTCCTCCGCGGACCAGAACTGCGTCGCTGGCACCACTTCCGTCACGATGGGGCGCGGCCACTTCTTCCGGGCAGTGCGGATCGCCGTTTCGGCGGCGGCGCGCTGCGTCTCGTCGTGGAAGAAGATGGCGGAGCGGTATTGCGTGCCGATGTCGTTGCCCTGGCGGTTCGCCGTGGTCGGGTCGTGCAGGCGGAAGAAGAAGTCGAGGAGCTCCCCGTAGGTGATCCTCGAAGGGTCGAACACGATCTCCAGCGCCTCGGCGTGGCCGGTGCGGCCCGTCTTCACATCGTCGTAGCGCGGATTGGCCACGGTGCCGCCGGTGTAGCCGACGGTCGTGTCGACTACACCGGGCAGCGAGCGGAGGAACTCCTCCACACCCCAGAAGCAACCGCCGGCGAGCGTGGCGGTCTCCGTCCTGGCCACTACTTCTTCGCTTCCTTCCGGAACAGGTGGAGGTACTGCCCGTAACCCTCGGCCTCGAGCTTCTCCACCGGGATGAAGCGCATCGACGCCGAGTTCATGCAATAGCGCTGGCCGGTCGGGGCCGGGCCGTCGTCGAAGACGTGCCCCAGGTGGGAGTCGGCGTGCTTGGAGCGGACTTCGGTGCGGGCCATGAAGAACTTGCGATCGGTTTTGGTCACCACATTCGCGGTCTCCAGGGGCCTGGTGAAGCTCGGCCAGCCGGTGCCGGACTCGAACTTGTCGAGCGAGCTGAAGAGCGGCTCGCCGGAGACGACGTCGACATAGATGCCGGCCTGGTGGTTGTCCCAGTACTCGTTGCGGAACGGCGGCTCCGTTCCCTCGTGCTGCGTCACCTCGTACTGGATGGGCGTCAGCTTCTTCTTCAGCTCGGTGTCGGAGGGCTTGGCGGCGTTCGAATGCATGGCGGCTCCTTTCGAGGCAGGGGCGGCGGACGGTGCGGGCTTCGTGGCGGCGGCGTACGCTACCAGCGCCAGGACGGCGAGAGCAGCGAGCCAGACCGGTTGACGTTTGTTCACGGGTTGTCTCCTTACGCCCGAGGAAAACGCGCCGGGGATCAGGATCGTTCCCGGGAAACATCGCGCCCGCCGAACCGTTAGTGACGGTACATGAAACGCATCCGAACCCTGGCCCGGAACGGCGCCGCGCCGATCCGTTTCGTCGCCCTGCCGGCCGTCTGGCTGGCCCTCTTCGCCTACGCCGGCCGGCCGGTCGTCGCGGCCGCGCGCGCCGGCGGCCTCGCCCCCGCGCTCGCCTGGGGCGGCATCTTCCTCCTCTCCCTGCTGCCCATCCTGCCCATGCTCGTCCGCCGCTCCGATCACCTTCGCCGGCGCACGGTGATGCACTGGACCGGCTATGCGACGCTGGCCGTCTTTGCCACGCTGCTCATCCTCGTCGCGGCCGGCGACCTCATCCGTCTCGGCTCCTTCCTCGCCTCCCTCGCCACCACCCTCCCCCTCATCAGCGGCCGCGCCCTCAGCTTCGCCATCCTCGGCGCGGCGGGCGTGCTCTCCGCCGTCGGCCTGGTCCAGGCGCGCTGCCCGCGCGTGCGACGCGTCCCTGTCGCCATCGACGAGCTGCCCGAGGCGCTGGAGGGCTACCGCATCGTGCAATGGAGCGACGTGCACGTGGGGCCGACCATCCAGCGGCGCTTCGTCGCGTCGCTGGTGGAGCGGACGAACGCCCTCGACGCCGACGCGATCGCCATCACCGGCGACCTGGTCGACTCGTACGTGCACGAGGTGCGCGACTCCATCGCGCCGCTGCGCGAGTTGCGCGCGCGCGACGGCGTCTTCTACGTCACCGGGAACCACGAGTACTACTGGCGAGCCTCGGAATGGATCCCGGAGCTGGAGCGCCACGGCCTGCAGTTCCTCAAGAACGAGCACCGCATCATCCGGCGGGGTGAAGCAAAGCTGGTGATGGCCGGCGTGACCGATCCGGTGGGCCGCTACACGCACAAGCAGGATCCCGACCGCGCCCTGGCCGGCGCGCCGCGCGACGCGGTCAAGGTGCTGCTCTCCCATCGCCCGCAGACCGCGCAGGATGCCGACCGCCTCGGCGTCCACCTCCAGCTCTCCGGCCACACCCACGGCGGCCAGTTCTTCCCCTTCAACCTGCTCATCCGCTGGTTCCAGCCGGTGGTGGCCGGGCTGCATCGCATCGGCCGCACGTGGCTCTACGTGAGCCGAGGGACGGGATATTGGGGGCCGCCGTCGCGGCTGGGCGTGCATGGCGAGATCACGGTCATCGAGTTGCGGCGCGCGTGATCCCGCGCACGGCCTGAGCGCGCCACGGACCTTACAATGGACCCCTCATGCGCCGGTCCATTGTGTGTCTCCTCCTGCTCTTCGTCTGCCCGGCCGTTTTCGGCCAGGCGCCGGAACCGCTCCCCCAGACGGCGGGCGCGAAGCTGATTCAATCGCTGGTCGAGGCCGGGCGGATGGACGAATTGCGCTGGCCCGACTTCTCCGACTATCGCAAGCACCTGCGCAATTTTTATGGGCCGGTCGGCTACACGAACTTCTGGTCGAGCAATGGCAGAGTGACGCCCCAGGCGCGGGTGGTGATCTCGATGTTCGAAGCGGCGGATGTGAAGGGCATCAACGCCGTCGACTACGACGCGCCGCGCTGGCGGGAGCGGCTGGCGCTGTTGGATGCGGCCCCGAACGAGACCGCGCTGGCGCGTTTCGATCTCGCCTTGAGCGCCACATTGATGCGCTACATCTCCGACCTCCACATCGGCCGCATCAACCCGCGCAATCTCCGCTTCGACCTCGACATCGAGGGAAAGAAGTACTACCTGCCGACGCGGCTGACCGACGTGGCCGTGTCGCCCGACCCGGCCATGGCGCTGTCGGACATCGAGCCGCAATACGAGGAGTACCGCCGCCTGCAGCAGGCGCTGGGCCAGTACCGCCGCTACGCCGCGGACGCGGCGAACGAGAAGCCGCTGCCGGTCGTGAAATCGGTCAAGCCGGGGGATGCTTACGCCGGCCTCGCGCAGCTGACGCGCATGCTGCGCCGCATCGGCGACCTGCCCACGCCGGTGGCGTTCGACGAGACGCGCGGCATCTACGACGGTGCGCTGATCGACGCCGTGAAGCGCTTCCAGACCCGGCACGGCCTGGAGAACAACGGCACGATGGGGCCGAAGACGTTCGCCGCCCTCAACGTGCCCCTCGGCTACCGCGTGCGGCAGATCCAGTGGGCCCTGGAGCGCTGGCGCTGGGCCCCGATGCAGTTCTCCGCGCCGCCCATCATCGTCAACGTGCCGGAGTTCGTGCTGCGCGCGTGGGGGCCGGACAACAAGACGGCGGTGACCATGCGCGTGGTGGTGGGGCAGGCGTACAACCACCAGACGCCGATCTTCGAGGACGAGACGAAGTACGTCGTCTTCCGCCCGTACTGGAACGTGACCCCGAACATCCAGCGCGGCGAGATCGTGCCCCATCTGGAGAAGGGCGACCGCGACTATCTGGCCCGCAACAACTACGAGATCGTTGACGCGAACGACCGCGTGATCGGCGCCACGGTGGACGACGCGCGCATCGCGCACCTCCGCACCGGCGACTACCGGGTGCGGCAGAAGCCCGGCTCCTCGAATGCACTGGGGCTGGTCAAGTTCATGTTCCCGAACGAGAACAACGTCTACCTGCACTCCACGCCCGCCCAAACCCTGTTCGACCGCTCGCGGCGCGACTTCAGCCACGGCTGCATCCGCGTGGCCGATCCGGCCGGACTCGCCGCGTGGGTGCTGCGCGATCAGCCGGAGTGGACGCCGCAGCGCATCAAGGGCGCCATGAACGGCACCGGCGACCCGACTGTGGTCCGCATCAGGCAGCCCATCCCTATCATGATCATCTACACGACCGCGCACGTGCAGGACGACGGCGCGGTGCAGTTCTTCGAGGACATCTACAAGCATGACGCGACGCTGGAGGAGGCGCTCGCGGCGGGGTATCCGTATCCGGCCTGATTGGCGATCGGACATCAGCGATCGGCGATCAGACAGGATCTGGCGCGCTCCGCGGGATGGCCGGCCGTCCTCCCGATCGCCGATCGCTGATCGCTGATCGCCCGTACAATCCGGCACATGCAACCAACCGCGAGCGGATCCTCCATCTGGAAAGTCATCGCCGCATCCGCGGCGGGGACGATGATCGAGTGGTACGACTTCTACATCTTCGGCAGCCTCGCTACCATCATCGCCGGCTCGTTTTTCCCGAAGTCGAATCCCACCGCCGGGTTCCTGCTCACCCTGGCCACGTTCGCCACCGGCTTCGCCGTGCGGCCGTTCGGGGCGATCGTCTTCGGCCGCATCGGTGACCTGGTCGGACGCAAGTACGCGTTCCTGGTGACGCTGCTCATCATGGGCGGCGCGACGTTCGTCATCGGTCTGCTGCCCACCTACGCCAGCATCGGCATCGGCGCGCCGCTGATCCTCGTCGCATTGCGCCTCATCCAGGGCCTGGCCCTCGGCGGCGAGTACGGCGGCGCGGCGGTGTACGTGGCCGAGCACGTGCCGGACAACCGGCGCGGCTTCTACACGAGCTTCATCCAGACCACCGCCACCCTCGGCCTCTTCGTCTCCCTCGGTGTCATCCTCGCCGTCCGCACGCGCATGAGCGAGGCCGACTTCAAGGCCTGGGGCTGGCGCATCCCTTTTCTGCTTTCCATCCTCCTCGTCGGCATGTCGCTCTACATCCGCCTCAAGCTGAAGGAGTCCCCGCTCTTCTCGAAATTGAAGTCGGAGGGGAAGACCTCCACGACGCCGCTGCGGGACAGCCTGGGCAACCGGAAGAACTGGAAGGTGATCCTCCTCGTCCTCTTCGGCGCCGCGGCGGGACAGGCGGTTGTCTGGTACACGGGGCAGTTCTACGCGCTCTTTTTTCTGCAGAACGTGCTGAAGGTCGAGTTCGTGATGGCGAACATCATCGTCGCTATCGCCCTGGCCCTCGGCACACCGTTCTTCATCGTCTTCGGCGCGCTCTCCGACCGCATCGGCCGGAAGAAGATCATGATGGCCGGCAACCTCATCGCCGCGCTGAGCTACTACCCGATCTACCAGGCCATGAAGGCCTACTCCTCGCCGCTCAATCCGGTGATGCTCACCCTGCTGGTGTTCGTGCAGGTGCTCTTCGTGACGATGGTCTACGGCCCCATCGCCGCATTCCTGGTGGAGGCCTTCCCGGCGAAGATCCGGTATACGTCGCTCTCCCTGCCCTACCACATCGGCAACGGCTGGTTCGGCGGCTTCACGCCGCTGATCGCGACGGCGGTGGTGGCGAAGACGGGCCACATCTACGCCGGCCTCTGGTACCCCATCGGCGTCGCAATGCTGACGTTCGTGGTGGGCTCGCTGTTCCTGCGGGAGAGCAAGGACGTGAAGATCTGGGAGGACGTGGAGGCTTGATTCGTGCTATCATCCCTTCCCTACGGAGGGAATGATGCAAAGAAACCTCAAGGAGTCTTTAGCAGCCGCCATTCTGTTTCTCGGCTGCGCGCATCAGGCTGCCGCGTCCATGCCGTATCGCACCATCGATGGCGACATAGCCATTCACGCTGCCGGCCATTCCGTCGTCGTCTCCGTCGACGCAATCACGCCGCTGCCCCGCTCCCACGACATTGCTGCCGAGGTTCCGGATGGGGTGGTCGAGGAAACGATCACGCTTCGCAGCGAGGAGGAGGTAGCTCCGCTCGACCTCGTGCTGCGGCGTGCACACGTGGAGATTGCGACCGAGTCGGTCGTCATCATTTCGTCGCGCGAGCGCAAGATGATCATCCTGCATCTCGGCGACGCCCAGATCGATCGCGAGCTTCCGGCGGACTTCGCCATTACACGGGCCAGCGGGTACGAGCTGTCGCTGCAGCCGGTCGATGAGCGCGCCGGCCGGCAGTTACGCGCCGCGCCCGACGCGGGCCCGTATGACAACGATCCGGGTAACGGCTCGGGCGGAAGCGCTGCGAACTGCGTCTCCGGCGGCGCGGGCTCCACCAGTTGCTCATCGGGCAACGGCGGCTGCAGCGTCTCCTGCCAGAACGGCTATTACGCCTGCTGCAACTCCATCGCCTGCCACTGCTACCGCAACGGCACCTAGGCCCCTACGGCAGCCGCATCGAGAACGGCGCCGCCGGCCCGTTCAGCTCCCGCACCTCCAGGCGCGGCTGGGCGGCGGGGTCGGTGGGGATGTCCAGCACCATGTAGCCGGGACGCTCCGACGCGTACACGACGTCCGCCGTGCAGGTGACGCCGGTCGACTTGCGCGAGTATCCCAGGCCGCTGACCACGTCGATGGCCACCTTCTCGCCGCGGAGGATCTGCAGCGAGTGATCGTGGCCCGCGGCCCACATCAGCGGATGAAGGCCCGAATCGGTGACGGCCTTCTGCAGCGCGGTACGCATGCGCCGGTTCTCCGTCGAGGCGAAGTCCTGTTTGCCGCTGCCCGACGTGCCGTGCCGCCCCACGCTCTTCTCGAACGGATGATGCGAGACGATGATCGTGCGCCGGGCATTGAGCGGAGTGAGGGTCAGGCGGAGCGCCTCCGCGGCGGCGGCCTCCGTCGTCGCATTGCAGGGCGGCGAGCCGGGGCGGTCCTTTGCCGGGTGCAGCCACCAGGCGGTATCGACGAAGACGACCGACAGCGCGCCGCCGAGCGTCTCCACGTCCGGCCCCGAGCAGGCGCCGCGCGGACGCATCGCCACGCGCGCATCCGTCACCGCCGCGAGGAACTCCGCCTGCGCCCGGATGCGCTCGAAGCCGCCCACCTCGTTCGTGTTCCAGTCGTGATTGCCCGGCACGAACCAGCCGCGCACGCCGCTCCTGCGCGCCACATCCACCTGCGCGGAGAGCCGCCAGCTGCCCGCCTGAAACTCGCTCCCCTTCTTCGGGTTCAGGCCGGCCGGATAGATGTTGTCGCCGAGGAAGATGACCGCGACTTTTTCCGGGCCGAGCTCCTGCGCGCGCAACGCGACGTGCCGCTCCAGCTTCTGCAGCACCGGGTCGTCGCACAGCGGCTTGTTCTGGCAATTCTGCTG
>DASYMJ010000194.1:0-9496 GCA_036009105.1 Thermoanaerobaculia bacterium | reverse complement strand
CTTCTCGACGTTGTACACGAGGCTGTCGAGCTGGTTCTTCGCTTCGATCTCCTCGCGGCGCTTCTTGTCCTCGTCCGCGTGCGCTTCCGCGTCGCGAACGAGCTTCTCGACGTCGTCCTTCGACAGGCCGGAGGAGCTGGTGATGGTGATCTTCTGCTCCTTGCCGGTGCCGAGGTCCTTGGCCGTGACGTGCATGATGCCGTTCGCGTCGATGTCGAAGGTGACCTCGACCTGCGGGATGCCGCGCGGCGCCGGCGGGATGCCGATCAGGTGGAACGCGCCGAGGAGCTTGTTCGCGGAGGCCATCTCCCGCTCGCCCTGGTAGACCTTGATCTCGACCGAGGTCTGGTTGTCGGCCGCGGTGGAGAAGGTCTCCGACTTGCGCGTGGGGATGGTGGTGTTGCGCTCGATGAGCTTGGTCATCACGCCGCCGAGGGTCTCGATGCCGAGGGAGAGCGGGGTGACGTCGAGCAGCAGGACGTCCTTCACGTCGCCGCCGAGGACGCCGCCCTGCACCGCCGCGCCGACCGCGACCACTTCGTCGGGGTTCACACCCTTGTGGGGCTCCTTGCCGAAGTAGTCCTGGACCATCTTCTGGACCATGGGGATGCGGGTCGAGCCGCCCACCAGCACGACCTCGTCGATCGTCTTCGGGTCGACGCCGGCGTCGGCCAGGGCCTGCTTCAAGGGGCCCATGGTCCGCTGCACGATGTCGCCGATGAGCTGCTCGAACTTGGCGCGGGTGAGCTGCATGTTGAGGTGCTTGGGGCCGGAGGCGTCGGCCGTGATGAACGGCAGGTTGACGTCCGTGGACATGGTGGACGAGAGCTCGATCTTGGCCTTCTCGGCCGCTTCCTTGAGGCGCTGCAGGGCCATCTTGTCCTTGGACAGATCGATGCCCTGGTCCTTGCGGAACTCGTCGATGATCCAGTCGATGAGCTTCTGGTCGACGTTGTCGCCGCCCAGGTGCGTGTCGCCGTTGGTCGACTTGACCTCGACCACGCCGTCGCCCACCTCGAGGATGGAGATGTCGAACGTGCCGCCGCCGAAGTCATAGACGGCGATGGTCTCGTTGGCCTTCTTGTCCAGACCGTAGGCGAGCGCGGCGGCGGTCGGCTCGTTGACCAGGCGCTCGACCTTGAGACCGGCGATCTCGCCCGCGTCCTTGGTGGCCTGGCGCTGGGAGTCGTTGAAGTAGGCGGGGACGGTGATGACGGCGCGGTCGACCTTTTCGCCGAGGTAGTCTTCCGCGGCCTGCTTGAGCTTCTGCAGGATCATCGCGGAGATCTCGGGCGGGGAGTACATCTTGCCCTGGATGTCGACGCGGACGTCGCCGTTCGAGGCGCGGGTCACCTTGTAGGGGACCATCTTCATCTCTTCGTTCACTTCGTCGTACTTGCGACCCATGAAGCGCTTGATGGAGAAGATGGTGTTCTCGGGATTCGTCACCGCCTGGCGCTTGGCCACCTGGCCGACGAGGCGCTCGCCGTTTTTGGCGAAGCCGACGACGGAGGGGGTGATGCGGCTCCCTTCGGCGTTGACGATGACCTTGGGCTCGTTGCCCTCCATGATGGCGACGACGGAGTTGGTCGTGCCGAGGTCAATGCCGATGATTTTAGACATAAGTTGTTTCTCCTTCTGACAGTTAGCGCTATATGAGCGCAATGCTATCAAGTTTCTGGTAACCGATTAAACCTGAGTCCAGCATTGTGAATTCCGAAGGAGCAAAGAATGGGCCCGAAGGGAAATGTAGGGCCGGCTCTCAGCCGGCCCCGGCAATTCTCTCGCTGCGGGGCCGACTGAGAGCCGGTCCTACATTTCCGCGGAACAGCGCCGCACGGAAGTCGCGTTAGTATCCGCGCAGGGAGGTATCAATGAGTCAATACCAACAGGGGCAGCCTCAGTGGGTGAGCGCGAGCACGGCGGAGATGGACCTGCGCGTGCGGGCGTTCGTCCGGTCGGTGTACGGCTGGATGTTCGGCGGCCTGCTGCTCACGGCGCTGTCCTCCGCGTGGGTGGTGGTCTCGCCGGCCATGCAGCAGCTCATCTTCTCCAACCGCATCGTTCCGTGGGGCCTCTTCATCGTCGAGCTCGGCCTCGTCTTCGCCATCTCGCGCGGCATCCGGCGCTTCGCGCCCGGCACGGCGGCGATGCTGTTCTTCGCCTTCTCGCTGCTGAACGGCCTCAGCCTCAGCGCGATCTTCTTCCTCTATTCACAGCAGTCCATCCTGCAGGCGTTCCTCACCGCGGCCGGCATGTTCGGCGCGATGACTCTCTACGGCACGGTGACCAAGCGCGACCTCACCTCATGGGGCTCGTTCTTCTTCATGGGCCTGATCGGCATCGTCATCTGCTCGGTGGTGAACATCTTCCTTCACTCCAGCGGCCTGTCGTTCGTGATCAGCGTGGTCGGCGTCTTCGTCTTCCTCGGCCTGACCGCTTATGACACGCAGAAGCTGCGCGCCTTCGCCACGGTGGGCGGGCCGACGCAGGAGAACCTCGCCATCTACGGCGCGCTCACGCTCTATCTCGACTTCGTCAACCTCTTCATCCTGCTGCTCCGCCTCTTCGGCGGCGGCAACAGGCGCTAGAAAAATGCAGGGCCGGCTCTCAGCCGGCCCGCAGTCAGAGAATAGTTGGGCCGGCTGAGAGCCGGCCCTACATTTTTCTATGCCGCCTTCTTTGCCCGCTGTTTGACCAGCCTGCGCAGCGTCAGCGCGTTGTCCACCGCGTACGCGGAGTCGTCGTTGTCGAAGTAGACGTAGATCGCCTGCAGCTTGCGGCGCCAGTCGCGGATGCGCTCGGCCCATTCGGCCAGCTGGCGGTCGCTGTAGCTCCCCTGGTATTTGAAGAGCGTCGGGCCGTGCAGGCGGATGTAGGTCCAGTCGGCGGTGAGCTCGATGGGCGAGCGGTAGCCAGCCAGCTCGTAGATGCAGAACGCCGCGTTGTACTTGCGCAGCACGTCGTACACGGCGTCATTCATCCAGGTCTCGTTGCGCAGCTCGAACGCATAGCGGTGCTGCGGCGGGAGCTTGCCGAGGAACTCCTCCAGCCGCTCCACGTTCACCTTCCAGTGAGGCGGCAGCTGCCAGAGGATCGGCCCCAGCTTGTCGCCGAGGCGCTCCGCGCGGGGTAGAAAATTGGACAGGCCGCGCTCCGCATCCTTCAGCTTGATCATGTGGGTGAGGAAGCGGCTGCCCTTCACGGCGAAGAGGAAGTCGGGCGGCGTGGAGTCGCGCCAGGCGTCGAACGACTCCTCCTTCGGCAGCTGATAGAAGGTGTTGTTCAGCTCCACCGTGTCGAAGTCGCGCAGGTAGTGGGGGAGCATCTCGGCGGACTTCGTCTTCTCCGGATAGTAGCGGCCGACCCAGTGCTTGTAGTGCCAGCCGGAAGTGCCGATGCGGATGTCTGCGGTCATGGCTTCGTTCCTGAAATACGCCCCTCATCCGGCGCCGCGCAAGAGCCTTCTCCCCGCGGCGCGGGGAGAAGGTGCCCCGGAAGGGCGGAGGAGTCGCTCAAGGGTGATTCGTCACCACGATCGTTCCATTCGCAGCGTGCTCGATGCGGACGGCGCTCGTCGTCGTCGATGTCGTGCGGCGGAGCCCGTTGTTCACGTTCCCCGTCCCGCGCGCGGTGGCGGTGGTGGTGGTCGTGTTCGCGGTGGCGGTTGAACCAGCCGCGGTCGTCGTCGTGCCCGTCACGGTCGACGCCGCCGAGACGACCGGGTTTGCGGCCGCGGTCGGGGTGGCGGTCAACGCGGAGGAGACGGTCGCGGACGGCAACACCGTGCCGGTGGTGGCCGCGAACTGGCCCGGCGTCGCCAGGGTGGCCGCGTTCGTCGGGGTGAGGGCGGTGGTCGGCGTGGTGAAGATCGGGGCCGCGGCACCGGTCAGGCCGGTGGTGCTGGCCGTGCCGGAAGCCGCGGTCACGGTCGGAACGGCGGTGGAGGCGGCGGTCACGCTGGTCGTGCCCGTGCCGGTGCCCGTCGCCGCATTGCTGATCACGGGCGCCGTCGCGCCGGTGGCGGCGGCAACGTCGCTGCCGAGGAAGGAGCCGTCTTCGCCGCCGGCGCCGCTGGAGATGACCGGCGTCGGGGCCGAGCTGATGGACGAATTCACGGTCGCCTGCGGGTTGGCGGTTGCGGACGGCGAGATGAACTGGCCGGTCGGCGCCGTCACCACGGCGACGCTGTTGGCGGCCGCCGGGACGGCGGGCGCCGGGCCGAGGTCGCGGCCGCCGCGGGCGGCAAGCGCCGCCATGGTCGCGGCCGCATCATCGGCGCGCGAGACCGGCGACGCGGGCGCCGGGCCGCGCTCGACCGACGAGGAGTACATCGGATGCGTCCCGAGAGTGCCGGAGGAAGAGCCCGGCGTGGAGGACGGCGAAGGGCTCACCGCCGAAGCGGGCTCACCGTTGCCGGGAGTGCGATTGGTGGAGCAGCCAAAGGCCGCCAGAGAGAGCGAAAGCGAAAGGGCCGCCAGCGTGGGGAAGCCGTTCCGTTTGAATGATTTCGTGGTCATGACCTTGTCTCCTTTTCGTTGGTTCAGGTCTGACTTATTAAGAGCAAGGTCAGGGCCACTTTTCACCGTTTCAGGAATCTTTTGATGACCTCCTCGGCCGGCTTTTCGCGGGGCAGAAAGCCGAGCTCATCGCGATAGGCGGGTCCTGATGAACGCCTCGCGGGCGCGCAGCCACGCGTCCGCGTCGCGCACCAGCCGCGGCGAGATCGCGCCGTCCGCCACCCGCGACGGCCCAGAGGATGGCGAGCAGAACGGCGACTTTGCGCATGGCGGGTACAGCTGTTGCTATTCAGCCTCCACGACTAGGAGGAAACAAAGTATATGAATCGCAAGCTCTCGATCCTCGCTGCATTTCTCGTCCTGTTCAGCATCGCCTGCGGCTCGATGAACCGCGCCACCCCGAAGCAGTGGGATGACAAGGCCATCGAGGCAGATGTGCGGAGCAAGATCGCCACGGCCGTCCCGGAGAAGACGTTCGCCGTGGAGATCAACGTCCATGACGCCGTCGTCACGCTCAGCGGTCACGCCAAGACCGAGGAAGACCGGCGGAAGATCGCCGACGCGGCGAACAGCGTCAACGGTGTGAAGAGCGTCATCAACAACGTCACCATCCAGCCGTAGTTTCGCGAGCGGCGGGCGGCGAGCAGCGAGCAGGAGCACTTCGGAGCCTGGCCGTGCGCTGCATGCCACGTACTCCTGCTCGCTGCTCGTTGCCCGCCCGGTCCGTTACCATGCGCGCATGCGCAACGACGTCATGGGAGGAATCACCACCTTCCTCTCCATGGCTTACATCATCGTCGTCAACCCGGCCATCCTCGCCGCGGCCGGCATCCCCACCGGGCCGAGCACGGTGGCCACCATCCTCACCGCGGCGTTCGGCACCTTCCTCATGGGCGCGTACGCGAGGCGCCCCATCGCCGTGGCGCCGTACATGGGGGAGAACGCGTTCATCGCCTTCGGGCTCGCCGCGTTCGGCATCACCTGGCAGCAGCGCTTGGGCGCGGTCTTCGTCAGCGGCGCGATCTTCCTGGTCATCACCCTCCTCGGCATCCGCACCTGGCTGGCCGATGCCATCTCCCTCTCCATGAAGCACAGCTTCGCGGCCGGCATCGGCCTCTTCCTCACCTTCATCGGCCTCTACGAGACCGGCATCGTGACCAGCGGCAAGGCCGTGCCGGTGCAGATCGGCAACCTCCGCTCCACGCCGGCGCTGCTGGCCATCCTCGGCTTCGTCATCACCGCCGCGCTGCTCTACCGCCGCGTGCGCGGAGCGATCGTCATCGGCATGGTCGTCACCGCGGCCGCCGGCCTGCTCCTCGGCGTCGGCTCGTTGCCGAAGGCGGTCGTGGCGCTGCCGTACGATCTCTCCCCCATCGCCTTCCAGCTCGACATCGCATCGACGCTGCGGCTCTCCTTCCTCCCCATCCTGCTGACGCTGTTTCTGATGTCGCTCCTCGACACGCTCGGCACGCTGGTCGGCGTGGGCGCGGCGGCGGGGATGCTCGACGAGCGGGGCAACTTTCCGGAGATGCAGAAGCCGATGCTCGTCGATGCGCTCTCCTGCATGTTCAGCGGCCTGGTGGGGACGTCGACCAGCGGCGCGTACATCGAGTCCGCCACCGGCATCCGGGAAGGGGCGCGCACCGGCCTCGCCTCCATCGTCACCGCGTCACTCTTCCTCGTCTCGCTCTTCTTCATCCCGCTCTTCGAGCCGCTGCAGTCGCTGCGCTACGCGTACGCGCCTCCGCTGATGGTGGTCGGCATGCTGATGCTCCCCTCGGTGGCGAAGATCGCCTTCGACGACTACACCGAGCTCGTGCCGGCGTTCACCACCATCGTGGTGATGGTCTTCACGTACAACATCGCCAACGGCCTCACCGCCGGGCTGCTGCTGCATCCGCTCATGAAAGTGCTCGCCGGCCGGGCGCGCGAGGTGCGGGCGGGCGGTTGGGCGCTGGCCGCGTTGTGCGGCATTTACTACACGTTCGGCCTGCCCCATTGAGAGCGGCGGGCACCGTATCTGCTCCGTCTTCGGCATGCGCATATTCGTTGCCGGCAGCGGAGTCCTCGCCGATGGAGTGATCCCCGAGCTGCGCGAACGCGGCCATGAGGTCTGCTCCGCCGGTCCTGTGGACGCGGTGCTGCAGCTCGACGAAGCCTGCCCCGCTCCCGAGGCGCCGCGCGTGGTGCGGGTCGGCTCGGGCATCGTTTACGGGCCGGGCGATGAAGTGATCGCGCCGCTGCTGAAGATGGTGCGGACGCTGCCCGTGGTGCCGGTGGCGGAGGGCGGCAAGCCGATCCGCCCGGTGTGGTACCGCGACGCCGGCAAAGCGCTGGCCAGCGTCCTGGAAGGCAATGCCGACCGCATCGAGCTGGCCGGACCGGAGGTGACGACGCTGGACGAGATCGTCGACCAGCTGCGCGCCATCACCGATCGGCATCCGCTCGCCATGCCGGTGCCGCTGGTGCACAGGCTGCCCGAGGCGCCGGAGGAGGATACGCTGACGCCGCTCGGCATCGAGGCAACGCCGCTCGGGGAAGGGTTGCGCATGCTGGCCGACATGCTTCCCGAGGTGCTGCCCGAGGATGGGGTGGGGAAGATCGAGCACAAGCGGTTCTGGGCGGACATCGGCGGCACAAAGTACACGGCGGTGAGCCTGATGACCGTGTTCCGCGAGCGGATCAGGGAAGTGATGCCGATCGAGTTCGCCGCCGAGCCGGGTGCGCCGCGGCGGGTGGAGCTCGGCGTCACCCTGACCGCGCACCTGCCGCTGCGGGGCAACATCCAGGTGCGGGCGGTGGACGTCGACCCGACGCGCGTGGTGTTCGCGACGGTGGAGGGGCATCCCCTGGCCGGCATCGTGGAGTTCGCGGCGGAGGATCGCGGCAGCGGCGTGCGCTTCCTCATCGACATCAACGCGCGCGCTTCGAACGCGCTCGACTTCCTCGCGCTGCACACGGTGGGCAAGCCGGCCCAGGCGGCGAACTGGCGGGCCGTGGTGCAGAAGATGATCGACCTGAGCGGCGGCAGTTCGGACGGCGTGCACGAAGAGGCGGAGAAGCTCGACGACGCGCGCGCGGCGGAGCTCGAGCGCCGCGTGCGGGGACTGGTCCGGGAGCGGCCGGTCAGCGAAACACTCGCTTGAGCGCCGACTGCGCCGCGTTGTAGCCGCACATCCCGTGCACCCCCCCGCCCGGAGGCGTCGAGCTGGAGCAGAGATAGATGCGCCGGTTCGGGGTGGCGTATGGATCGCGCGAGGGGAACGGCCGGGCCAGGAACTGCACGAGGTTGTTCGCGCCGCCGGCGATGTCGCCGCCGATGAAGTTCGCGTCGTGCGTCTCGTACTGCGCGGTGTTGAAGGTGTGGCGGGCCAGGATCAGGTTGCGGAACCCCGGCGCGAAGCGCTCGATCTGCCGCTCGATGATCGCCGTCATGTCCTCCGTCGAGCCGTTCGGCACGTGGCAGTAGGCCCAGCCGGTGCGCTTCCCTGCCGGCGCGCGGGTGGGGTCGAACTCGCTCTGCTGGGCCACCAGGACGAACGGCTTGTCCGTCACGCGGCCGCGCCAGATGGCGGCCTCGTGCGCGGCGATGTCCTCGATGGTCCCCCCCACATGCACCGTCGCCGCCCGATGGCACTCCTCGGCCAGCCACGGAATGGGCCCGTCCAGGGCCCAGTCGATCTTGAATACGCCCGGCCCGTACCGGAACGCGCGGAGCTTGCGCAGGTAGCGCGCCGGCAGCTCGTCGCCGGCGATGGCCGCGAGCTGGCGCGGGGTGAGGTCGAAGAGGACGGCGCGGGAAGGCGGCAGGTCGCGCATGGAGCGGACGCGCACGCCGGTGCGGATCTCGCCGCCCAGGGAGCGGAGATACGACTCCAGGGCGCGGACGATCAATTCCGAGCCGCCCCTCGCCGCCGGCCACCCGACCGCGTGGCCGCTGAGGGCGAGGACGATGCCGAAGGAAGCCGAGCCGAGCCAGTCGAGCGGCACGAAGGAGTGCGCGGCACAGCCGGCGAAGAGGCCGCGCGCCGCGTCGGTGTGGAACCGGTTGGCCACTCTCACCGCCGGCTGCAGACCTTCCAGCCCGAACCGGGCCAGGAGCAAGGGATGCTTCGGGAAGAGGCTGATCGGCTTGAGGATCTCGTCGAACAGCTTCCCGGCGTTCTTCGCGAACGGCTCCATCAGCCGGCGCCAGGCGTCGCCGTCCGGCCCGAGCGTCTTCGCGGTGGCGTCGACCGACTGCTCGAGCGAGGCCGCGGTGCCGCCATCGAGCGGATGGGCGATGGCCGCCGGCGAGAAACACCATTCCAGCCCGTGCTCCGCCAGCGGCAGCGTGCGGAAGAACGGCGAGACCAAGCCCATGGGATGGATGGCCGAGCAGACGTCGTGGCGGAAGCCGGGCAAGGTGAGCTCCATCGTCCGCGCGCCGCCGCCGATGGTCTCGTTCGCTTCCAGGACGAGGACGGAGAGCCCCTCCCGCGCCAGCGC
Source organism: Thermoanaerobaculia bacterium (assembly GCA_036009105.1). GTDB lineage: Bacteria > Acidobacteriota > Thermoanaerobaculia > Gp7-AA8 > Gp7-AA8 > JAFAVZ01. Next base: position 488 of record DASYMJ010000194.1, on the reverse strand, counting down.
CACGGCCGCCGCCAGGCCGTTGGGGCCGGCGCCGACGATGATGGCGTCGTGGTGGGCGGCGGGCATGGGCGAAGGGTAGCAGTTGTCGGTGATCGGGTTTGAGTTGTCGGTTGTCAGTTGTCGGTAGAGACGGCTTACCGACAACCGACAACTCGAACCCAATCAGGCACGCTCATCGCTCTGCCTCCGCGGGGGCGATCCGCGTCAGACCCCTATCCGACCCTTTTTAGTGGTTTTTCTTGCAGGGGGTCAAATTCGGGGTAGGGAAATCGGGGGCTGGGTCACTCCTCCAGTTGGAGCCGTTCGAACGAGCCATGAAGATCCTGACCCACAAAGAGGAAAACGCCACCGGCAGCCGGGAGATGGAGACCCTGATGCTGTCAGGGCACCATCTGGATTATCTGCAGCGGGTATCGCGGCAGATGAACCCGGACATGCCGATGGCGTTTGGATGGCCCGCGGCCATCCGTACCATCCTCGAGCGCATC
>DASYMJ010000193.1:0-11211 GCA_036009105.1 Thermoanaerobaculia bacterium | reverse complement strand
TGGGGAGGAGGAGGGCGGGGAGGACGACGCGGGGGGCCGGCTGGAGAGCCGGCCCTACATTCGGCCTGCGCAAGAAGCGGTCGTCCAGCAGGAACACGCCGAGGCAGAGCACCAGGTAGTTGAGGAAGGCGTAGTTCGCGGTGAGGATGATGGCGAGTTGCAGCGGCGTGGTGAGCGCGAAGAGCGCGAGGCGGGAGCGGCGGCCGAAGAAGACCAGCCAGCAGAGGAAGAGCTCCACCAGCAGGGTGTAGGCGGCGGTGGCGGCATGGAAGCCGTGCGGGAGCATCTGCTGCACGTACCAGCCGAGCCAGGTGGGGAGCGGGCCGTTCTCGTAGTAGCGGTCCATCGCGGTGAGGTTCCGCCACTGCGGCTCGCCGCTGAGGATCTTCACCAGGCCCGACTCGAAGTAGATGCGGAACCACTCCCAGCGCAGCAGCCAGACGGCGGCGCGCGAGGGCCGCGGCGCGAGGAACAGAGTCAGGAACGCGCCCTCCATCAGCATGCCGTCCGACTGGTAAGAGGCGAAGTCCTGCGCCGCGCCGATGAAGGAGAGGAAGGCGATCATGGCCACCGCCGTGGCGATGCGCGGCCAGACGTTGCCGATGATGGCCAGGGAGGCGACGCAGCCCACGACCACCAGCGCCGTGAGCGCGCCGCGGCCGGCGTTCAGCCAGAGCAGCGTCGGGGCGAGCCAGTAGCCTTTCCAGCCGAGCGCGTTGTGGACGGCGCGCAGGTAGTCGCCCGCGGGGAGGAGGCCGCGGGGGCCGATGAGGCCGTGGATGCGGAAGGCGAGGGAGAGGAAGGCGGAGAGAAAGATGCAGCCGAGGGCGCGGAGCCAGAGCCAGCGCGCGGCGGAGTAGGTTTCTGCGGACCAGACGTCCGGCCCGAACCAGCGCTGCAGGAGCGGAACCTCGGGCTGGCGGCCCAGCTGCTCGAACATCACTCGATCTGCCATACCTTCAGGTCGCGCGTGCCGCCCACCGGACGGAATCCGGCGATCGCCTCGCCGGCGCGCAGGCGCCACCAGACCGTGCGCCGTGCGAGAGGCGTGCTCGCGTAGCGCGCGGGGTCGATACCGACCGCGGCCGCGGTGGCGAGCAGACCGCTCGGCGCGGTGAGGACGAGGTAGCGGACCTCGCGGTCGCGGCACCAGGCGAGGAGGCGGTCGGGATGGGTCTGCAGAAGCGCGTCGCAGGCGTTGCCGAACACGGTCTGGTCCGGCATGGAGCCGAAGTTGTCGATGACCACCGGCTTCTGCCCCAGAACATGGATGGCGTGCCCGAGGGACCAGAGGGCGAGGACGCGGCCTCTGGGCAGCGCTCTCAGTTGCGCGGCCTGCTCGGCGATCGGCTTCACTCCCTCCTCGTGAGGCGCACCGATCAGATAGCAGAGCGGCGGCAACAACGTCAGCGCCAACGCAAGCCAACGACGGCGCGGCTCCGCCGCCGCGACCGCGCCGCCGAGGATGAAGAGGGGGATGGCGGGCACGAGGAAGCGGTGGGAGGTGAGGGCGAACAGCAGGTAGGCGAGGCCGAAGAGCGCCAGCACGCGGTGGCGGCGGGCGATGAAGAAGAGGAGCAACGCTCCGCCGGTGAGGTTCGCCAGGTCGGTGCCGATGGCGCCGCGATCGTGGAAGAGCGGCTGGAACTCGGCGATGGAGGTCAGCCACGGATCGCCGCCGAAAAAGCGCGCGCCGGCGAGCATGGCAGGGAGGGCGGGGAGGGCGAGGAGCGCGCCCAAGGCGAGGGAACGCAGGAGGGAAACGTGGGGGCGGGCTTCAGCCCGCCCGGACCGGCTGAAGCCGGTCCCCACATTCCAGCACGCGAGCGCCGCGCCGGCGAACAGCCACATGTGCGGCCAGCCGAGGAACCAGGCCGAGTCCGGATAGCCGGGTAAACGATTCGCGCGATAGAGAGCGATCGCCGCGGCGGCGATGGTGAAGCCGACCGCCCCCTCCCGCGGCGCGGTCAAAAAGAAGACCACGAAGGCGAGGGCGGCGGCGGGAAGCAGAGCCGTCTGCACGAACATGGCGAGCACCACCGCCACGCCGAGGGCGAGGCCGTTCCGGCGCACCGTGGCGAAGAGGATGGCCAGGAGGAGGAAAGGCTCGGCCCAGTGGTGATCGAGCGAGCCGCGATGCGACACGCCGATCAGATACGGTGATAGGGCGAGGCCGAGGCCGGCGATCAGGCCGGAGACGGCGCCGAGCCGCCGTCCGATCAGCCAGGCCAAAAAAGCGGCGAGCAGAGAGAAGCCGACCGGGGCCAGCCACTCGATCGGGGCGACGTGCCTCAAAGCGCCGCCGACGAGGTCGTACAGCGGCGGCCAGGGGACGAACGCGCCGTGCTCTCCGCGGTCGGGGTCGAGCTCCACGAAGGACTGCATCCGCTGCAGGTGATAGAGGTCGTCGAAGGGGGGGATATCGCCCTGCGCGCGGAGGACAAGAGAGGCGCCGAACACGAGGACGGCGACGGCCAGAATCATCTTGCCTTCCTGCACAGTTTGGCTCACTCTAGCAGGGTCGTCGAGTCCAAAGACGTCTCACAATCAGGAGCCCCATTGGCACGCGTCATCGTCCGTCTTGCGGTCGCAGCGCTGTTGATTTTTGCCGTCGAGCGAACGGTTCAGGCCGCTCCCCCGGACAGTGTCTCCACGCGCTGCGAGGAGTCGGAAGTCCGGCTCGATGCCACCCACTCCGCCGCCCGCCTCGGCAACTGCGGCGAGGGCAAGGACGACGACCTGCTCTGGCACCTCGACCGGATCGACCAGGTGGCCGGCAGCCTGGACGGCCGCTTCGACCGCCGCAACCGCGGCGCGGGCAGCGTGGTCTACGTGATGGACACCGGCGTGATGGCCAGCCACCACGAGTTCATCGGCCCGCGGGGCAGCCGCGTGATCGGCGGCTACGACGCCACCGGCTCGCTGAACATCGGCAACTCCGCCTGCACCAGCGCCAACAAGTCGACCGCCCCCTGCTACAGCGACTTCGACGAGCTGACCGCGGCCTCGCACGGCACGAGCGTCGCCTCGCTGGTGGCGGGCCGCAACGTCGGCGTCGCCCCCGACGCGCTCATCGTCAGCATCCGGGTGATGAACGAGCGCGGCCTGGCCACCACGCGCACCTACCTCGACGGCCTCGACGCCATCATTCGCAACGCCTGGTCGCCCTCCACCCCGTACTTTCACACCGCGGTGGTGAACATCAGCGGCTGGGTGCTGGAGCGGCTCAGCACCAGCAGCGCCGATGCCACGCCCGTCGTGCCCTTCTCCGCCATCGAGCAGAAGATGGTGGACATGGTGGCCGGCGTCGATGCGGACGGCAACCGCAACCCGCTCGGCAAACGCTTCCTCTTCGTGGTCGCCGGCAACAACGTCGACGGCGGCTGCGGCCGCAGCGGCGTGGTCGACCGCTTCCCGGCCATCCTCGGCCGCGAGATCAGCGGCATCGTCACCGTGGGCGGCATGTCGCGCGACAACAGCTGGTGGTCGGGCGCCTGCCGCGGCGGCCTGGAAGTGCTCGCACCGGCCCAGCAGGTGTTCAGCGCCACCATCACGGCGGAGGATCAGTACCGGGGGCGGAAGCCGAACATGCGGTCGGGGACCTCGTTCGCGGCGCCGATCATCGCCGGCATCGCGGCGCGCATCCTCTCCGAGCGGCCGGAGCTCTCGCCGCAGGAGCTGGAGTGGTGGATCACCTCCACGCCCTCGCGCATCAACAATCCGGATGAGCGCTTCGCGGACGGCAAGGTGGCGTACACTCGGGTGGAACCGGTGGTGCGCACTCCCGCGGCGCAGGCCCGGCTCGCCCCCTGACATGCTCGCCGCCGCCCTGCTCTTCGCCGCCCAAACTGTCTCCACCCACTGCCAGACGGAGGAGGTGAAGCTCACCGCCGCCCTGACCGTGAAGCGCCTCGTGGCGTGCGATGCCGGCCTGCCGGAGAACACGCTCTGGCACCTGGACCGGATCGACTCGCGCGACGGCGCCCTGGACGACACCTTCACCCGTCCGCCCCAGCCGCACGCGGCGATCGTCTACGTGCTCGACACCGGCATCGAAACGACCCATGACGAGTTCCAGCGCCCGGGAGGGACGAACATCATCGACGGCTTCGTCGCGCCGACGGCCTCGCCGGTGAAAGGCTGCGACGGCCTCGATCCCTCCCTCCACCCCTGCCTGGGCAACCTCGGCGGCGGCTTCGTGGCCATCTTTACGCACGGCACCGGCGTCGCGTCCCTGATCGCGGGAAAGACGGTGGGCGTCGCGCCGGACGCGAAGATCATCAGCGTGCTGACCGGCTTCTCCGGTGTGAGCGAGTGGCTGCCCGCGCTGGACAAGGTGATCCAGCACGCCTGGGACCCGCGCACGCCGCCGTTCCGCACCGCGATCATCAACATCAGCGGCGGCGTGCCGTACACCGGCAGCTCCTTCACCGGCCCGCAGCGCGACGCGCTCGATCAGAAGATCCTGGACATGGTGGGCGGCGTCGACGCCGCAGGCCATCCCGATCCGAATGGCAAGCGCTTCCTCTTCGTGGCGGCGGCCGGCAACTCGGACGCGCCTGTGAAGGAAGGCGGCGACCGCGGGCAATGCGATCCGGACGGCAACGTGAAGCAGTATCCGGCGTCCATGGGGACGCAGGTGGAGGGGGTGATCAGCGTGGGCGGGATCACCAGCAACAACGAGTTCTGGTCGGGCTCCTGCAAGGGGTCGCTGCTGGAGGTGCTCGCGCCGGCGGAGAACATGCTGATGGCGAGCAACACCGGCCACGACTACTACCGCAAGCAGGACGCCTCCGGCACGTCGTGGTCGGCGCCGGTCGTCTCCGGCATCGCCGCCTTGCTGCTGGCCAACGAGCCCGACCTCTCGCCGGCGGAGCTGGAGCGCCGCATCGAGTCGCTGCCGTCGCACATTGTCGACACGCTGCCGGAGCACGCCGGCGGCCGGGTGCCGACGCTGTTCGTTCCTTCCCGGCGGCGGGCGCGGTGATCGCGGCGCTGCTGCTGGCGGCGCAGACCGTCTCCACGCTCTGCCAGACCGAAGACGTGGTCATCAATCCGAACTACAAGGTGCGGCGGCTGGTCGGCTGCGGCGAAGGCTTCAGCGAAGACACCCTGTGGCATCTCGACCGCCTCGACTCGCCCGACGGCTCGCTCGACTCGCACTTCACGCGGCCGGGGCTGAGCGGCAACGCGGTGGTCTACGTGATCGACAGCGGCATCGACCGCTCGCATGACGAGTTCCAGCGCGCGGACGGCACGAACGTGATCGCCGGCATCGACGCGAGCACGCCGAACGGCGCGGTGTTCGGCCCCTGCGCGGACGTCGGCCCCGATCTGCATCCCTGCTTCGACCCGAACGTGGCCGCGCAGGTGACGGTGTTCACCCACGGCACGGGCGTCGGGTCGATCATCGCCGGGCGGACGGTGGGGGTGACGCCGGAGGCGAAGCTGGTCAGCGTGCTCACCGCGTTCACCGCGCCGGCGGCGTGGCTCGACGCGTTCAACCGCATCATCCGCCATGCGTGGGATCCGTCGACGCCGCGGTTCCGCACGGCCATCATCAACATCAGCGGCGGCGTGCCGTTCCGCGATGTGCCGTCCGAGGCTTTGATCCTCGCCCAGATCACGCAGAAGGTGCAGGAGATGGTGGGCGGCGTCGACACCGAGGGGCGGCCGGACCGGGACGGGAAACGCTTTCTGTTCGTGATCGCGGCGGGCAATCGGACACCGGCGGTGGTGCAGTGCGGGGCGGACGGCGGGCCGGGCGCGTTTCCGGGCCGGATCGCTGCCGCGACGGACGGCATCCTCTCCGTGGGCGGGACCACGCCGGGCAACGAATTCTGGTCGGGCTCCTGCACGGGGGAGGTGTACGCGCCGGCGGAGAACATCCTGGCCGCCTCGAACACCGCGCACGACTACTACCGCAAGGACGACGCCTCGGGCACCTCGTTCTCCGCGCCGATCGTCTCCGGCATCGCCGCCCGCATGCTGGCGCTGGAGCCGGAGCTCTCGCCGGAGGAGCTGGAGCGGCGCATCAAGTCGCTGCCGGCGCACACCAACGACGGGCGGCCGGCGGTGACGTTCTACCAGCCGCCGAAACGGCGGACGATGCGCTGACCGCGTCGCGCTATCATCCCGCCGCCCATGACCACCTACGACTCCTCCGCCATCGAAGTCCTCACCGGATTGGAGCCGGTGCGCAAGCGCCCCGGCATGTACACCCTCACCGAGCGCCCGAACCATCTGGCCCAGGAGGTGATCGACAACTCGGCCGACGAGGCGATCGCCGGCTACTGCGACGAGATCACCGTCACGCTGCACGAGGACAACTCGGTTTCGGTCAGCGACAACGGCCGGGGCATGCCGGTGGACAAGCACGCCAGGGAAGGGGTCAGCGGCGTGGAAGTGATCCTCACCCGCCTCCACGCCGGCGCGAAGTTCTCGGACAAGAGCTACCGCTTCTCGGGCGGCCTGCACGGCGTCGGCGTCTCCGTGGTCAACGCGCTCTCCAAGCGGCTGGAGGTGCGCGTCCGCCGCGACGGCAACGAGTACTTCATGTGGTTCGCCGACGGGCAGAAGAAGCAGGAGCTGAAGGTCATCGGCCAGGTCGGCAAGCGCAATACCGGCACCACGGTCCGTTTCTGGCCGGACGAGAAGTTCTTCGACTCGCCGAAATTCAGCGTCCTGCGCATGAAGCACGTCATGCGGGCCAAGGCCGTGCTCTCCCCCGGCCTGCGCATGCACTTCATCCATGAAGCCGACCCGGCCGACAACGAGGAGTGGCATTACGAGAACGGGCTGCCGGCCTACCTGATGTCGGAGCTGGACGGCGCGCCGACTCTGCCGGAGCAGCCGAACACCGGCCACTTCGCCGGCAAGGACGAGGAGGTGGATTGGGCGGTGGTGTGGCTGCTCGATGAGGGGGAGCTGATCACCGAGTCGTATGTGAACCTCATCCCCACCACGCAGGGGGGCACCCACGTGAACGGCTTCCGCACCGGCCTGACCGAGGCGCTGCGCGAATTCTGCGAGCTGCGCAACCTGCTCCCGCGCAACGTGAAGATCACCCCGGAAGACGTCTGGTCGCGCTGCAGCTACGTGCTCTCCCTGCGCATGAAAGACCCGCAGTTCACCGGGCAGACGAAGGACCGCCTCTCCTCGCGCGAGGCCTCGGCGTTCGTCTCCGGCGTGACCCAGGACGCGTTCTCCATCTGGCTGAACAACAACACGGCCATCGGCGAGCAGGTGGCGAAGCTGGCCATCGACGCGGCCATGGTCCGCCTCAAGCAGGGGAAGAAGGTGGAGCGCAAGAAGCTGACCTCCGGCCCGGCGCTGCCAGGCAAGCTCGCCGACTGCACCTCGCAGGACCTCAAGCGCACGGAGCTCTTCCTGGTGGAGGGCGACTCGGCCGGCGGCTCGGCCAAGCAGGCCCGCGACCGCGAGTTCCAGGCCATCATGCCGCTGCGCGGGAAGATCCTGAATACGTGGGAGGTGGAGTCGGGCGAGGTCCTCTCCTCCCAGGAAGTGCACGACATCGCCGTGGCCCTCGGCGTCGATCCCGGCTCGGCGGACGTGGAAGGGCTGCGCTACGGCAAGGTTTGCATCCTGGCCGACGCGGACTCGGACGGCGCGCACATCGCGACGCTCCTCTGCGCGCTGTTCGTCCGCCACTTCCGCAAGCTGGTGGAGGACGGCCGGGTGCACGTGGCCATGCCGCCGCTCTACCGCATCGACGTCGGCAAGAGCGTCTTCTACGCCCTGGACGATCACGAGCGCCAGGGCTACCTGGCCCGCATCGAGGCGGAAGGCATCAAGGGCAAGGTCAACATCCAGCGCTTCAAGGGCCTGGGCGAGATGAATCCCAACCAGCTGCGCGAGACCACGATGTCCCCCGACACCCGCCGCCTCGTGCAACTGACCCTCGATGACGCGGAGGTTGCCACCGCGACCATCGACATGCTGCTGGCCAAGAACCGCGCGGCCGATCGCAAGCAGTGGCTGACCGAAGAGGGCGACAAGGCGGAGATTCTGGATTAGTGGCGCGTGTCAGGATGACACGCGCATCTTGGCCACCACGACCGTCACGTCATCCGCCTGCTCCGTCGGGCCGCGGTAGCGCTCCACGTCGCGGGTGATGGCGTCGCGCAGCCCGGCGGCGGTGGTGTCGCCGTTGTCGCGCACCAGCGCGGCGAGGCGCTCGAAGCCGTAAGGCTCGCCGTCGGCGGTGCGCGTTTCGTAGACGCCATCGCTGTAGAGCACGAGCGCGTCGCCGGCAACGAGGGGCAGCTCGCGGTGCGCCGGGCGGCCGTGGGGGAGGCGGACGCCGAGGGGCGGCGAGTGCAGCTCGACCAGCTCGACCTCGCCGTCGCGGCGGATGAGCAGGGGCGGGTGGCCGGCGCTGGCAAAGGTCAGGCGCATCGAGGTGCGGTCGAGGAGGAGGATGGCGGCGGAGACGAGGGTGCGGCGGCTGCTCGTGTCGAGGATCAGTTGATCCAGACGGGCCAGCACGGTGGGCGCATCGCGCAGCGTGTCGCGGAGCAGGGTCAGGCCGGCGCGCACCGCGGCGAGGACGATGCCGCTGGCCATCCCGTGGCCGGCCACGTCGCCGGAAACGATCGCCACGCTCCCGTCGCCGAGGACGAAGTAGTCGTAGTAGTCGCCGCCGACCTCCGTGGCGGGGATGGACACGCCGGCCAGATCGACCCAGTCGAGCTGCGGCGCGGAGAGGGGGAGCATGCTGAGCTGGACCTCGCGGGCGAGGGCCAGCTCGCCGCGCATGCGCACTTCCTCCCTTGCGCGGCGCTGGTCGTCGACGAACGTGCGGAGGAAGCCGCGGCGCGCGGAGTAGGAGAGGATCAGGCTGACCACCAGGCTGAAGCCGCCGACGCCGCCGACCGGCCCCAGCACCTCGCCGAGCCGCGGGTTCTTGGCGTTCGGCATCAGCACCGCCACGATCCAGGCGCTCAGGAACACGAAGCCGAACAGGCTGGCGTGCTCCAGCGGCGAGAAGCGGAAGAAGATCATGCCGAGGAGGAACATCGCGGCCATGGCCACCATGGTCTCGCTGCCGGCCGTCATCACCTCCACCAGCACCAGCTGGGCGGCGAGATAGCCGATGGTCCAGGCGCGGACGTTGACCCGCCTGCGCTGCTCGCCGCTGCGGCGCCGGCGCGGCTCGAGGGCCCAGGTGCAGAGGAAGACGAGCAGGAGGTCGGCCGCGATCACGATGAGGCGCTTCTGCGTCACCCGCCCGGCCACGGAGATGCCGATGAGGTAGATGACGGCAAAAAGGGCGGAGAGGAAGAGCGGCGCGGCAATCATCCGCGTGTTGCGCTCATCGAAATTGCGCCGCACGCCCTCGGCAGCGGACATGCGCGCCAGCTCTTCGATCGGGGTTTGGCTCATGGAGTTGCTGGTTGCTGGTAGAGGTTCCGGGGTGCCTCGTGCCGTACTCTACTAGGAACCAGCAACCAACAACCAGCAACTGTTTTGGTTTACCCTTCGCCCGACGAATGGCCAAGAAACCCCGATCCAACGGTCAGAAAAGCTTCCAGCCGCCGCCTCCCACCTTCGCAGACGTCGAGCATCAGCCGGTCGCCGAGTTCACGCGCAAGGCGTATCTCGACTACTCGATGTACGTCATCCTGGACCGCGCGCTGCCGCACATCGCGGACGGACTCAAGCCGGTGCAGCGGCGCATCATCTACGCCATGTCGGAGCTCGGCCTCTCCGCCAGCTCGAAGCCGAAAAAGTCCGCCCGCACGGTGGGAGACGTCATCGGCAAGTTCCACCCCCATGGCGACTCCGCCTGCTACGACGCCATGGTGCTGATGGCCCAGCCGTTCTCGATGCGCTACCCGCTCATCGACGGGCAGGGCAACTGGGGCTCGCCGGATGACCCGAAGCAGTTCGCCGCGATGCGCTACACCGAGGCGAAGCTGACCAGGTTCTCCCAGACGCTGCTCTCGGAGCTGGAGCAGGGGACGGTGGAATGGGGGCCGAACTTCGACGGCACGCTCAAGGAGCCGAAGCTGCTGCCGTCCCGGCTGCCGCACGTGCTGCTCAACGGCGGGAGCGGCATCGCCGTCGGCATGGCCACGGACATCGTGCCGCACAACGTGCGGGAGGTGGTCAATGCCTGCCTCGAGCTGCTGGACAACCCGGAGGCGACGCTCGCCCAGCTCACCAAGCACGTGAAGGGGCCGGACTTCCCCACCGAGGCGGAGATCATCACGCCGGCGGCGGAGATCCGGGAGCTGTACAAGACCGGCAACGGCTCCGTCCGCCAGCGCGCGAAGTGGGAGATCGAGGACGGCGACATCGTGATCACCGCGCTGCCGTTCCAGGTCTCGGGCTCGAAGGTGCAGCAGCAGATCGCCGCGCAGATCACAGGCAAGAAGCTGCCCATGGTGGAGGACGTGCGCGACGAAGGGGATCACGAGTCGCCCACCCGGCTGGTCATCGTGCCGCGATCGAACCGCGTGGATTTGAACGAGGTGATGACGCACCTCTTCGCCACCACGGATCTGGAGCGCACCTACCGGGTGAACATGAACATGATCGGCCTGGACGGCCGGCCGCGCCTGTTCAACCTGCGCGACCTGCTGGAGCAGTGGCTGGAGTTCCGGGTGGAGACGGTGCGGCGCCGGCTGCAGTTCCGCTACGACCAGGTCAACGCGCGCATCCACATCCTGGACGGCTATCTCGTCGCCTACCTCAACATCGACGAGGTGATCCGCATCATCCGCACCGAGGACGAGCCGAAGCCGGTGCTGATGGCGCGCTTCCGCCTCTCCGAGCTGCAGGCGGAGGCGATCCTGGAGCTGCGGCTGCGCTTCCTGAACCGGCTGCAGGAGATGGAGATCCGCGGCGAGCAGGCGAAGCTCGCCGAGGAGCGCTCGCATCTGGAGAAGATCCTCGGCTCGAAGGCGCGCCTGCGCAAGCAGACGCGGGACGAGCTGGTGCACGACGCGGAGGAGTTCGGCGACCGGCGCCGCTCGCCGATCGTGGAGCGGGAGGCGGCGAAGGCGCTCGATCCGACCGCGCTAATCCCGTCCGAGCCGGTGACGGTGGTGCTCTCCGAGCGTGGCTGGGTCCGCGCGGGCAAGGGGCACGATCTCGATCCGACCGCGCTGCAGTACAAGGGCGGCGATCAGTTCCTGCACGCGGCCAAGGGCCGAAGCAACCAGCTGGCGGTGTTCATCGACTCCA
>DASYMJ010000192.1:0-6519 GCA_036009105.1 Thermoanaerobaculia bacterium | reverse complement strand
AGTACCGCCGCTACCTCGTTTACGATCCGCTCCAGCACGCGCTCTCGAGCATCGGCATTGCCGTCACCCTCAAGAACGTCGGAACGATCGGAACCCACTGATTTGAACGCACGCACACACCTAAAAATGAAAGGCCTCATCCTCTCGGGCGGCAAAGGCACCCGGATGCGGCCGCTCACCTACACCTCCGCCAAGCAGCTCATCCCGGTGGCCAACAAGCCGGTGCTGGTTTATGGCATCGAGGCCATCGTGGCGGCGGGCATCCAGGACATCGCCATCATCGTCTCGCCGGAGACCGGGCCGGAGATCCGGCAGTGCATCGGGGACGGCTCGCGTTATGGCGCCAACGTGTACTACATCGAGCAGGACGCGCCGCGCGGCCTGGCCCATGCGGTTCTCACCGCTGAAGACTTTTTGCAGGATTCGCCCTTCGTGATGTACCTCGGCGACAACCTGCTCCAGCACGGCATCACGCCCCTGGTGGAGGAGTACCGCTCGCTCGACTGCAACAGCGAGATCCTGCTCACCAAGGTGCCGAACCCCTCGTCCTTCGGCGTCGCCGAGCTGTCGGCGGAAGGGAGCGTGGTGCAGCTCACCGAGAAGCCGGCCGAGCCGAAATCGGACCTGGCCCTGGTCGGCGTCTACATGTTCGACCAGCGCATCTTCGAGGCGGCCAAGGCGATCAAACCCTCCAAGCGCGGCGAGCTGGAGATCACCGACGCCATCCAGTGGCTGCTCGACAACGGCTACTCCGTCCACCCTCACATCGTGAAGGGGTGGTGGAAGGACACCGGCAAGATCGAGGACATGCTGGAGGCGAACCGCACGGTGCTCGACACGTTCGACCGCGATGAGCGAGGCGTGATCAGCGGCGAGTCGCAGATCGAGGGGAAGGTCGTGATCGAGGAGGGGGCCCAGATCATCGACTCCGTGGTGCGCGGCCCGGCCATCATCGGCCGCGACGCCCGCATCATCCACGCCTACGTCGGCCCCTACACCTCCATCGGCAACCGCTGCGTCGTGGAGCAGTGCGAGATCGAGAACTCGATCGTGCTGGAGAACTCGACCATCAAGCACGTGGACGGCCGCATCGAGGCGAGCCTGATCGGCAAGAACGTGAAGATCGGCCGCACCCACCGCAAGCCGGCCGCGTACCGCTTCATGGTGGGAGACAACAGCGAAGTCGGGATCACTTGACGTGAAGCGGGCGCTGCTCGCGTTCGTATTGCTCGCCGTGGCGTGTGCTCGCGAGCAGCCGCCCAACCCTGCGCCGCAACTCGCTCAGCTGCGCGCCGCCATCCGCGAGTACCACGCCAGGCACCAGCAGTATCCGCGGCGGCTGCAGGACCTGGGCAGTCCGATCCCCATCGATCCGGTCACGAAGAAGGCCGACTGGCGCGTCATCACGGAGGAGCCGGTGGCGCAGAACGACTTTGGCGTGGGGACGCCGGCGCCGCGGGGCGGCGGCATCGTCGACGTCCGCAGCGCGGCGGCCGGGCATGACGCGAACGGCAAGGCCTGGTCGGACTACTGATCGGCGGCCGCCACGTCCACGCCGCGGATGACGAACTCGTCGCCGCGCTGCTCGATGGTGAAGGTCATCCACTCATTGCGCGGCTTGCGCTCCACCCACAGCGGCACGATCCACGCGCCGTCCTTCCCGCGCCTGACCGGATCGAACGCCGAGTAGAAAAAGCGGCGCTTGTTCAGCAACTGGTGTACCGCGCGCGGGCCGCCGAAGCGCGAGGCCTCCTCCCACGGCATCCGCCCCCACTCGTCGACGAAATCCTCCGGCGCGAGCGCGAAGGGGCCGACGCGCTCCACCCGGTCGCCGCAGATGGAGAAGTGCCGCACGTGAGCGCGGTTGTGCAGTCCGAGATCGAGCGACTGCCAGGAGCGCCACTGCAGGCGGACGTCATCCACGCCGGCCTTCAGCTCGTAATCGTCCGCGTCGAGGTAGATCGACTCGTTGCCGGAGACGAGCACGCGCGAGGAGTACGCATCGGCGCCGATGCGGCGGACGTCGAAGCGCAGCATTTGCCAGTTGGAGGAGCACCAGGGGTTCACGTTCGCGGTGACCACGAAAAAATCGCCGTTCGCGTCCGACGGTGAGACCGCGTACTGGAACATGTCGAGCGCACCGGCGATGCGGCGGTAGCCGTTCGACTCGCGGGCCAGGATCAGGCGCCAGCCGTCGCTCTCCAGGCGGAAGAGATACAGCGAGGTATCGGAGCCGCACGGGATGTCGATCAACGTCGTGACCGCGACCAGTTCCGGATGGCCCTCGACGTCCCGGAAGCGCACCTCCACGCCTTCGAACACGCGCGAGGCCTCGGTGAACTGGCGCTGGGCGCGGGCCGGATCGCCCTCCGTCCGCAGCGCGTCGGCGACCGCATCGCGGACCTCGTGCTTCACCCGCGTGATCCGCGCCGCCTCCCCGGCGGTGAGGTCGACCCGGTCCGGTTGCGTCGCGACTGCCGCGACGCTCGCCGCGAACAGCAGAATCCCTGCGGCGTGCATCCCCTACAGCATAACTGCTGGTAGGATGCGCCGCGCGTGCCGAACGTCTACACGTTCAAGGATTTCGAGGGCAGCAGCCATCGCATCCTGCTCGATCTGGTCCGTCGCTTCGCCCGCCGCGGCGGCACGCTCATCGATCTCGGCGCGGCGGGGGGGGAGCTCGGCGCCGCGCTGCGCAAGGAGTTCCGGCGGACCATCGGCTTCGAGTACAACGTCGATTGCCTCCCCACCCTGCGCCCCGCGTTCGACCAGGTGGTCATCACCGATCTGGAGAAAGTGAAGCGCCTGCCCTCGAACGTCGATGCCATCGTGCTGGCCGATGTGCTGGAGCATCTGCGCGACGCTTCCGGCCTGCTGCGGCTGGTGCACCAGTCGCTGGCCGAGGACGGCCGGGCGTTCATCTCCGTGCCGAACATCGCGAACATCACGGTGCGCCTGGGGCTCCTCTTCGGTATCTTCGAGTACCGCGACCGCGGCATCCTGGACAACACGCATCTCCGCTTCTACACGCTGCGCACCATCCGCCGCGACGTCGAGGCGGCGGGGTTCCGCGTGCTGGCCATCCGCGGGTCTTCGGTGCCGCTGCGCCTGATCATCGGCAAGTACACGCCCGAGCCGCTCCTGCGCGCGGGGGAGAAGATGCTGAGCCTCGTGACGAGGTTGTGGCGGTCGCTGTTCGCCTACCAGATCATCCTCGTCGCCGCGCCGCGATGACCTCCCACCCCGCCACCCCCACCCACAGCAGCGCTCCGAGGATCGTCGCCCACCACCATCCCCGCCCCACCACCCGCTCGAAGACGACATGATGCCGGCCGGCCGGCACGTTTACGCCCGCGAAAACGGCGTGCGTCTCCACGGGACGCGCCGGCTTGCCGTCGATGGTGATGGCCAGCTCCGGGGTCAGCTTCTCGGACGAGGCGAGGAAGAACGGCGCCGACGAATTCGTGCGCAGCACCTGGCGCGCGTCGGCGTAGCGGACCAGCTCCACCGAGGCGTTGCCTGGGGGCTCGGCGCGGAAGCGGGGCAGCTCCGCGACGTTGAGGAAGAGGCGCCCGTCCGGGAACTGGCGGTCGAAGATGATCGGCGTCGTGACGCGGCCGTAGTAGATGCCGCCGTCTTCGCTGCCGAGGAGGCGGGCCCGGATGCCGTCGGCGCGGATGCGCAGGACGACGCTCTCGCCGGCGCGCGCGAACGGCCGGAGGGGGATGTACGCCTTCTCCATCACGGCGAGATCGTCCGGCGTGAAGTCGCGCTCCCAGGCGATGAGGCCGAGCTTGCGCAGCTCCACGTGCAGGCGCGGCGCGCGCGTGAACGACTCCTCCATGCCGGCCGGCAATTCGATCGCCTCGAACGGCTCGTTGCCGATGGCGATCGTCCGCTCCGCCGTCTGCCCCGGCTCGAGGATGAAGATGCTCTTCTCTTTCACGCCCGGCTTGGTGGCGGCGAAGATGTGCCACTTCACGATGTCAATCGACGGCTGCTCGATCAGATAGCGGATGCCGAGGACGGAGACCAGCGGGTCGCCGAAGCGGAAGGTGGTGGCGTTGAAGAGGATGATCGTCGACTGTCCGCTCCACGACCGCGGATCGATCTGCTGCAGCAGCCGGCGGTACTTCGCCTCGCTGCTGAAGTGGCTGCGGACATCCTCCAGGCGGAAGAGCTCCGCGGAGTTGGGGAGGAGGTAGTCGAACATCGGCGCGATGCGGAAGGGGCCGCGCTGCGCCTGCAGATAGGCGATGGTCGGCGTGACCGGCACGGTCGCCTTCGCCGGCTCGAGGTACGGATAGAAGCGGCCGGCGAAGAGAGCGAGATCGTAGGAGGCCGCGGCGGCGATGGCGATGGCCAGCACGGCGCGCATACGTCCGCGGTTCAGCCACGAGGCGCCGGCCGCGGCAAGGTAGCCGGCCGGCAGCGGCAGGAGCAGAACGAGCCGGGTCAGGGGCGAGTATTTGAAGCCGGGCAGCGAGCCGGCGAAGCGCGCGTAGCCGAAGATGCAGGCCAGCACGAAGAGCAGCAGGGCCAGCCAGAACCATCGCGTTCTTGCGCGGCGCCGGGCCAGGCCGATGACCATCAAAGGCAGGCCGATCACGCCGACATAGACAGTCGACTCGACGTAGTTGTTCATCGAGCCGAGGGCGCGGTCGCCGAGCCAGCTCTTGAGCGCCGGGTTGCCCAGCCGCTCCGGCTGGAGGAAGCTGCGCCAGTGGGGGGCGGGGAAGGTCGCCGTCGCCGTGCGGGCGCGGATCTCGAGATAGCCGCTGCGCTGCACCAGCTGCGCGAAAGAGACGAGGGAGGGGGCGGCGAGCAGCAGCGCGATGAGCGCGGCAGCGATGCCTTCGCCGATGCGCAGGGCGGGCATGCGGCGCTCGCGAATCATCAAGAAGATCGCGTAAGCAACGGCCACATAAGCGCCGTACGCCATCGCCGCGGGGAAGCCGGCCAGGGCGTACGCCAGCGCGACCAGCGTCATCAGGGCGACCGAGTTGCGTTTGCCGTGGAAGGCCCGCGCCACGAGCCAGAGCAGCGCGGGATAGAGCGCCGTCGCGTTGGTGATCTGCCACAGCCAGCGCACCGAATAAACGCCCGCGCCGGCCACCAGGATCGC
This sequence comes from Thermoanaerobaculia bacterium, assembly GCA_036009105.1. Taxonomy (GTDB): domain Bacteria; phylum Acidobacteriota; class Thermoanaerobaculia; order Gp7-AA8; family Gp7-AA8; genus JAFAVZ01. The sequence continues at coordinate 1,394 of DASYMJ010000192.1, read as the reverse complement.
GCCGATGGCCGCACCGCGCTTGCCGAGGCGCTCCTCGCGCAGCCAGCGGTAAGCGAACCAGAAGGCGAGGTTCAGCTTCAGGAAGACGATGCCGCCGTAGACCCACACCAGCGGCAAAAGGAGCGCGGGGATGAGGATGAACGGAGAAAGGACGGCGGCGGCGGAGGAGCCGAAGCCCGGGATGCCGGAGCCGACGTACGGGTTCCAGTGAAACGACCCCCAGTGCGTCTTCAGCAGCGTGATGAGCGTGAAGTACGAGGTGGGGGGATCGCTGAGCAGCGAGTTCTGCACGCCTTCCGCACCGCGGTAGAGCTTCCACGGCTCGGTGTTGAAGAAGACGTCGTTGGGGGAGAGGACGCGGCCGAGGAAGGCGGTGGGGAAGAAGACGACGAGGTTGTAGACAGCGACCGCGATGAGGGCGAGGGCGTGCTTGCGGAGTCTCGCTGCCAAGCCGGGCGGATTGTACACTCCGCCTCCATGACCAAGCGCGTGGTGATCACGGCCGATGTCGAGCCGGTGCTGCTCTCCCTGCTAGCCGGCGATGCGCGTTTCGAGGTCGTGCAGCGCCGGGGGGACGATCTGGCGCCCCTCGTCGGCGATGCGGACATCCTGATCACGCGCACGTTCAACCACGTGCCGCGCCGCGTACTCGAGGCGGCGCCGAGGCTGAAGATCATCGGCCAGGGCACCAGCGGGGTGGACAACATCGACCTGGCCGCCGCCCGCGAGCGCGGCATCGAGGTGATCAGCCTCCCCGGCGTCAATGCGACCGCCGTGGCGGAACTGGTGCTCGGGTTGATGATCGCCTTGACGCGCACCGTGCCTTGCTACGACCGCGAGGTGCGGGCGGGTGGGTGGCGGCGCGGCGACTGCGCCACGCGCCACGAGCTGCGCGCCTACCGCCTCGGCATCATCGGGCTGGGCAACGTCGGCTCGCGCGTGGCCCGGCTGGCCCGCGCGTTCGGCATGGAGCCGCGCGCCTACGATCCGTATGTCGAGGGGTCGGTCCCCTCCCTCCACGAGCTGCTGGCGACCAGCGACCTCCTCACCCTGCACGTGCCGCTCACGCCCGAGACGAACCGGATGATCGGCGCGGAGCAGCTCGCGACGTTGCCCCGCGGCGCATTCCTCATCAACGCCAGCCGGGGGGAGGTGCTCGATGCGGATGCGGCCCTGGCAGCGTTGCAATCAAACCACCTCGGCGGCCTGGCCCTCGACGTCTTCGACCCCGAACCGCCGCAGCGCAGCTGGCCGGACGACGCGCGCCTGATCCTCACGCCGCACATCGCCGGCTGCACCTCCGAGGCGAAGAACGCGGCCGGGCAACTGTTGTATGAGGCGCTGACGAAAAAAATGTAGGGCCGGCTCTCCAGCCGGCCCGATATCGATGGCTG
>DASYMJ010000191.1:0-5729 GCA_036009105.1 Thermoanaerobaculia bacterium | reverse complement strand
AGCAGCCCGGCTAGTTTCGTCCGTTTGATGGCGCTCTTGCGGAAGAGAGTGGAGAAGTCCGACTGGGTCAGGCGGAGGAGGTCGGTGACCGGGGTGGCGCCGTAGGTGGGGCGAGGCGTGAAGGCCGGGTGGGTGGGTGGGGCGGGGGGATGGTTCCAGGGGCACACCTCCTGGCAGATGTCGCAGCCGAAGACGTGGCCGTGGGGAGCGACCTCCAGCGGGCCGCGGTGCTCGATGGTTGCGTAGCTGATGCAGCGGGCGCTGTCGAGGGTGCGGTCGGGGAGGATGGCGGCCGTGGGGCAGGCGTCCAGGCAGCGGGTGCAGGTGCCGCAGCGGTCGGCCGCCAGTTCCGCGTGGATGTCGCTTTCGAGCGAGGTCAGCAGAGCTCCGATGAAGGTGTAGGAGCCGTCCTCCTCCGAGATGAGCATGCCGTTCTTGGCGATCCAGCCGAGGCCGGCGTTGGCGGCGAGGGCGCGGTCCGATAGCGGGCCGGTGTCGACGTAGCGCCACGTGCGCACCTCGGGCGGGAGGGCGGACTCGAAGGCGCGCAGGATGCGGTCGAGGACCTGGTGGTAGTCGTCGCCCAAGGCATAGCGGGCCACGTGGTGGGAGAGAGCGCCGGGTGGGGCGGGGGGGCGGTCGGCAGAATACGGAACGAGGATGACGACGGCGGAAAGGGCCCAGGGGAAACGGGAGGAGGGATCGAGGCGCGTGGGAAGGTTGCGAGCAAGGTACGACATCGTCGCGTGGTGGCCGCGCTCGATCCAGGAGGCGAAGAGGGAGGCATGGGCGTCGGACAAAGAAGCGGCGCCGAAGCGCAAGACGCCCTCGGAAAGGGCAACCTGTTCCAGTGCGGGCCAGACTTCGGAGAGCTTGGTGATCATGGAGTGCGGTGGCCGCGGCGCAGGGTGAACGCTGCGATCTCCGGGCGGCAGAGGATGCGCAGCGGGGGGACGGCGCCGATGCCGCGGCTGACGTAGAGCAACACGTTGCGCAGGCGGTGAAATCCTGCCGCGTACGCCCCCTCGTGCCGCGACGGCACGACCACCGCGCCGAAGAACGGGAAGCGGATCTGTCCTCCGTGGGTGTGGCCGCAGACGAGCAGGTCGAGGCGGCGGCCGTCCAGCAGGTCGACGATGTCCGGATGATGGCTGACGCCGATGGCCGGCGGGTGGTCCTGGATGCCGGCGAACGCCGCGGCGACATTCGGAGTGCCGCGGTACATCTCGTCGATGCCGACGAGCCAGAGGCGTTCGCCATGGCGATGCAACGTGACCGCGCGGTTGGTGAGCAGGGTGACGCCGTGCGAGGCCAACATCGCGGCGACGAGATCGGCGGAGGCCCAGATGTCGTGGTTGCCGAGCACCGCGAACACGCCGTCGCGCGCGGCGAGACCGGTCAACAGGACCTCGCCCATGAGCGGGATGTCCCGCTTCCACGTGACCAGGTCGCCGCCGAGGAGGATGAGATCGGGATCGATCGAGCGCGCCGCTGCAACGACATCGCGATAGAAGTCGCGGCGCATGAAAGCGGCGACGTGCGTGTCGGTCAGGAACGCGATGCGGTAGCCCTCGAAGGCGGCGGGCAGGTCATCGATGAAAACCTCGTGGCGGGTGAGCTCGACGTCGTACAGATCGTTGTGGAACCAGCGGCGGGGCGAAGGCGAAGCAGTTGACACGACCCCGATCAGCGGCACGTCGCGCGTCTGCAGCGCGTGCAAACGCTCCACGATCCAGAGCGACCCCACGGCGGCGGCGATGAGGAGCCAGGCCGAGCCGAGTTTGGCAAAGGCAATGGACCAGGCCATGGTTTCCAGACGCTCCGGCGCGAGCCACTCCACGATGCGCGTCGACTGCAGGCGGTCGATCCAGTCGCTGAGCGGCCAGAACATCAAAGTCAGGGCGAGCAGCAGCGGCGGCACGGCGAACATCAGCCAGTTCCACGGCGAGCGCTCCTCGCGATGGCTGCCGAATACGAAGCGGTTCATGATGAAAAGGAAGATGCGCGCATCGCCGAGGAGCGCGAGCAGCACGAGAAAGGCGAAGAGGGCCCGGATCACAGCCGGACGAGGATAGGCGCGATCAGGTTCTCCGGCACGCGGATCGTGCCGAGGGTCTCGGAGGTCTTCACCGAGCCGTGGTCGTCGGAGCCGCCGGTGGTGAACTTGCCGCGGAAGCGGGCCAGGTTCGTGAACAGCTCGCGGTCTTCCTCCGGCACATCGGGATGGAACACCTCCACCGCATCCACCCCCGCATCGAGCACCTCGGCCACGAGCTGCGCCTTGTCCGGATAGTGCGAGGGATGGGCGACGGAGAGCACGCCGCCGGCGGCGTGGATCATCGCCACCGCCTCGTCCACCTGGAAGCGCTCCTTCTCCACGTAGCCCGGCTTGCCGGTGCCGAGCAGCGTGTCGAAGGCGTCGGCGACCGAATCGGCGTAGCCCTTCTCCACCAGCGCGCGGGCTACATGCGGGCGGCCGAGGGCGCCGCCGGCGGCGAGCTCCTCGACGCGCTGCAGGGTGATGTCGAAGCCGAGGGAGCGGAGGCGCTCGACCATGCGCTGGCCGCGGCGCTGGCGCGCTTCGCGGAACGCGCGGAGGCGGGCGTCGATGCGCTCATCGAACGGATCGAAGGAGTAGGCGAGGATGTGCACGTCCACGCCGCGATAGCCGCACGAGAGCTCCGTCGCCGGCACGAGCGTCACGTCATGCTGATCGGCGTAGCGCTTGATCTCGAAGTAGGCGGCGAGGTTGTCGTGGTCGCTGATGGCCACGATGTCCAGGCCGTGCGAGCGGGCGACGTCGATGACTTCCCGGGGTGAGCGCGTGCCGTCGGAGTGATAGGTGTGGAGGTGCAGGTCGGCAAAACGCATGTCGAATCGATGGCGAGCAGCGAACGTGCCTGCTGCCCGCCGATGCGAAGCCGGCCTAGATTTTCCTGGCGGCCTTCTTCAGCGTCTTGGCCGAGCTCTTGAGGGCGGAACGGGCGTAGTCCCGAGCGCCTTCGACCACGTCATCCGTGATCTGTCCGGCCTTCTTGGAGACCTTCTTCACGATGGGCTTGGCCGCCTTCTTCAGTTCCTTGATCTTCGGGGCGGCGGCTTTCTGAACCTTCTTCACCGCGTCCTTGACGGCCTTCTCGCCATCCTTGACGGCTTTGTTGGCGGCCTTTTTGATGTCCTTCGTTTTCAACGCCACGGCGTCCTCCTTCAAAAGAGCGAGAATAGCAGACTCTTCATACAGTCGGCTGCTCGACGGGTGCGAGCGTGATGACCACATCGTCGCAACGCTTGCACAGCTGCCCGGCCTCGGCCACCTCTTCGCGATACTTCCAGCAGCGGCCGCACTTGTTGCCCCGCGCCGGCTTCATGGTGACGCCGACCGGCTGGCCATCGATGTCGAACCTCTCGCCGCCGGGCGTCGGGTCAAAGTCGACGTGCGAAACGATGAAAAAGTCGGCGAGGTCGACATCGGCCACCAGCTGCGACGGCTGGATGCCGGACAGCACGACGTCCGCCTCGAGCGACTGCCCGATCTGCTGCGCGGCGCGGGCGCGCTCCAGCACTTTCGTCACCGCCTCGCGCAGTTTGAGCATGCGGTTCCAGCCCTCTTCCGAGGGAAGCTTGGCCTCGAGGGTGGGGAAGTCGGTGAGGTGCACCGAGCGCTCCTTCGGCCCCGGCATCGCCTCGTAGATCTCCTCGGTGGTGAAGCTGAGGATGGGCGCCGTGATGCCGACCAGGCCGCGCAGGGCGTGATACATCGCCGTCTGCGCGGAGCGGCGCTCGCGGCTGGCCGGCGCGTCGCAGTAGAGCGTGTCCTTCTGCACGTCGAGATAGACGGCGGAGAGGTCGACCGTGCAGAGGTCGAGCACGCGGTGATACACGATGTGGAACTCGTAGCCGTCGTAAGCCTGGCGGCAGCGCTCCAGCATGCGGCTGACCCGGTCGAGCACCCAGCGGTCGATCGGCAGCAGCTGCTCGAGGGGCAGCGCATCGCTCTCCGGATTGAAGTCGTTCAGGTTCGACAGCAGGTAGCGCGCCGTGTTGCGGATCTTGCGGTACGCCTCGCTGATGCGGGCCAGGATCTCCTTGCCGATGGCCATGTCGTCGCGGTAGTCGATCATGGCCACCCACATGCGGATGATGTCCGCCCCGTGCTGCTTCATCACGTCCTGCGGCTCGACGACGTTGCCGATCGACTTGGACATCTTCCGGCCCTTCTCGTCGACCACGAAGCCGCAGGTGATGACCTGCTCGTACGGAGCGCCGCCTTCGATGCCGGCGCCGACGAGCAGCGAGGAGTGGAACCAGCCCCGATGCTGGTCGTGGCCTTCCAGGTACACCGCCGCCGGCCAGGTCAGCTCCTCGCGCTGCTTGAGCACCGCGATGTGCGAGCAGCCGGAGTCGAACCAGACGTCGAGGATGTCGCGCTCCTTGCGGAAGGCGCTGCTGCCGCACGCGCACTTGTAGCCGGCGGGGAGAAAGTCGAAAGCGTCGTGCTCATACCATGCGTCCGAGCCCTCGGCGCGGAAGACTTCTGCCACGCGGGCGAAGAGCTCGGGCGAGGAGACGACTTCGCTGCACTGTTCGCAGTAAAGCACGGTGATCGGCACGCCCCACAGGCGCTGGCGGGAGATGCACCAGTCGGGGCGGTTCTCGATCATCTGGGAGATGCGCTCCTGTCCCCAGGCGGGGTACCACTGCACCTTTTTGATCTCGTCCAGAGCGCTCTGCCGCAGCCCCTTCTCATCCATGGAGATGAACCACTGCTCGGTGGCCCGGAAGATGATCGGGTTCTTGCACCGCCAGCAGTGCGGATAGGAGTGGGTGATCGTTTCCTGATGCACCAGCGCGCCGCGCTCGCGCAGCGTCTCGATGATCAGCGGATTCGCCTTGAACACGTGCAGGCCGGCCCACATCGGCACGTCCTGGGTGAACTCGCCGCGGTGGTTGACCGGCGTGTAGATGGGCAGGCCATAGCGCTGGCCGGTGTTGAAGTCATCCGCGCCGTGGCCGGGCGCGGTGTGCACCAGACCCGTGCCGGCATCGAGCGTGACGTAGTCGCCGAGGACGAAGACGCCTTCCCGGTCGAGGAAGGCGTGGCGGTAGTGGATGCCTTCCAGCGTCGCCCCTTTGAAGAGCTTCACCTGGCGGATGTCCGTCCAGCCGAATTTCTTCGTCACCAGCTCGAGCAGTTCGGTGGCGATGAGGTAATTCACGCCGTCGTGCTCGACGACGGAGTAGTCGAAGTCGGGCTTTACGGCGATGGCGAGGTTGGCCGGCAGCGTCCACGGCGTGGTGGTCCAGATGATGGCGTAGGCCGGCTTCTCGATGGGGAGGTCGAGCTCCTGCACCGATTCATCGGTCAGGCGGAAGCGCACGTAAACGCTGGGCGAGGTGTGCTCCTCGTACTCCACCTCCGCCTCGGCCAGCGCGGACTGATCGTAGGTGCACCAGTGCACCGGCTTGAGGCCTTTGTAGACCTGGCCGCTCTGCACGAAGCGCCCCAGGGCGGCGGCGATGTCGGCCTCGTAGCCGAAGGCCATGGTCATGTAGGGATTGAACCAGTCGCCGAAGACGGCGAGGCGGATGAAGTCCGCGCGCTGGATGTCGACATAGCGGGAGGCGAAGTCGCGGCAGGCGCGGCGGAAGTCGGCCGGGGAGAGCTCCTTCTTCTTCGAGCCGAGCTCCTTGTCCACGGCGTGCTCGATGGGCAGGCCATGGCAGTCCCA
>DASYMJ010000190.1:0-14272 GCA_036009105.1 Thermoanaerobaculia bacterium | reverse complement strand
CCCGGATACAAATCCATCGACGGCAACTCGATCGCGCGCAGCACGCGGGTGACGTCATCCGTGTTGATGGCGGTGAAGAACCGCTCCGGCCGGCTCACCCGGAAGGCGATGACCGCGATCGTGAAAACCAGGATGGCGATGGTGGCCACGATCTGGTGCACGCGCCTGACCGGGAAAAATCGCACGAGCAGCACGATGACGAGGCTGGCCAGGCTCACCGGGATGGTCAGCAGCAGCGCAAGGCTCCCGAACACGATCGGATAGAACCAGGGCCCGATGCGGTACTGCTGCGCGAACGCCACGAAGAGCGGCGCCAGGAAGGCGAAGATCACGGCCGCGCTCTGGGCCAGCGTCTTCCCCCACCGCGCGATGGCGATGCGCGTCTTCGAGCGCGGCGCGGCGTGGTAGAGGTCGAGATCGAGGTCGACGAAGAACGCGCCGATGGCCGCCGTCAGCGCCGATGAAAACAGCACGATGGTCGCCACCAGGAAGACCATCGCCAGCAGGTTGCGCAGCAGGCCGAGGGCGAAGAACGGCGTCGCTTCTTCGATCTGCGCCGTGGCCTGGAACAGGCGCCGAAAGAGGGCGAAATCACCGAACAGGAAGAGCGCGAAGACCGCGGCGACGATCAGCGTCCGCAGGACCGATGACGCGTCGACCGGGCGGAGGCGGGATGCCGCGATGCGCAGTGGCCACATGGTTGTAGGTGTCATCCTGAGCCCCGCGGAGGGCGAAGGATCTCCTCGCAAGCGCCGGGAGATCCTTCGGCGTCTGCGCGCCTCAGGATGACACGTCACACGATCGTCTTCACCTCATCGAACCAGCGCATGGCCGAGGCGTACCGCTCCGCCCTCGCCCTGGAGCGCTCGATGCCGAGCTCCAGCAGCCGCTCGATCAGCCGCGGATACTTCACCTCGGTCGCCTCCCACAGCTTCGGATACATCGAGATCTTCGTGAAGCCGGGCAGGGTGTTGATCTCGTTGATGTAGAGCCGGTTCGTGCCGCGCTCGAGGAAGAAATCGACGCGGGCCAGCCCGGAGGCGCCGATGGCGCGGAACGCGGCGAGCGCGAAGCGCCGCACTTCCTCCGTCTTGTCCTTCGGCAGCTTCGCCGGGATCACCAGCTGCGAGCCTTCGTCGACGTACTTGTCCGCGTAGTCGTAGAACTCGTGGCCGGCCAGGATCTCCCCCACCACGCTCGCTTCCGGCTTGTCGTTGCCGAGCACGGCGATCTCGATCTCCCGCGCGTCGATGCCGCGCTCCACCAGCACCTTCTCGTCGAAGCGCAGCGCGAAGGCGATGGCGTCGCCGAGGTCTTTGTCGTTCTTCACTTTCGTGACGCCGACCGAGGAGCCGCTGTTGGCCGGCTTCACGAAGTAGGGGAGCCGCAGCGCGTTGTTCACCGAGCGCGTGATCCGCTCCCGCTCGCTCTTCCAGTCGCTGTCCAGCACCACCACCGACTCGACCATGGGCAGCTTCGCGGCGGCGAAAGCGTGCTTCATGTGCGCCTTGTCCATGCCCACGGCGGATGCCGTCACGCCGCTGCCGACGTACGGCAGGGCGAGCATCTCCAGGTAGCCCTGCAGCGTTCCGTCCTCGCCGCCGGAGCCGTGAATGAGCGGGAACACCACGTCCAGCGCCGCGCCGCGGACCCACGTCTCGAAGGAGAAGACTTTGTCGCCCTGCTCGCTCTTCTCGGTGCCCTCCAGGATGCGCGCGCTGCGCTCCGGCGCGATGAAGCGGCCGTCCCTGGCGACGCAGACCGGAATCAGCTCCACCCGCTGCCGCGGCGCCGCCTCGGCCACCGAGCGCGCGGAGAGGATGGAGACCTCATGCTCCGCGCTTCGGCCGCCGAAGAGGAGGGCGGTTTTGATGACGGCCGTGATCATTTGCCGAGGGGGATGCTCCCCAGCAGGTACTTCAGGTCGTCGTCGCGCCAGCGGACGCCGCCGCCGAACGTGAAGGCGGTGTCGTTCAGCGCGTTGTCCACGCCGCCGGTGACGAAGAGCATCGGCGTCTTCGGCGTCTCCTTGCGGAAGACGTACTCGCCGAAGAGGCGCACGTGCGGATTCGGATCGCGCCGCTTGCTGAAGTCGAACAGCTCGCCGGTGATCTGGATGCGGTCGTTGTAGTGGTAGTCGAGGCCCGCGCCGCCGGTGTTGTCGAAGAGGCCGAGGCGCACCGCGTAGTTGTCGAGGTTCCACCCCGCCTGCGCGGAGAGGAGGAAGTCGCGGTCGAACTTCGTCTGCTTGGTGACGACGGTCGACTCCACGCCGGTGGCCGGATCGACGGTGGTGGTGGAGAAAATCTTGTCGCGCCGCCGGCCGCGCGGATCGTCCGCCAGCTCGACGTTGTAGAAGCGGTTGCCCTCCGGATTCGGGGTGAGGCGCAGCTGCACCGCGGCGCGCGAGGTGCCGACGATGTCCTTGTCGATGTTCGTGCCGGTGACGTCCTGGTCGAGGCCCGCGTAGTAATCGGACTTGATGCCGAGGTCGAGGCCGATCTTGTTGACCCGGCCGAGGGTGTTCTTCAGCTCGTTCACCCCGCTCTCGACCGAGGAGAGGGCGCTGGTCAGCTTGTCGTGCGCCTCATCGCTGTACAGCAGCTTGCCCACGGTGCCTTCGCCGCTCTTGACCTGGCTGGTGATGGCGTTGAGGTTGTCGGACGTGGTGCGCAGATCGCGGGAGAGGCCCTTGAGGTTCTCCACGATGACGCGCACGTCGTCGCGGTTCTCCCCCACCGTGCCTCCGATCTGGTTGGCCACCCGGTCGATGTCCGACGCCAGCTTGGGGATGGTCACCTTCAGCGCGGCCGTGATCTCCCGCGCGTTGGCCAGCGTGGCGTCGACATTGGTCCGGTTCGCGGCGATGAGCGCCCGCACTTCGCCGGTGATGGCGCGCACGTTCTCGACGATGTCCTCCAGCCGCTGCTGCCCCGTCGGCCCGGACATGACCGTGCGCAGCGAGGCGGTGATCGCTTTCACGTCCGTGGCGATGGCCGCGACCTGGTTGGTCACGTCGTCGAAGCTCGCCGGCGCGGTGCCGCGCAGCTGCACGTCCTGTTTCCCCGCGATCACCGGCGCCGTCTGGTCGCCCGGACTCAGCTCGATGTACTTCTCGCCGAGCAGCCCCAGGTTCGCCACTTTCGCGGAGGCGTTGCTGTGCAGCGGCACGTCATCATCCACTTCCAGCGTGACTTCCGCCTTGCCGTTCGGCAGGACGTGGATCTGGGTGACCTTCCCCTTGCGCACGCCCGCCACCCGCACGGCCGACTTCTCGTCCAGCCCCGCCACGTTGTCGAACGTGACCTTGATCTGCCGCGTCCCCTTCCCCCGGGAAAGATCGATGTCCTCGATCTTCAACACGAAATACCCGAGGATGGCCAGAACGACGAGCATGAAAGCGCCGATTTTTGCAGCGGAAGACATTCGTTACTCCGATTTGGTTTTGAGCGGATCCAGCCCCGCCTTCCGGAGCATCCGGAAAAGCAAAGCAAGCGGCAATCCAACAACGTTCGTGTAGCTCCCGTGGATCGAGTCGATGAACATCGCGCCGATGCCTTGTACGGCGTAGGCCCCTGCCTTGTCGAGCGGCTCGCCGGTTTCCACGTACCAGGCGATGTCGCGCGGCTCCAGCGCGAGCATGCGCACTTCCGACTCCGCCACGCGCGTGTCGTGATACGCGAGCTCGAGATTCTGCAGCGTGACGCCGGTGTAGACGATGTGCGTCCGGCCGGCGATGGCGGCCAGCATGCGGCGCGCGTCCGCGGCGTCGAGCGGCTTCTCCAGCAGCTGGTCGCCGAGGAGCACGGTGGTGTCCGCGGCGATGATCCAGCGCGAGGGGTGCTGTTGCGCGACGGCCGAAGCCTTCTCCCGCGAGAGCCGGGCGACGTACTCTTCCGGCGCCTCCCCTTCCCCCCGCACCTCCGGGATGTGGCTGGGGATGACCGCGAACTCGGCGCCGATGGAGGCGAGCAGCTCGCGCCGCCGCAGCGAGGCGGAGGCGAGGATGAACTTCGTCACGGTGCGGCCCTTCCCACGCTCATCACCACGATGAAGCGCGCCTCCGGAAAGATGCGGTAGACGAGGCGGAGATGCTGTGTGCGGTAGCTCCACAATCCGCGCAGCGGCTCGAACAGCGGCGCGCCGGCGATGGGGTCCTCATCGATGCGCTCGTACGCGGCGGCGACCAGCGAGCGCTCTTCATCGGACAGCGGAAAGGCGGCCACCGAGTCAGGGATGCGGACGCGGTCGTTCGCCACGTTCGGCTCCGGCGTGTCGATCAGGCCGCGGCGCGCCTCGTCCTCGGCCGCATCGAGCAACGCGCGCAGCGCGTCGTCGGAAGCGATGGCGATCGTCTCGCGCAGCGCGACGTATTCGTCCTGCGAGACGAGGATTGCCACCGCCCGGCCGTCGCGCTCGAAAGTCGTCCGGCTGCCGGTCAGCTCACACTCGCCGACGAGCGCTCTCACGTCGGGCGGCAGGTCGAGGATCTCGAGCCGTTTGTCCATTGCCGAACAGTCCCTGCAGATAGGCCCGGAACTCCGCGCCGAGCTTCGGATGCTTCAATGCGTAGTCGACCGTCGCCTTCAGATAGCCGAGCTTCTCGCCGGCGTCGTAGCGCTTTCCGTCGAACACGTAACCATAAAAGTCGCCGCTCCTGGCCAGCTCGCGCAAGGCATCGGTGAGCTGGATCTCGCCCCCCGCGCCGCGGCCGGTCCGCTCCAGCAGCGGGAAGATCTCCGGCGGCAGGATGTACCGGCCGATGATGGCGTACCGCGACGGCGCATTCGACTTCGGCTTCTCCACCATGTCGTGGATGCGGAAGACGCGGTCGCGAATCTGCTCCCCGGCGATGATGCCGTACCGCGAGGTCTCCTCGGACGCGACTTCCATCAGCGCGATGACCGGCCGCCCTGTCTCCTCGAACACCCGCCGCATCTGCCGCAGGCAAGGCTCCTCGGCCAGGATGACATCGTCCGGCAGCACGACCCCGAACGGCTGGTCGCCCACCGCGTCCCGCGCCACGAGCACCGCGTGCCCCAGGCCCAGCGCTTCTTTCTGGCGCACGGAGATGAGGTCCACCATGCTGCTGACCGCATCCACCTCGGCCAGCAGATCGGTCTTGCCCCGTTCCTTGAGCGAGCGCTCCAGCTCGGAGGTGCGGTCGAAGTGATCGAGGATGGTGTCCTTACCCTTGGAGGAGACGACGATCAGCTTGTCCAGCCCCGATCCGAGCGCCTCCTCGATCCCGTACTGCAGGATTGGCTTGTCGACCAGCGGCAGCATCTCCTTGGGGATGACCTTCGTGGCCGGGAAGAACCGCGTGCCGAACCCGGCACAGGGAAAGACGCACGTACGGAGGGTGGGCATGCCGCCGGATCATACAGCGGAGCGAGCAGCGGGCAGCAGCGCAGGCCTGACGGCAGAACGGTGAACGATGAAGGATGAACGCTGAACGCCCGCCCACCGCTTTTGTTCAGCGTTCATCCTTCATCGTTCATCGTTCACCTAGCACCGATATTGCTTAGGACGCCGTAGCTGATACAGAATCCATCCGAACGGGCGGGCATGCGTAAGTTCCTCATTTTCCTCATCATCCTCATCATCACGGTTCCGGCGGCGGCCGCGTGGCGGCGGGCCGGGCTTTACGGCGCGGACGTCCGCGCCCTGATCGTCGACCCCAGCGATCCCGACACCCTCTACCTCGGCACCAGCGGTGGCGAGGTCTACGTCTCCCACGACGGCGCGCGCTCCTGGTCCCTGCCGCGGGGCGGCATCCCCTTCTCGGGCTTCGTCGTCGACAACCTGGTCATCGATCGCAAGGGCCGCCTCTGGGCCGCCTGCTGGGGCCTTTGGGGCGGCGGCGTGATCGCCGTCTCCGCCGACGGCGGCAAGACCTGGCTCCGCCGCGACGCCGGCCTGAACGACTTCTCCGTCCGCGCCATCGCCATCGACCCGAAGGACGACGACTTCATCCTCGCCGGCGGCCTGACCGGCGTCTACCGCAGCACGGACGGCGGCGAAACGTGGACGAAGATCTCCGACCAGGAGAATGTCGAGTCGCTGGCCATCGACCCGCGGTCGCGCGACCGGATCTACGTGGGGACCTGGCGCCAGGGCATCCGCACCGAGGACGGCGGCAAGACGTGGAAGCTGATCAATAACGGGATGGTGCTCGATACCGACATGTTCTCCATCACCATCGAGCCGGACGATCCGGACAGCGTGTGGGTCTCCACCTGCGGCTGGGTCTACAACACGAAGAATCGCGGCGACCTCTGGACCCGCTACCGCGACGGCTTCAACAACCGGCGCATCCACGACATCGAAGTCGATGCCTGCGACCGCGACACGGTCTATGCCGGCTCCGTGGCCGGACTCTACCGGTCGGAAGATCGCGGCAAGTCGTGGTACGTCGTTTCCGACGAGGGGCTGGTGGTCAACTCCATCGTCGTCCATCCCCAGCGCCCCGGCCGCATCATCCTCGGCGTGGAAGGCGACGGCGTCTACCTCTCCAACGATAACGCCAGGACCTTCAGCCGCGCCTCGGACGGCCTGCGCAACCTGCACATCACGACCGTCGTGGCCGATCCCGGCGTCCGCAACCGCGTCTTTGCGGCGGTGATGAACGGCGGCGCCGCCTCCGGCATCTATCGCTCCGATGACGCCGGCACGAACTGGACGAAGGTCAGCGCCACGAAGCTCCCCGAGGTGCTGTCGCTGACGATTGCCTCGGAGGCCGAGGCCGATCCGCGCTTCGTGGCCGGCACGGAGAAGGGGTTCTTCTGGAGCAACGACGGCGTGGAGTGGACGCAGGCCGCGCCGGTGAACGCGCCGATCCGGGCCGACAAGGTGATCCGCTTCAACCGCACCCGCCTCTTCGCCGCGACGTCGGAGGGCGTGCTCACCTCGCGCGACGCGGGGAAGTCGTGGTACCGCCTGGCCGGCGCGGATGACCGCACGGTCGACATCGCGGTCGGCACGCTCGGCCCGAACCCGGCGCTCTTCGCCCTGTCCGAGAGCGGCGTGACGGTGTACGACGGCGAGCGCTGGAACACCATCGCCGACGCGCCGACGCGCGGCCGCACGCTGGCCATCCGCACGGTGAGCGGCTCGCAGTTCGTCTACATCGCCGGCTTCCACGGCGTGAAGTCCGGCCGGGTCGACATCGACCGCATTTGGCACGCCGCCGACGCCCCCGACGCGCAATACGCCTCGGTCTTCGGCAGCTCGAACCAGCTCTTCCTCACCTCCCGCCAGCAACGCGAGGTGCTCGTGGGCGACCCCGCGCAGGCCGACTGGCTCTCGCTCTCGCTCCCCTCGCGCAACACGGAGGTGACGACGATCGCCCGCGACCCCAACACCGCCGACCGCTTCTACGTCGGCACCCTGGGCGAGGGGCTGTATGTTTACGAGGGAAAGACGCAAAAGTACGTGGCGAAGGCGCCCGAGGCAGCGGCCGTCGCTCTCGGCAGCAAGTAAAAAATGTAGGGCCGGCTCTCAGCCGGCCCAACCATCACGGATCAATCGGGCCGGCTGAGAGCCGGCCCTACATTTACTCACCGCGGATCGAAGTAGCGCACGGCGAGCATCGGCAGGCCGTGCTGCTGGTTCTCCGCGATCACCACCATCACGTTCGGCAGCGTCCCGTCATAGATGATGGTCGATTTCGAGCGAGTCGGGCGCGGCTCGCCCAGGCGTTTGGCCAGAAGCAGCTTCTGCTCATCGAACGCGCGCTGCACCTCCGGCAACATGCCGAACAGCTCGAAGCGGATGGAGTGCAGCCGCTCCTTGCGGAACTGCAGCGTGAGCGCTTTGGTCGGCGTGTAGTCGACGACCAGCTCGTTCGGGTCGCGGCCTTTCGCCGGCTTCCAGCCGCCGTCGGCGAGCGTCTTCACCGCCTCGGCGCGGGGCATGCCGACCACGAGGTGGAAAGACTCCGGATGCATCCAGGCCGTGCGGTTCGCGCCCGGCATCGCGGTGGCGAGCAGGATGGCGAGCAGAGCCAGCATCAGTGGATGTACGTCTCCGGCTCGAGCATGTGCCGCCGCCCATTCACGATCGACATGGCCATCGTCACGCGGCGCCCGATCTCGTCCCACTGCGCGGTGCGCACCAGGTCCGGCAGCGCGAGCGACGGGCCGAGGTTGACCGCGATGCAGCCGGCGTCGAGGTAGACATCGATCTGGTCGAGCGGCACCGGGCCGCCGGCGAGCATGGGGATGTCGCGAATGGGGCCGCGGATGGTGCGGATGAAGTCGGGGCCGCCGAGGTAGTGGGCGGGATAGATCTTGACGATGTCGGCGCCTGCTTCCCAGGCGTGAATGATCTCGCTGGCCGTCGCCGCGCCGGCGATGCAGAGCATCTCGTTCTCGTTCGCGTATTCGATGACCTGCGCGTTGGTGTGCGGGGAGACGATCACCTCCGCCCCCGCCCGTCGGGCCAGCGCCGCGTCGTTCGAGCTGCGCACCGTGCCGGCCGCGAGGGTGATCTCGTGCGGCACGTATTTCTGCGCGAAGCGCGACATCAGCTCGAACGCGTCCGGCGTGGTCAGGGTGACCTCCAGGATGCGGATGCCGTTCTTTACATAGGCCTCGGCGACCGCCTCCGCCGCTTCGATACCGTCCTCGCGGATGACGCCGACGATCTGCTCATGCCGCACTTTTTCGAGTAGGAGTTTGCGTGACATGGGCAAAAGGTTAGCACGTCAAACGCGTGTCATCCTGCGGCCCGCAGAGGGCGAAGGATCTGCTCGCAAGTACCGGGGATCCTTCGGCGTCTGCCCGCCTTCAGGATGACACCGGCACCTCAGTGCAATCGCGCGATCAGCTTCCGGAATGCAACCTGATCGCGTAGCCCGTCCAGCCGCGGATCGACCTCCAGAAACACCATCCACGCGGAGCGGTCCTCATGAGCGCGCTGGAGCTCGCGCATGGCGTCTTCCTTCTCGCCGAGGCCGGCGTGGATGATGGCCAGGTCGTACGGCGAGATGTAGCGCGAGTCCTGCTCGTCGTGCAGGATGGCCAGCATGCGCTTCGCCTCGGCGTCGCTGCCGGCGATGGCGTACGTATGGCCGAGCATCGCCAGCAGGATCGGCACGCGCTCCACTTCCAGAGCGCGGCGGAACGCTTCCACCGCTTCCTCGTATCGGCGCTGCTGCCCCAGGGCCATGCCGAGCCAGCCGTGGGCGGGGATGAAGTGCTCGTCCAGCTCGAGCGCCTTGCGGAAACGGCGCACCGCGGACTCGTAATCGCGCGCGAAGTAGAACGGCCAGCCGGCGTGCACGGCGATGATGAGCGAGAGCGGATCGAGATCCGAGGCGCGCGTGATCTGCTCGATGGCCTCGTCGAAACGGCCGCGGGCGCAGAGCAGCATCGCGTAGCCGTCGTGCGCCGTGGCGTAGTTCGGGTTCAGCTCGATCGCTTTCCTGTACGCCTGCTCCGCCCCCTCCCAATCCCAGTCGTACCACCAGCGCACCGCGCCGAGCGACGCCCACGCCTCGGCCAGGCCTTCGTCGATCTCGATGGCGCGCTGCGCGGCCGCCTTCGCCTTCGGCATGGTGTCCTGCGGCGGCAGCGGGACGTTCGTGGCCAGCGTGACGAAGCTGTCCGCCAGGCCGGCATACGCGCTGGCGAACGACGGGTCGGATTCGATGGCATCGCGGAAGAAGCCGATGCCGCGCTTGAGCGACTCCTCGGTGCGCTTGTTCCAGTGATAGCGCCCCTTGAGGTACAGCTGGTACGCCTCGGTGTTCTCCGTGGTCCGCTTGCGGAGCTTCTTCTTCTCCGCGCCGGTGAGCTTGAGGCGCAGCTTGTCCGCGATCTCCCGCGACATCTCCTCCTGCAGCTGCACCAGGTCGGCGAGCTCGCGGTTGTACGTCTCGCCCCACAGCTGCGAGCCGTCGACGGAGTCGACCAGCTCCACGCTGATCAGCAGCCGCTCGCCGAGCTGCTGCAGCCGTCCGGAGAGGACGGCGCGCACGCGCAGCTCGCGGCCCACGGCCTGCGCATCGGCGTCCCGGCCCTTGTAGCGGAAGGCCGTGCTGCGGGCCATCACCTTCAGCTTCGGCAGCTGGGACAGCTTGTTGATGATCCCTTCCGTGATGCCGTCGCTGAGGTACTCCGCGTTCGGATCGTTCGTCACGTTGCGGAAGGGGAGGACGGCGATGGAGTCGATGGACGTGCCGCGCTTGCGGCGCCTCGTCATCTGCTCGATGAGCGGCGACTTCATCATCGACGAGCTGCTGCCGATGGCCCGCAGCGTGAGTGAGAGGTCGCGCGCCGACTGGAACCGGGCGCCGGGCTGCTTCTCCACGCAGCCTTCGATGATGCGCTGCACCTCGGGCGGCACCGCGGCGCTCAGTTCGTCGCGCGGCAGGTCTTCCTTGAGGATGGCGGCGATGGTCGCCGCGCCGGACTGGCGATGGAACGGCTTCCGCGCCGTGACCATCTCGAACAGGATGCAGCCGAGGGAGAAGATGTCCGCCGTCGGGTCGACCACTTCGCCCCGCAGCTGTTCGGGAGACATGTACCCGAGCGTGCCGATTACCGTGCCGGGATCGGTCTGGAACCACTTCGCGGTCGGCATGTCGCCGTCGTCCTGCTGCGCGGCGAGCACCGGGTCGTGCTGGGCCAGGCCGAAGTCGAGGATCTTCACCCGCCCGTCCGCGGTGATGAAGATGTTCTCCGGCTTGAGGTCGCGATGCACCACCGCTTTCGCGTGCGCGGCGGCCAGTCCCTCGGAGATCTCCGCGCCGATCTCCACCGCCTTGCGCCAGTTGAGCGCCGACTCCTCGATCCGCTTGCGCAGCGTCTTGCCGACCAGCAGCTCCGTGACGACGAAGAAAGTGCCGTCGTGATCGCCGAAGTCGTGGATGGCCAGGATGTTCGGATGGGACAGCGCCGCCACGGCGCGGGCCTCGCGCTCGAAGCGGTTGATGGCGTCCGCATCGTGCGCCGAATCCTTGGTCAGAACCTTGATCGCGATGTCCCGCCCCAGGCGCGGATCGCGGCCGCGGTAGACCTGCCCCATCCCCCCTTCGCCGAGGAGTCCGAGCACTTCGTAGGGGCCTATGCGGGTTCCGGCGGGGATCATCTGGCCGCCGTATTCTAAGTGCTAATCTGTATTGCAGGTCCGGAGGGAGGCCGCGATGGTCCTCATCAACAAAGCGATCAACGAAGTCACGGTCAAGCTCGTCTACTACGGGCCGGGCCTGTGCGGGAAGACGACGAACCTGGAGAAGGTGTACGCGAACCCGAAGCTCGAGAACAAAGGGAAGATGATCTCGATGGCGACGGAGACCGACCGGACGCTCTTCTTCGACTTCATGCCGATGGAGCTCGGCACCATCGCCGGCCAGAAAGTGCGGGTGCAGCTCTACACCGTGCCCGGCCAGGTTTTCTACGACGCCACGCGCAAGCTCGTGCTGCGCGGCGCGGACGGGGTGGTCTTCGTGGCCGACTCGCAGAAGACGATGCGCGAGACGAACATGGACAGCCTGGAGAACCTGCGCACGAACCTCCGCCTCAACCGCCTCGATCCGGACAAGGTGGCCATCGTCTTCCAGTTGAACAAGCGCGACCTGCCGAACGTCTCCACCGTGGAAGAGATGACGGCTTATCTGAATCCCGGTCACCATCCGGTGGTCGAGGCGGCCGCGATCAACGGAGTCGGCGTGACGCAGACCTTGCGCACCGCCGTGGCGCAGATCCTCGACAACCTGAAGAAGAACGTGGACACGACCCTGTACGAGGAGCCGCCGCTCTCCGCCCCCGACATGACCGCCCGCGCCGGCGTGACGCAGTCCTCCGCGGGGACGCCGAAGCTCTCCGTGGCGCCCTTCATCGCCCCCGAGCCGGAGCCGGAGGAGGATCCGTTCGCCGTTGCGGTGCTGGAGCCGGATGACACCGTGGAATCCGCGCGGCGGCTCGTGCAATCGTTGGAGGCCGCGCTGGAGCACGCGCGCGACCACCTCCGGCGCCTGGAGAAAATGTAGGGCCGGCTCTCCAGCCGGCCCCATCGCGGCATACCGAATGTAGGGCCGGTTCTCAACCGGCCCAATCGCGGCATACCCGATCTGCCGCCGCTGGGCCGGCTGGAGAGCCGGCCCTACATCGGGCCCGCCTCGCGTTTGCGATACAGTCCCTCCCCCAATGACGTGGTATCAGGAGTGGTTCGGCGAGGAGTATCTCGAGCTCTACTCCTATCGCGACGATGACGAAGCCCGGCAGCAGGTCGCCTTCTTCCTCCAGCAATGCGGCCGGGTGCACGGGCCGGTGCTCGACCTCGCCTGCGGCCGCGGGCGGCACATGCAGGAGCTGCAGGCGCACGGCTTTCGTCCGGTCGGCTGCGACCTTTCCTACACCATGCTCCGCGCCGGCATCGCGGAGTACGGGCTGATGCCGGTGGCGCGCGCGGACATGCGCCAGCTGCCCTTCGGCAACGCCCGCCTGGCCGGCCTCGTCAACTTCTTTACCAGCTTCGGCTACTTCGCCACGGAAGAAGAGAACCTGGAGGTGGTGCGCGAGATGGCGCGGGTGCTGGAGCCCGACGCGCCGTTCCTCTTCGACTACCTCAACGTGCATCGGGAGCTGGAGAAGCTCGTGCAGCGCGAGACGCGCGAGACACCGATGGGCGCCGTGAAGATCGAGCGCTGGTTCGACGGATCTGACCGTTCGTTCAACAAAAGGATAACGATCGGTAAAAAGCGTTACCTGGAGAGGGTGCGGGGCTACGATCTCGACGAGATATCGATGATGTTTACGTCGTGCGACCTTTCGATCCACAGCGCGTTCGGCGATTTCACCGGCGCCCCCTACGACCGCACCTCCCCGCGGCTCATTCTGGTCGGGAGCAGGATGCGATGAGCGACTCCGGATGTCTGCGCATTCCGCTGACGCAGTATCCCGGCTTCAACAAGTTCGTGCTCGACTGGCTGGGCGGCGACCAGCGTTTCCTGAAACGTGCCGCTCACCCCGGCCCTCTCCCGGCGCGCGGGGAGAGAGTGCCGAAGGCGGGTGAGGGGCCGCCTCTCCAGCTCGTCGACGCCCTCATCGAGTCCAACAAACGCTGGGGCTCCTTCGTCGGCCCGGAAGTGCGCCGCTGGGCCGCGGGCGAGACGGTGACGCTCGTGGCCGGCCAGCAGGTCGGTTTTGCGGGCGGGCCTTTGTACACCCTCGCCAAGATCGCCACGCTGCTCAAGATGCGCCGCGAGCTCGAAGCGCGCGGCGCGCCGGCCACCGTCTTCTTCTGGCTGGCCACCGAGGACCACGACTTCAACGAGGTGGCGACGCTGGCGCTGCCGGCGCAGCAGGGCGCGCAGCTCGATCTCGTGCACGTGCGCGCCACGCGCGCCGTGGAGTCCCACGCCGCCGTCGGCCCGCTGCCCATCCCCGAGCCGCTCATCGCCGAGCTCCTCGGCGTGCTGCAGATGGACCGGCCGCAGTGGCTCCGCCCCGGCATCACCTTCCGCGACTCCTTCGCCGAGTTGCTGGCGACCGTGCTCGCCGATCAGAAGGTCATCTTCATCGACGCGTTGCTCCCCGAGCTTCGCGCCGCCGGCGCTCCTCTGTTCTCGGCCATCGCCGAACGCTGGGACGACGTGCAGCGCGCGGTCTCCGATCGCTCCGCTGCGCTTGCCGCGGCCGGCTACACGCCGCAGGTCGTGCCACGCGAGGAAGGCGAGGACTACACGCTCTTCTTCACCCTCGACGACAACGGCAACCGCGTCCCGTACAACCGGAAGCAACCGCCGCCACCGGAGCGCACGTCCACCTCGGCCATCACCCGTCCGCTGCTGCAGGACGCGGTGATCCGACCCGATGTCTTCGTCGGCGGCCCGGCCGAGGTCGCGTACTACGCGCAGCTCGCCCCGCTCTACGACCTCCTCGGCCTCCGCATGCCGCGCGTGGCGCTGCGCGGACACGCGCTGGTCGCGCCGAAGCGCATCATCCGCATCTTCGAGCGCTTCGCCATCGATCCGCGCCACCTCTTCACCGGCGCCGATGCGCTCCTCGCCGAGCGCGAGCCGGCAGGGGTGGCCGAGGTGCGGCGCATCGCGCAGGAGGCGCGTACGGAGCTGGCGGAGAAGATGACGCGGATCGGCGAGATCGCTCTGCCGGCCGAGCACGCGCTGGCCCGTGCCATCAACCGCTCCATCGGCCACATCGAGTATCACTTCGGGAAGCTGACCGAGCGCGCCATCCGCGGCCTGGCGCGCAAAGACCGCGAGCGTTACGCCGCCGTCCGCGAGCTCGTCGCCACGCTCTATCCC
>DASYMJ010000189.1:0-12028 GCA_036009105.1 Thermoanaerobaculia bacterium | reverse complement strand
CGCCTCGACGTCGAACTCACCCTTGGTCGCGCCGTAGTTTTCCTGCAGGCGGAGGTTCATGATCCCGCTCACAGTCCCGAAAGGCGGCAAAGGTCACGACGTGCTCCTTTTCCGTGACCTGGTAGTCCGCCCAGAGGGCGCCCGGCCTCCGGCGCAGTTCCTTGCCGTCGGCCCCGAACACGTGCAGAACGATCAGGCCCGTCGGCATCGTCCATATCTCGCGACAAACGCGCAGCGGCCGACCGGTGACGTTTCTCACGGTGACACGGACGTCACCCCGCTGTTGGTCCGCCACGGCGCAGCAGCAGTTGCATTCGGCCGAAATCCTGCGGCTGTCCGGTCTCTTCTGGTTCGGCGCGGCATGCGAGCAACGCGATAGTGAGCAGAATGCAGACTTTTTTCATGGGGTGGCATTTCGCGAAGCGCTTTCGCATCGCTTTCGTTGAATTTGTACGCTGCCGCCGCGAGCGAGCCGGGGAAGACGGAGGCGTCGACATCGCGTTCGTGGCCGGTGAACTGGAGCGGCGCGCCTTCCTGAGCGTTCGCCGGTGTCCACTCCTCACCGGAAGGCCAGTAGACCGAGGCGGACGGTGTTCAGCATGCCAAGGGCGTCATCGATGTTCCCGGCGCCGTCGTACTGATAGCCGCCCGCCGTTCAGGCGAACGGCCCGGCCGCGGCTTTCGGCTTCAGGTGCTCGAGCGCCGCCACCGCCTGCGGTACGGCGCGCCGCTCTTGCGCCAGCACGATGCCGAACGGCATGGACAGCATCAGCAGGACCCGGGTTCCACGCATAGGCCGGCGGTGAGGGGGCGCTCCTCAGTCCTCCGCCACCACGATGATCCGGTCTTCCGCGCCGAACGATACGCTGGCCCCTTTCGGCGGATTGACGTGGACGCCGTCGCCGCCGGAGCCGTTGCCGCCGGTGAGGCGATAGCCGATGGCCACCTCTCCGCGGCGGCGCGCCGCCTCGACCACGTGCCAGAAGCTCATCGGCTTTTCCAGCGAGACATAGTCCGCGGCGGCCCGCAGGTAGATCTCCGAGCCGTCGGAGTCGAAGATGTCGTCGAACACGGCGCGGAGGTCCCGGTTTTCGGTGACCTGCGCGACGAGCAGGCTGGTCAGGTTCTCGCTGACGATGAAGTCGTCGGCCTGGGTGACCTGGGCGAGCTCGCGGTTGCGCACGTCGAGCATCTCGCTGACGATCGAATAGCGGTTCGCGCCGCTCCGCGCCTCGATGTCGCGCAGATGCAGCAGGGTGACCAGCGTCTTCGCATCCGCTTTCTGCACCGGCAGGTCATCCGCGTAGCAGAGCACGATGATGTGCTCGTACTGCTCGGGGCTGGCGCTCTCGATGGTGGCCCGGTCGCTCGAGTCGCCGCGGCGGAAGTCGAGCTGCTGCCGGCTCAGCGTCGGGCGCAGCGCCTCCAGGCTCTCCTCGATGTCCGGAGCGTCGGCGACGACGGTCATCAGCGAGCCGGCCGCGACATAGTTGTCGAGCTCACGGATGATGATCGGCGCGCGCGAGCTCCAGCCCAGCAGCAGCGTTTTCTCCGGGGCGGGGATGGTCACCCGTTTCTCCGCGAGCAGAGCCGGGTCGACCGCCGGCGAGTGCTTGCCGAGGCGGATCGATGCCGCGTCGGCGGCGATGACGATCGCCTCGTCGCCCGGCGCGAAGCGGCGATCCATCGGCGGATTGAGCTGCACCACGCCGTCCGCGGTCTTCACGCCGATGATGGAGCACGTCTCGGAAGCGAAGAGGGACTCGGCGAAGGAGAGGCCGTCCAGGCTCGCATCGCGCTTGAAGTAGATCTCGTCTCCGCCGTAGTCGAGGAGCTCGGTGTAGACGCCGGAGAGGCCGGTCTGGCGGCAGGTCTGCGCGACCACCCGCGCGATCGTCTCGCCGGTCTCGATCAGCTGCGCCTCATCCCGGCCCACCAGCCGGGCCGGCTCCATGTTCCGCCGCTCCCGGATCTCGGCGACGATGTGGAACTTCTCGGTGCGCCGCTCGGGATGATTGGTCACCGCCAGGATGGTCTTGATCACCTCCGCATCGGAGTCATCCCCCTCGGGCGAGAGCACCACGATGGCGCGGGCGGCATTGAAGTTGGCGATCTTCAGATCGCCCAGGTCGATCGGACTTCCCCGGCGGCAGACCACGCGCGTGGTCTTGGGGTCCGCGATGCGCTCCCGCATCTCGTCATCCATGGAGACCTTGTCGCGGTCGGCCATGACCACGATCACGTTGCGCTTGCGATGCTCGTTGCCGAGCACGAGCTCCCCCACGATGGAGAAGATGCGGTCGTTCCAGCCGAGGATGACCACGTGATCGGTCTCGGCGACCATGGAGCGCCCCTTGCGCAGCTCTTCGATCTGATTGCCCACCCCGTTGGAGATGAGGCCGATCAGGGTGCCGACGATGAAGACGCCGCCCAGGGTGACGAGCAGCATCACGATCAGGTACGCCGCGGGCCCGCTGTCGCCGCCCATGGTGCCGGCGTCGAGGGTGCGCATGAGGTTGTGCCACATCAGCTCGGGGAAGGAGAGCGAGGCGCCGCCCTCTCCCTTCGGCACGTCGCCCAGGGCCACCAGCAGGACCGATGCGACGCCGAGAAAAGCGACGGTGAGGACGGCCAGCCACGCGATGAGCGCGGGAGTTCCTCGGGACAACGTGTTATCGAACGCGTAGCGGAGACGCTGCCGGAGCGTGAAAGTCTTCACCCTGAACCCCTTTGCGAGCTGTTTTGGACCCGCCGGCCACGGTAGCAGAAAAGGACCGGGAGCGTGGCTTTTGCTCCCCTCGCGCAGCTCAGGCCAGCGCTTCGAAGTAGCGCCGGGCCAGCTCCGGGCTCGCCGGATTGGTGAAGAGCTCGGCCCGCGGCCGTTCGATGAGCGCCGCCACGGCGTCGGCCACTTCTTCGGCCGTCTGCGGCTGCATCGGCGGCGCGCCCGGCGTCCACGGCGGGGCGGTGGGGGCGGCGGTGCCGATGGCGTTCCGCGCGAAGTCGGTGGAGACCAGGCCCGGCATCACCAGCGATACCTCGACGCCGCTCGGGGCCACGTCCGCCCGCAGGTTCGCGGTGAGGGCGTTGAGCGCGGCCTTCGCCGCGTTGTACGCGGAGCGGTGCGCCGCGATCGGAACCCGCCCGAGGAAGGAGGAGATGTTGATGAGATGGCCGCGTCCGCGCTCGAGGAAGTAGGGAACGATGGCCTGCATGCCGTAGAGGGCCGACTTCACGTTCACGGTCATCATCTGGTCGAAGTCTTCGTCGGTGAGGTCGAGGACGCGCCGGCTGATGCCGCGGCCGGCGTTGTTGATCCACACCTCGACGCTGCCGAGCGCGCGCAGCGCCTCCTTGCGCAGCCGCTCCACGTCCCCGCGGCGCGTCACGTCCGCCACCACGGCGACCGCTCCGGCGCCGCTCTCCGCGGCCACCGCCTCCAGCGCCTCCGCCCGCCGCGCGGCGAGCACGATGCGGTTGCCGTCCCGCCCCAGGCGGCGAGCCATCGCCGCGCCGATGCCGCTGCTCGCGCCGGTGATCACGATGTTGCGAGGTTGGTGAGCCATGGCTGCCTATTCTCCTCGATCAGACCAAAAGATGCGCAAGGAGACGAGCCGATCCATCGTGGCGGACCGGACGGCTGTAGCATGGCTTCACCATGAAGAGAACCGCCGCGATCGTCTTCTCGCTGTTCGCCGTTGCGTTCCCTGCGCTCGCGGAGCAGTTCCTCTCCGTTTCCGACATCCATTTCAATCCGTTCGTCGATCCGGCAATCGTCGCGAAGCTCGAGGCGGCGGACGTGTCGCAGTGGGATGCGATCCTCGCCTCTTCCACCGTGACGGCGTTCAGCACCTACGGGAGCGACATCAACGACCCGTTGTTCCGGTCCGCGACGGGCGAGATGCAGAAGCAGCTTCCGTCGCCGGCGTTCGTGCTGATCGCGGGCGACTTCCTGGCCCATGATTTCGACAAGAACTACCAGCAGTACGCGACCGACAAGAGCCCGGCCGCCTACACCGCCTTCGTGGCGAAGACGAACGCGTACATTGCGTCGGTGTTTCGCAAGGCGTACCCCGGGGTGCGGATTTACCCCACGCTCGGCAATAACGACTCGAACTGCGGCGACTATGCGGTCGCGCCGAACGGGGCGTTCCTGACCGATTTCCGCGACGTCTGGAAGCCGATCGTCCGCTCGCGGTCGTTCGATCGCCGCTTTCCCACCGGCGGGTACTACCACGCCGACGTGCCCGCTCTGAAAAACGTGCGCATCATCGCCCTCAACACCAATTTCTTTTCGACGGATTACAAGAACCCATGCGGTACCCCCGGACCCGATCCCGGCGCGCGCGAGTTGGAATGGCTCGAGGCCGAGCTGCGCCTCGCGCGCCAGCACGGCAAGCGCGTCTGGCTGCTGTTCCACATCCCGCCCGGAATGGACGTCTTCGACACGGTGACGTATGGCGGCACCTGCCCCGAGATCAAGGCGCAGACGTTCTGGAAGGATGAGTACACCCGGCAATACCTGAGCATCACCGCGGCGCACCGGAGCACCATCGCCGGCTCGTTCGCCGGCCACACCCATCAGGACGAATTCAGGCTCGTCAGCGGCGACTTCATTCACATCACGCCGTCGGTCACTCCCATCTTCGGAAACAACCCGGCCTTCGAGATCGTGGACGTGCGCCCAAACGGCGACATCGCCGGGTACACGGCCTGGCATCTTCCCAACGTGACGCTGCCGTGGGCGCGGGAGTATGGGTTCGACCAAGCTTACGGGAAGACAAAGTACGACGCCGCCACGCTCACCCAGCTCGCGGGGGAGATCGGCAGCAACGCGGCGACACGCGGGCAGTACTTCGGCTACTCGTCTTCCGGCGCCGCGAAGAGCACGGCCAGCGCCCTGGCCACGTGGCGGGGATATTGGTGCGGGCTGACCGTGATGGCCGGGAGCCCGTTCACGACGTGCTATTGCGCCTCAAAACCGCCAGGTGACACCAAATGACGGGAGGATGCCGATCACGCTTTCGGTGACCGGCGTCGCGGTCACCTGACCGTCCGCGCTTTGCTGGAACCGGAACGTGTTCACGCGCGTGACGTTCTCGTGGCCCAGGACGTTGAAGAGCTCCACGAAGAAGCTGAAGGGGCCGGCGGAGCGGCTGGCGCGGAAGTCCAACCGCTCGTAATCGGGCAGGCGGGTCGAGTTGCGCGGCCCGAGCTCGGTGAGGAGCTGCGCCCCCTCCACCCGCGCGAGCACGGGCGTGGTCGGCCAGCCGCTGTGCCAGGTGCCGGCTAGGTTGAAGTTCCACTTCGCTCCCCGCCGGTAATTCACGCTGAACGTTGCGGCGTGCCGCTGATCCCAATCGCGCGGCACCTCCCGGCCTTCCACCGTATCGGTGACGCGCGCCAGCGTGTAGCTGATCCAGCCGCTCAGCGGCCGGGCTGCATCCGACCGGACGAGCAGCTCGGCTCCGCGCGCGCGCCCGCTTTCCGGCGCGACGCGGATGCGGTCGGCGCGCAGCTCCGGAAAGAGCAGGAGGTGGTCGTAGAGGTTCACGTAGCGCGGGCGCAGCTGCGTCAGCGCCTTGTCGTAGAGCTCAAGCCGGGCGTGGAAGCCGGCGAACGACTGCTCGATGCCGAGGACGAGATGCTCGGAGCGCTGCGCCGGTTGATAGTCGGTCACGCCGTCCTCGACCTGCAGCTCCTGGATCTCCTGCGGCTGATGGAACACTCCCCACGCCGCGCGCACGGACGTCCGCGGCGTCGGCATCCAGGCGAGGTTGAGGCGAGGGCCGAGATGCACGCCGTCGGGCGTATAGCTCTCCGAGCCCGCCCGCAACCCGGCCTCGATGACGACGCTTTCGCTGATCCGAAAGCGATCGGCCGCGTAGGCGTCGAGCTGGCTGCCGCCCGGCCGCAGGTGGACGGAGCGTCGCACCTCGCGAGGTGGCGATCCCAGCGCGAAGATCGCGAAGGGGATGACCGACAACCCTTCCGCGTCGAACCGCGCCCGCGCGCGTTTCGCCGTCGCGCCGAACTTCAGCAACTGGCGCGGCGAGAGGTCGAGGACGGCGTCGTTCTTCAGCGTCACGAACGTCGATTGATTGTGGTCCTGCAGCTGGCCGCGCTGCTGGTCGAACTCGTTGTCGAACGTCCCCTCGCGATGGCGTCCGATGCTGCCCCACGAGAGCACGCTCTGCATGAACAAGGCGTCCGTCCACGACTGGCGGAGGTTGATCCAGACGTAGCGGTCGTCGTAGCTGGCATGCGCCGCGGTGCTGGGGCCGTCATGCAGGGTCAGCCGGTCGCGCGAGGCCATGACGTGAGCCGAGACGATGGCGCGCTCGCCCAGGGTCCATTGGACCTTGCCGAGGAGATCGGAGTAGCGCGGGTCGACATCGGCGGCGTTGTTGATCAGCGTCAACACCTCGCGCAGGTAGCCGCGCCGCAGCGAGAACACCCAGGAGCCGCGCGATTGGGCGAACGTTCCCTGCGACAGCAACCGGGTGTTGAGCAGGCTGAGGCCGACCTCGTGCTTCGTCTCGGTCGGCGCAAGCGTGCTGATGTCGACCACGCCGCTCATCCGCCCGCCGTACTCCGCCGGATACCCCCCGCTCAACACATCCACCGACCCCACCGCCTCGGCGTCGATGGTGCTGAAGGCGCGATACAGGTCCCGGATGTGAAAGGGATCGTAGATCTCCGCGCCGTCCACCAGCACCAGCACCTCGTCCTCTTCGCCGCCGCGCAGGTTGAAACGCGCGCTGACATCGGCGCTGGTCGTTCCGGGGATCCGGCCGATGGCGCGATAGAGATCGTCGGAGAGATGCGGCACGCGGCGCACTTCTTCCCGGCTGAGGAACTGGCGGCTCTCCGGCTCCTGGCCCAGGATGGTGAAGCGGCTCGGCGTGACCACGATCTCCTCCAGCGTCACCGGCATCCGCGGCGGCGGGACCGCTGCCCGTTCCACGGCCGGCTTGCCGCGGCGCGAGCGTTCGTCCCGCACGATCAGCAGCGTGCCGCGCGGGCCGTCGGTCGCCCGCAAGGCGTGCTCGCGCAACAGCTGGTCGAGGATCTTCCGCGGCTGCGTCGCACGCGGCTCGGTCTGCACCATCATCGCGCTGGTCACGACGTCGTCGCTGTAGATGAGGCGCAGGCCGCGCGACTGCAACTCCCGCAGCGCTTCGGCCAGCGGGCGGCCCGCGAAACGGTACTGCGCCGCCTGAAGCGTGCCGACCGCGAAGAGCAGAGCGAGAACGACCAGCAGGCGGCGGATCATGACCGGTCACCGACGATCAGGCGGTCGCCTTCGATCCGATACGCTACGCCTGCCGCGGCGGTGGCGGCGTCGAGCGCTTCGGTGGCGGACAGCGGCACCTCGCCGTGCAGCAGCACGCGGCGCACATCGCGCGCGCCGTTCCATTCGACGGTCAAGCCTTTCTCTTCCGCGACCTGCCGGAGCACGCTCTCCAGCGTCTGCCCCTCGAGCACCAGCGGCGGAGCGGCCCGTTCGATCCACGACCATCCGTCGCCGCTCGTGGAGACCGCGCGCTGGGTGACGGCGGTGCGCGTGGCCACGAGCTCCATGCCGGCGCGGGCGGTGGTGCCGCGGAGCTCGACCGCTCCGTCGCGCACGCGGACGCGCACCGCGTCTTCCCCCAGGCGCACTTCGAAACGGGTCCCGATGTCGCGGACGTCGCCGAAAACGGTGTGCAGCGTGACGCCCCCGAGGCCGGCATCGCCGGCGTAGTACACCGCGCCGCGCCGCAGCGTGGCCACCTCGCGCGATTCGAGTGTCAGCCGCGTGCCGCCGCCGATGCGCAGCGTTGCGCCATGCCATTGCAGCGATGCGAACGCATTCTCCGCAAGGTCGAGCTGCACACCGGCGCGCAATGCCTGTCCCGCGATCAACCTGCTTTCGCCATGGACGGCCTGCACGCGGGCCACGATCGGCGCGGCGGTGGCAGTCGTGGTCTGCGGCTTGGAGCGCATCCACAGGACGCCGGCGAAGGAGGCGGCGGCCACGGCGGCAGCGACGCCGATGCGTGCCCCTCGCCGCCGGCGGATCGTGGCGCGCCACTCGTCCGCGACCGCGGTCTTCACGCGCCCGGCCCGTTCGGCGGCCGCTTCCGGTCTGCGTCCGGCGAGACGGACCAGCGTCGCGATGGAATCCTTTTCGTTGTCGTTCATGCGTCCACCTCCGCGCCGTTCCACCCGCTGCCGTACGCGGCGCGAAAGGCATCGCGGAACGCGTCCCGGGCGCGGGTGAGCAGCGATTCGGCCGCCTTCGGCGCGAGCGTGAGCCGCTCGGCGATCTCGGCCACGGTCAGTCCATCGATGTACTTCCACTCCAGCGCGTCACCGTAGCGGCCGGGCAGGCGGTCGAGCACCACGTGGACGACCCTGGCCACCTCGCGGCGCTGCACCGTTGCCTCCGCGCCGAGAGATTCGAGCGCCGCGCGGATCTCGGGCAGGTCATCGGAGAGATCGATCATCGGCGGCTCCTTCTTTCGTTGTTCAAAGTACGTGGCGATCTCGCGGCGGCAGATGGTGGTCAGCCAGGTCAGCAGCGCCGCTTCGCCGCGGTAGGTGGCCAGTTTCCGCACCGCCCGGCAGAGCGTCTTCTGCACGACCTCCTCGGCCGCATCCTCGTCCGCGACACGCGGCAGCGCGAAGCGATACAGCGGTCCGAAGTGCCGGTCGAAGAGCTCGGTGAACGCTTCCTCGTCGCCGCGCAGCAGGCGGGCAACGAGAAAGCGATCGGCATGTTCGATGTTCATGGGTGCGCGCTTCTCCGCCGTATCTTGACCGGCATCCTCTCCGGCACCGCCGCTGCCGCCGCGGCGTACGCATCGACGAGACCGTAACCGTACACGGGATCGCGCCCGGCGTCGCCGAGGTCCGTGGCGGTGGCGGCGAGGAGGGCGACGACTTCATCGGCGTCGAGGTCGGGACGCAAGGCGCGCACGAGCGCGGCCACCGCGGCCACGTGCGGCGCGGCCATCGACGCGCCGTCGGCCGCGTCGTAGTCGCTGAGGTAGGAGTCGACGAGCACTCCGGATCCGCGCTCGGCGATGAGCTGGCCGGTTTGCATCGATACGCTAACGGCCACGGGCCAGCGGGGGTTTTCGGAGCCGAGCGAGCCGCGCATCGGCATGTCGTCCAGCGCGGAGTTGATCACGATGAGAGCGGCGGCCTGTGCGGCGATGGCGTTGGTCGCCTTCAACGGAACCGGCGGTCCCGCCTGTTGCACGAGGGCGACGTTCTGCGCGGTGGCGGACGGGAAATCGGCGGAGTAGCCATCGGCGCAGTCGACCGCCAGGCCCGCGACCGCTCCCGACTTCGAGTATGCGAACGGGTGGGCCGGAAACGACATCCCATCGTCCAGAGTGACACTGCCGATGTGCCCGCGGCCCGATACGATGGTCGACACGAGATCGACGCCGGGCGCAACGAAGGCGACCTGGATGCCGGTGTTCGAGAACGAGGCGATGCGGAGCGTACGCGCCATCGCTCCCACGCCGACCACCGACGGGTACGCCGCGGGATAGCGGACCCACGACGCGTCGTTGCCGACCGCGGCGATGACGAGCACGTTGGCGCGACGCGCTCGGGCGTAGGTCTCTTCCTCCAGCTTCGACGGCGTCTCGCCGCCGAAGGAGCAGCTCACGACGTCGAGCTTCTGCGCGATGGCCCACTCCACGGCCCGGATCACGTTCGAGGTCAAAGCGCCGCCCGTCTTCGGGAAGATCTTCAACACATAGAGCGAGACGCCGGGAGCCGCGCCGACGACGCCGAAGCCGTTGTCCGACGCGGCGATGATGCCGGCCATGCGCGTGCCGTGGGAAAAGGCGCCCCCTTCGGCCTCCTCTTCCGGAACCGCGTCGTTGTGCACGAAGTCATATCCGCCCCGATATGCCGCCTGCAGATCGGGATGCGCCAGGTCGATGCCGGTGTCGATGATTCCGACGCGGACCCCCTCGCCGCGCGTGAGGAACCAGACCAACGGCGCATGGACGCTGACCACGCCCCAGGGAGTCACCTGTCTGACCTCGAGGTGCGGTGCCGGCACCGCGGAGACGTAACGCTCGACATCCGGCTCCACGTACCGAACCCCGCTCGTCGCGGCCAGGACCTTCGCTTCCTCATCGGAGAGCTCGACGGCATAACCATCCGTCAAACGGGTGTAGCTCTTCTTCGCGAGCGCTTCCTCGCGAAAGGCCTGCTCCGTTGCGACGAGATACCTCCTGCGCGGCGTTTGCGCACGCGCGGAGAGGGCGATGGAAAGGAGAGCGAGGGAGACGACGATCAGTTTCTTCATGCGCCCGTTGGACAGGCGGGGAGGGGGAAATCCTTCGGCGGAGCGTAGAAAGAAATGGGTAGTATCCGAAGAGTTCTGCAAAAAGAAAGGGCCAGGGAGTCTCCTGTAAATTCAAGTCGCCAAACGAAAACAGACAGGAGAGAGTCGATGGCTCCGAAGAAGACGAACGCGAACAAGGTGGATTGGAAATCCGAGTTGCTGGCGGGCGGAGATGTGGTTCGAAAGCTGTTCCGGGACGTGCTGCAGGAAGTCCTGGAAGCGGAGATGACCGAGACGCTGCAAGGCAAAGCCAGGGGAGAGAACTTCCGAGCGGCTGGGGCTGCGGAGTGGGTCGTACTCGCGGACGCTGATCACGCGCGTGAAGTTGGAGGCGTGCCGCAAGATCGGCAGGGACGGCTCAGCACGTCGCTGCCCAATGGTCGCCAGCTCGGATCGCGGTTTTACCCGCGAAGGGTCGATTCTCGCGCGCGTCGATACACCGTACGTCGTCTTCGAGGCGCCGGGCGATACCGAACAGCGACATTATGGCGGACTACGCGAATGCGCTGTGGGGATCAACGCGGTGAATGGGGCGAGTTGAGGTGGGGCGATTCGCAGGCACGTAAATCACAGGGTCGGCGCGATGGCGGCCCTGCGCGTCACACGCTGACCTGGCCGCCGTGTCACGGCAATTCCTGGGGCAGCGTGAGGACGTCCGGCCGCGGAATCCGACGGTCTCACGATCAAAACCCATGCGGCCATGTGCGCCGTCCGAAGAAGGGGTCGTGAGCTCCGGCGGGGGGCGGTCAGGCAGGAAGGGACTGGTCGATCTCGTCGAGGATCTCTTGGTATCTCTTCGAATCGGGCCTCAGGGTGAGGAAGCGCCGCGCCTCGTCGAACGCTTCATCGTCGCGGCGCTGGCGCGCCAGCGCAAAGAACAGCGCCACGGACGCCAGCTCGGAACGAGGATCGAGCGCGACCGCGGTGCGGAATGCTTTTTCCGCTGCCTCGTAGTTCTCCAGCTTCTTTTCGATGCTGCCGAGGACGAGCCAGACCGGAAAAGCGTCCGGATGCTCGCGCGCGAGACGCTCGAGGAGCTCTTTTGCGGAATGGAGATCGCCGGCGTCGCGAAAGGCGGTAGCAGTTTGGAAGGCGGATTCCAGATCGTCGTCGGAGCTCACTCGAAGTTCTCCGGCGGTTTCTGATCATTTCCGGGCTCAGGCCCTGTTTCATCCTCCGCCATTCCCTCCAGAGCATCGGCGAGGGCGTCAGCGAGATTGCGGATCCTGTCGACCGCATGGTCGGCCCGCTGCTCGGACTTATCCGTGGTGTCGATGACTCCGCTCGCCTTTCCCTGCCGAATTCGTCGCTGCCGATCCTGAATCGACGCAAGTTGGTCGATCACATCAGCTACGGATTCCTGCTTCGCGCGCTCTCCGAGCTGGCGCGCGCGATCAGGATCCACTTTGTCGCCCGGCACCGCGCCGCTTTTTTCGTGACGCTTCCCCATCAACAGCGGGAGCGGCGTGGTCTGGGACACCATCCCGAAAAACGCCCTCGTCGTCAGATTGGCAAGTGCGACATTTCTCGTGACGAACGAAACCGCGGCCTCCCGGTAGGCTGGGTTCGTCTGCATCTGCACGATGTGATAGAGGGCGACGCTCAAAGGCGCGGCCGGGCCTGAGCCGGGCGTGGCCACGACGGCCTGGCGGCCGTCCGGATCGACCTTCA
>DASYMJ010000188.1:0-8707 GCA_036009105.1 Thermoanaerobaculia bacterium | reverse complement strand
GAAGTACCACTCGCTGCGCATCCTGCCTTATCCGTTGATGCTGATCGTGCTCTCCATCCCGGCGCTGCTGGCGGCGCTGGAAGGGCGCACCTGGCGGATTGCGGTCGGCATCGCGCTCGCCGCCGGCATCTTCCAGGCCAGCTGGTTCTTCTACCACTTCTATCGCTACGGCACGGACCGGCCGGACTGGTTCGAAGGAGGCATCCGCCGCGTGGTGTACGAGACGGTCTCGCGGCCGGAGCGGCCGGTCTACGTGGTGCGGGTGGGGTCGTACATCCACGTGCTCTGGTACGCCGTGCAGGCGCACATCCCGCTCACGGAGTTCGTCATCCTGCCGGACAACATCCCGCCGCCGCCGCACTCGCTGGCCATCTCCACCGGCGGGCCGTGCGACGGCTGCCGCGAAGTGAGCCACCACGGCAACTTCTCGTCGTATTACACGCCCTGAGGCGCGGCGGTTAAGATGCGCGCCGCAATGCGCAAGCCCCAGCTCCTGATCGCGCTCCTGGTCGTTCTGCCCATCCTCGTCTTCGGACAGGTGGCCGGGCACAAGTTCCTCAACTACGACGACGCGCAGTTCGTCACGGCGAATGAATACGTCCGCGGCGGCCTGTCCGCGGAAGGGCTGGGATGGGCCTTCGGCTCGGCGGCCATCGGCTACTACCCGCTCACCTGGCTCTCCCACATGCTGGATGTGCAGCTCTTCGGCATGAACGCGGGCGCGCATCTGCTCAGCGCATTGCTGCTGCACATCCTCTCCACGCTCGCGCTTTTCTTCGCGCTGCGGCAGCTGACCGGCTCGATGATCCGCTCGCTCTTCGTGGCCGCGCTTTTCGCCATCCATCCCATGCACGTGGAGTCGGTGGCGTGGGTCTCGGAACGGAAGGACACGCTGAGCACCCTGCTCGGGATGCTGGCGCTGCTCGCGTACGCCTGTCGGCGGGAGAAGAGGTGGCTCGTCGCCGCGGCGCTCGCGGCCAGCCTGCTCGCCAAGCAGATGCTCATCACGCTGCCGTTCGTGCTGCTGCTCCTCGACTGGTGGCCGCTGCGGCGCCTGAATGCCGCTGCCGTGAAGGAGAAGATCCCGCTGTTCGTCCTCACCGTGATCGGCGCCGTGGTGGCCGTGATCGGCCAGCGCAACCTGAACGCCGTGCAGACCGGCGATGCGCTCCCGCTCGGGGACCGGCTGGGCAACGCCGCCGTGGCCTACGTGAGGTACCTCGCCAAGCTGTTCTGGCCCACGGACCTGGCCGTCATCTATCCGATGGCGGACGTCTCGACCGGCGCCACGCTCGGCGCGCTCGCGTTGCTGGCGATCCTTACCGCCGCGGCCTGGGCGCTGCGCAAGCGAGCCCCCTATCTGCTGATGGGCTGGCTCTGGTACCTCGGCACGCTGGTGCCGGTCATCGGTATCGTGCAGATCGGCGCGCAGTCGATGGCCGACCGCTATACCTACTTCCCGTACATCGGCCTGTTCATCGCCATCGTGTGGGGCATTCACGACCTGGCGCCGCGGCCCGTGGCCGCGTACGTCGGCGCGGCGATCGTCGCCGTCCTGGCGCTGCTGGCCTGGCAGCAGACGCGTTACTGGCAGTCGACGGAGACGCTGTTCGAGCACACGCTCGCCGTCACCGGCCCGAACCCGGTGGCCGAGTACTCCCTCGGGCAGGAGCTGCAGGTCTCCGATCCCGACCGCGCGCTCCCCCATCTGCAGCGCGTGATCGAGCTCGCCGATGCCGCCCTGCGCGCGAACCCCAGCGCGGCGCGTCCGGAGGCGTACACCCAGGCCCACGTGGCGATCGGCACCGCGCTGCTGACGAAGGCGCGCAGCGCGAAGACGCCGGCCGAGCAGCTGAACTACATCGTCGGCGCGCGGCGGATCTACGAGCGCGCGCTGCAGCTCGATCCGAACGCCGCGCACGCGGCGAAGAACATCGAGCTCGCCGATCAGATGAAGGCGCAGCTCGCGCCGCGGCAGGCGCCCGGCGCGCCGCCGCCGGTCCCGGACAAGAAGCAGCAGCTCGATGCCTTCCTCGACGCCGGCACGGCCGAGTCGCAGCAGGGGCATCGCGACCATGCCATCCAGCAGTTCCAGAAGGCGGTGGCGCTCGCGCCGGAGTCGGTCGAAGCGCACGTCTACCTCGCCCTGGGATTCGGGCAGGCGCAGCGCAACGCGGACGCCGCGCGGGAGCTGCGCGAGGCGAAGCGGCTCGACGCGAGCGCCGCGAACGACTTCGTCACGAAGGCGATGCGCATCCAGCCGGCGCCTGACAACATCGACCGGCTGATCGCCTCGCTGGAACCGCAACAATGACGAGCGCGCGGCGCACCGCCGTGATCATCGGCGCTGGCCCCGCGGGACTCACCGCCGCTTACGAGCTGCTGCTGCGCACCGACGTGCTGCCCATCGTCCTGGAGGCGGGCGACGAGATGGGCGGCATCTCCCGCACCGTCAACTACAAGGGCAACCGCATCGACATCGGCGGCCACCGTTTCTTCTCCAAGTCCGACCGGGTGATGGAGTGGTGGCTGCACATCCTGCCCCTGCAGAAGCTCGCCGATCCGCGGCAGACGATCACCTATCACCGCCGCTCATCCACCATCGCGGCGCACGGCCCGGCGCCCGATCCGGAGACGGAAGACCGGGTGATGCTGCTCCGCCAGCGCCGCTCGCGCATCGTCTTTCACCGCCGCTTCTTCGACTACCCGCTGAGCCTCTCGCCCCAGACGCTGCGCAAGCTCGGCCTGCGCCGCTCGCTGCGCATCGGCTTTTCCTACCTGCGCAGCATGCTCTTCCCCATCCGCGACGAGCGCAATCTCGAGCAGTTCTTCATCAACCGCTTCGGCCGCGAGCTGTACCGCACCTTCTTCAAGTCGTACACGGAGAAAGTGTGGGGCGTGCCGTGCGCGGAGATCAGCGCCGAGTGGGGCGCGCAGCGCGTCAAAGGCCTCTCCATCACCCGCGCCATCGGCCACTTCTTGCGTCGCCTGCTGCCGCGCCGCCGCGACATCGCGCAGAAGGACACCGAGACCTCGCTCATCGAGCAGTTTCTTTATCCCAAGTACGGACCGGGGCAGATGTGGGAGGAAGTGGCGCGCCTCGTCCGCGAAAAGGGCGGGCAGGTGCTCACGCGGCATCGCGTCACCGCCGTTCTCACCAACGGCAACAAGCGGGTGACGGCCATCCGTGCGAAGCGGGAGGACGGCAGCGAGATCGACTTCGCGGCCGACTTTGTTTTCTCTTCGATGCCGGTGCGAAGCCTCATTCGCGCGCTCGATCAACCCGTGCCGGACAAGGTTCGCGCGGTCTCCGAGGGACTGCAATATCGGGATCTGATCACGGTGGGGCTGCTCGTCGACCGGCTGCGCGTGGAGGACATGCGCGACAACTGGGTGTACATCCAGGAGCCGGACGTGCTGGTGGGCCGGATGCAGATCTTCAACAACTGGAGCCCGTGGATGGTGGCCGACCGCTCGAAGACGTGGATCGGCCTGGAGTACTTCCTCTACGCCGCGGACGAGATGTGGCGCTGGCCGGACGAGCAGATGCTGCGCTTTGCCGCGGATGAGCTGGAGCGGATCGGGATCATCGATCGCGATGCGGTGCGCGACGGCGTCGTCATCCGCGTCCCGAAGACCTACCCGGCGTACTTTGGCTCGTACGACCGGTTCGCCGAGGTTCGGGAGTACGTGGACCGCTTCGAGAACCTCTTCCTCGTCGGCCGCAACGGCATGCACAAGTACAACAACCAGGACCACTCGATGCTCACGGCGATGGTCGCGGTGGACAACATCGCCGCCGGACGCACGGACAAGTCCAACATCTGGGCCATCAACACGGAGGAGGAGTACCACGAGGAGAAGTGACCCATAGCCAGGTGCCGACCGGCGGGAGAAAGCGCGCGCCGAGTTGCGCGTAGATGTTCAGCACGGCGGTGTTCGTGACGCTGAAGCGCGCGTAGCCGAGGCGCGCGCCGAGCTTCGCGTACTCCACCAGCGCTTTCTGGTAGAGCAGCGCGCCGGAGATGGTGGCGCTTCTGTGGAGCATGGCCAGCTCGAGGTTCAAACCTTCCTCGGTCATCTGCGAGAGGAACCAGCCTTGTGTGGTGCCGCCGCTGCTCACGCGCAGGCACCACTCGGGATGTTGATCGACCTGCTCCACCGCCCAGTCGGCATATCTCCGCGTCAGCCGCTCTTCGGTCATGCCGGGCAGGTAGCGGTAGCGCTCATGCGCGAAGGGCGCGACGTCCTGCGTCTCGATGGTGAAGGGCCCGCGCTCGATCTGCAGCGCGGCGAGGCTGGGCGTTTCGGGGACGCGCTGCAAGGCGATGCGGAACGGCAGCTGCGTGTCCACCTGGAAAAAGCCGGCGCGGGCAATCTTCTCGAGTGGCGCCGTCGCCAGCTCGGCGCGCAGCTCGACCCAGTCGAACTGATGCAGTTCGGAGAGGTCAGCCACATCCTCCACGATCCCCACCCGCCCGCCCCACCACCGCGAGTTGAAGCGATGCTCCCGGATCAGGGCTGCACCTCGATCATCCGGAACGCGCTGCGCCAGAACTCCCAGCCGTCCCACAGCGCGCCGAAGTGATGCATCGCGCCGAGCGGCACGACGCGCGTGACCGCCGTCTGCGCGAGCCGCGGCAGCAGCGCGTCGCGCCGCTCCGCTTCCAGATTGTGACCGAGCGTCTGGATGTTGGGCGGAAGCGTGGCGAGCGCCTCATCGACCGACGCCGTGACGATGGGCAGGACGAACAGTGAGCGCGGCAGTTCCAGCGTTGCGTCGCCCGCGGCAAGCACCGCGCCATTGCGCGAGGTCGTGATCGCATCCCAACCGAGGGCGGCGGCCCATTGCCGGACCATCACATTTTGCGAGGCGTGATGCATGGCCACGTCGCGCGCAGCGGGCCACAGCTCGGCGAGGCGGTCGCGCACGTGGCGCGCATCGCCATCGAGCACGACCACGCGGCGGGGCGAGGTGCAGCCGGCGGTACCGTAGATGGCAAACACCCTGGCCAACGTCCGCAGCGTCTCGTCATCCGTCCGCTCGATCCAGGTCTCGGAGGTGCGGTCGGCGAAGTAGAAGCCGATGCTGTCCAGCGGATGGGGCAGCGCGTCGATGGCGCGCGCGGCCTCGTCGCCGCCGAACGCGATCCGCACCTTCGCTTCCGCCGCCATCTCGGCATTGCGTGGATCGGTGCGGTCGAACTGCTCCACGGTCACGTAGTTGAAGACATCCGCCACGCCGCGCGCGTAGGCCACGAACGCGGAGGCGAGATCGTCCGCGCGCGAGCCGGCCTTCACCCGGATCGGGTTGCCGGTCAGCGAGAGGAGGATGAGCGTCAGCGGACCGAGGAGGCTGACGTTGTTCGGCAGCCAGACGGCGATCGGACCGCGCGGGACGGCCAGGTATCGGCTTCCGCCGGACAGCTGCTCGAACGGCGCGCGAAGCAGGCGCTCATCCACAAACGAGATGAGGTACGCCCACTCGTCCCGCGTGAACGCCTCCGGCCGCTGGCGCGTCATGGCCCGCTGCACCGCGCGCCAGCGGCCGAGCCGCTCTTCCAGGTCGAAGGGGAGGAGCAGTGAGAGGTCAGACATTCGCGCAGCCTCTCGTCTCCGCCTTCGGCACGCGGCCATGCAGCTCGAAGCGCATGCCTTGTCGTCCGCAAGCACACCCGCCATCCACCACCCGCCCGAGATCCTCGGTGAGCACGCTGTGATACGGCGCACCTCGCGGCAGCACGTTCATCGACTGCAGCATCCCCACCTCGCGCACCGGCTCGAGCGTCCACGGGTCGCGGGCGATCACCGCCGCCCACGCCGGCACGTGCCGAAAGCCGGCCGCGCACAGCGGGTAGACGATGCCCACCTGCTCCACGAGGCCGTAGTAATCGACCACGCGCGACTCTTTTGCCAGACCGTGCAAAAGCGTGCCGTCGAATTCTTCGCGGGTCACGCGCGCCGCCTCCAGCTTTTTCCAGCCGCCGCTGTGCACGAAGTCGATCCGCATGCCATTCAGCTCCGGGCGCGCGGTCCAGGCCTGCCAGAGCACGGATGTGAAGCCGTACACGCGCAGATGCTGGTGACGCGAGGCGGCATCGAGCACGGCGTCCCATCGGATGCGGTCGTCATCGCCGAGGACGAAGAGGATCTCCGTGGCCAGGGGGCGGAGGGACATCGCGGCGGCGATGCGGGCGCTGACCTCGCCGCGCTGCCGCAGCGACGCGGCGCGATCGAGCACGAGGAGCGGCGTCCGCTCCGGGCCGACCAGCTCGCGCAGGATGGCCACGCTGCTCCGCGCCTGCAGTTCCGAGCTGGCCTCATCGAGCGCGATCTGGCTCGTCGCCGCGCCGGAGGTGCCGCTGGAGCGGAGGATGCGCTGATGCGATGCGCCGCGGCTGCGCAGCAGGAGGTGCTTGAACACGCCGACGTGCACGAACGGCAGCTCCTCGACCGAAGCGGCATCGCTCCAATGCGGCCACATCCGCCGCAGCTCCGGCGAGGCCTCGAGATGGAAGCGGGTCAGCTCGGTCATCTCGGCCAGGAAGCGCGCGTCGTCGCGCGGACCGAACGGCGGAAGCTCCAGCAGCTCGCTCATACGTAGTCGAGGAAGAACTGCAGGTCGGCGGGGCGGACCAGCGCTGCATTCGTGCGCGTGCAGCGGTCGCGCAGCACGTCACGCCACGCGGTTTCCAGCGTTGGCAATGTCTGCTTGTAGCGATCGGCGTCGAAGAGCTTCTGCACCTCCGCCTCGACTCCATCAGGCAGGCCCTTCCGATCGAAGCGCAGCACGGGGGCGAGATACGTCGAACAAAGGCGCGCGTGGCCCCAGCCGGGGAGCAGCGGCTCCAGCGTATGCGCAATGCCGTGCACCAGGCCGACGCTGGAGCGCGCCTGTGCCGCCGCGGCGCGCGCGCTGAGCTCGAACCAACGCGCATCGTTCCCGATGCCGACCGCGATCATCTCTCCCATCAGCGCCGCGATCTCGATGCGCAACTCCTCCGTCGCGAGCGGCGAGAGAAAGCCTTCGATCGCATGCGCCCACGCGTCGCCGCACGCCTCCCGCGCGCGCCCGGCCGGCAACGTCGCCGCGAGCTCCGGCCACACGGCGCGCGCGTGCGGCAGGTACTCCTCGCCCATGCGGATCTCTTTCCTCCCATCGCGATTCAAAACCACCACCGGCGAGGCCTCGGCGCCGCTGCCCCAGATCGAAGGAATCGCGATGAGGCGCACCCGCGGCGCCTCGTCGTACACGAAGCGCTTCGCTTCATCGATGAGCGTCCCGCCGCCGATCACGATGAGGTTGTGCGACGGCGGCATGTCGATGGTGAACGGCAACGTCGCCCGGACGAGCGGCCACACGCTCGGCGTCGCCCACACCACCGTCTCATCGCGGTCCAGCGACTCGACGCGGGCAAGCGGCCAGAGCTCAGGCCGGCCCGACATCGATCCCCTTCGAGCGGAGCAGCGCGATCAGATCCGCTACGCCGTGCACCGAAGCCGCCTCCTCGGGCGTCATGTGATAGCCGAACGTCTCGTGGACGCCGACCGCCAGCGACACCACGCCGAGGGAGTCCCAGGTGTCGATGTCGTCACGGGTGAGGTCGAGGCGGAACTCCGACGCGTTGAGCAGGAACACGTCGAGCAGCAGGTCGCGGAGCTTGTCGGCGTTCGTCATGCGATCCTCTGCCGCCAGTGCACGGTCTTCGAGTCGAGACCAGCCAGCGAGGCGCGGTCGAGCTTCCCGTTCGGCAATGTCGGCAGCCGCTCCGCGCTCTCGATGCGCAGCGGCCAGAGCGCGCGCGGATGCTGCGCGCGGAAGCTCTGCAGGATGGCGTGCACGTCGTCGTCCGACGGCCGCGGCGCGAGGACCAGCACATGTCCTTCCTCGCCGGCGGCATCGCGCTCGCGGTAAAAGCCGGCGGGGCCGGTCCACGCCGCGCTCACGGTCTCGAGCAGCAGCGGCAGCGTGACTTTCTCGCCGTGCCGTTTGAACACCTCATTGGCCCGGCCGGTGAGCAGCCAGCGACCGCCCTCCTCCACGCCGAGGTCGCCGGTGGGGACCCATTCGTCGGTGGTGATGCGATGGAGGCCGGCGCTGTCGACGTAAGCCACCGCGCCGTACGGACTGCGGAAGCGAAGCTCGCCGTTGTCGGCAGTGAGCAACTCGACGCCGGGCAAAGGCAGGCCGATATCCGAAGCCACCTCTGCATCCGATGCCCGGCGCACGGCGAGCCGCGGCATCGCCTCCGCGCAGCCGTAGTTGTTGAAGATCTCCGCGTTTGGGAAGACCCGCCGCATGACCTCGAGCTGCTGCTGCGGAAACGCGCCGCCGGCGAAATGGACGCGGATCACGCCCGGATAGCTCTCGCCGCCCTGTGCGAACAGCGGCACCTGGATCCCGACGAGGCAGATCATCGCCTCGCGGGCGTTGCGCAGCGCCGCGCGCAGGCTGTCCGCATGCGAGAAGCCACGGGTATGCACGAGGCGCTGCCCGAGCACGCGCGCCCAGAGCCACTGGTTCACGAACGCATAGCAATAGGTCAGCGGCAAGGCGAGGATCGTCTCCGCCACGGGCGCGCTGTCCTGCACCCGATGCAGCAGGCGCGCGAGCTCCTCCGCGCGCGGCCGCGCGCCGATCACCAGCCGCGGACGTCCGGTCGAGCCGGAAGTCAGCAGCGCAAAATGATCGCGGCGCAGATCGTCG
>DASYMJ010000187.1:0-6781 GCA_036009105.1 Thermoanaerobaculia bacterium | reverse complement strand
GGATGCCGACGCCTTTGATCTCCTTCATGAAGAGGCCGCCGCCGACGATCCAGTCCGCCTTGTCCGCGGTCTGGTTGAGCGCGAACTGCTTCACCAGGATGCCGAAGACGTCGGAGAAGCTCTCGTTCAGGGCGCCGGACTGGTCGCGGTAGACGAGGCCCGCCTCGTTCTGCGTCACGCCGTGCGTCAGCTCGTGGCCGATGACGTCCAGGGCGGCGGTGAAGCGGCCGAAGATCCGGTTGTCGCCGTCGCCGTAGATCATCTGCTTGCCGTTCCACTGCGCGTTGCCGAAGTTCTTCCCGTAATGGACGGTCGACTCCAGGCGCAGGCCGCGCGCGTCGATCGACTTGCGCCGGTAGTTCTTGAAGTAGAAGTCGTAGGTGAGGCCGGAGCCGTCATACGCCTCGTCCGCGGCGGCATCGCCGG
The DNA here is from genome assembly GCA_036009105.1 of Thermoanaerobaculia bacterium. Taxonomy (GTDB): domain Bacteria; phylum Acidobacteriota; class Thermoanaerobaculia; order Gp7-AA8; family Gp7-AA8; genus JAFAVZ01. Next base: position 6,355 of record DASYMJ010000187.1, on the reverse strand, counting down.
ACGGCTTGTCGCCCTCGCCGCGGATCCGCTTGCCCGGCGTGGTCCGCTCGTTGCCCGCGTCGTACACGGTGCGGCGCTTCAGGTCGGTGGAGAGGAAGCCGAGAAGCGAGGGGATGGAGCCCATCGCCTGGCGCTCTCCGCGCATGCGGGCGGAGGTCTCCAGGGTGAGGAAGGCGGCGTTGCGATGCGCGTCGTCTCCGTTGGCGGCGATTGCTTCGAGGATGTGCGGAGGAATGAAATCGCAGACAGCAACGTGACCGGCACGACGCATGGGGACGCTCCTTGTTTGGTGTGTCCAACAAGGTACGTCCAAAATTCGGCGAAGTCCACTCGGGGTGGAGTTGCTGGTTGCTTGCGCCTTTGTGTGTCTACCAGCAACCAGTAACTACCGCAGAATCTCCTCCAGCGCGGCGAGCGCGCGCGGATCGCGCTTCTGGCCCAGCCAGAAGGCCGCCTTCTTCCGCACGCCGGGGCTGCGGTGCGTCTTCATCAGCTCGATGAGCATGGGGATGGAGCGGTCGTCCGGAAGCTGGGAGATGCCGAACACGGCCCGCTCGCGGACGCTCGCCTCCGGGTCGTTGTCCACCGCCTCGCGCAGGGTGGCCACCGCCCGCTCCCCCGCCCGCTGCCCCAGCCAGAACAGCGCATTGGCGCGCACCGCGGACGACTTGTGGTGCCTGGCGATGTCGATGAGGGTGTCGGTGGTGGAGTCGTCGTGCAGCGCGAGGGCGACCACGGCGGTCTTGGCCACCCGCTCGCGCTCGGAATCGACCAGCGTGCGCAGCAGCGCGGCGCTGGCCCGGCCGGGCACGCCTTCGATCCAGTGCACCGTCGAGCCGTTCGCGTCGAGGGCGCAGTCGGTGGAGTGGAAGCGGATGCGCTCGATGCGGCCGGCGGCGACGCGGTAGAAGATCAGCAGCTGGTTGGAGGCGGCAACGCGCAGATCGCCATCATTGATGGAGACGTCGTCGCCGTCGCTGCAGGCGGAGTAGTAGTGGTGGCCCGTGGTCGGCACCGCGTAGCCATTCCAGCCGTCGCCCAGGGCGACCACCTGGGTGGCGAGGTCGCCGGAGAAACGCGCCGTGGTGACCGTGCCGTCGGTGATGCGGGGCTGGGCGGCGAGGGGGAAGGCGAGCGCAAGCAGCAGTGCGAGCTTCATGGAGGCTTGGACGGAGCCCCAGGCCGGCCGGTTAGCCGGCCTGCGTTCTGTGATGGGTCAGCCAGTCCACCACCTTCTGCAGCTCGTCCGACATCTCCGTATCGCCGGCCCGGAACTTGTGCTCGCCGTGGTCGTCCGCGACCGTCACCTCGTACTGGAAGGCGTCCGGGATGGCGTTGGCGGACGGCTTGGCCGAGGGCTGGCCGGCCGCACGGAGCAGGCCGACCAGCTGTTCGATCTCTTTGCACTTGGCCGGCGGCAGATGCGCGCAGTCGATCTCCGACAGGAGCGACAAACCCGCGAAACCGCCGGTCCGTTTGAACGACACCTTCACCGGGTGGACCTCTTGGCGCGCGCCTTCGGCTTCGCGGCGACCGCCGCCGCGGCGGGCGCGGACGGCGCGGGCGCCGAAGCGGCGTCCTTCACGGTCAGCTTCGGCCCGGCCACCACGACCTGCCCCTTGACTACATCCAGCCCCACCGCCTGCCAGGCCTGGCGGACGGCCAGCTGCTCGGCCTTGCCGGCGCCGAACAGCGTCCCGGCGGCCTCGAACGTGGCCTCCGCGCACTGCTGGAACGTGGCGTTGGGGGTCAGGCCCCGGGTCAGCGTCTGGTACCAGATCCGTCCCGCCTTCTCCCAGGCGAAGCCGCCCAGGGTCGCGGCCAGCGTCTGGAACGCCTTGTTCGGGATGCCGGAGTTGATGTGCACGCCGCCGTTGTCGTCGTCGGTGCGAAGCAAGTTCCTCATGTGCGAGGGCTGCGGGTCGCGGCCCAGCATCGGATCATTGTAGGCGGTGCCGGGCGACTTGAGCGAGCGGAGGGCGATGCCCTTGATGCCCTTGGCCAGCAGCCCCTCGCCGATCAGCCAGTCCGCCTTGTCGGCGGTCTGCTTCTTCTGGTACTGCTTGACCAGCGAGCCGAAGACGTCCGCGAAGTGCTCATTGAGCGCGCCCGACTGGTCCTGGTAGACCAGGCCGCCCGAGAACTGCACCACGCCGTGGGTCAGCTCGTGGCCGATGACGTCGATGCACAGCGTGAAGCGGTTGAAGATGCGGCCGTCGCCGTCGCCGTACACCATCTGCATGCCGTTCCAGAACGCGTTGTCGAAGTTGCGCCCGTAGTGGACCGTGGAGTCGAGACGCATGCCGTTGCCGTCCACCGAATTGCGGCCGTACACGGTGCGGTAGAAGTCGTACGTGGCGCCGGCGCCGTCGAAGGCCTCGTTGACCGTTACGTCCTTCCCCGCCTTGTCCGACTCGCCGCGCACGAGCTTGCCGGGCAGCTGCTGCGCATTCTTCGCGTCGAACACCGTGCGGCGCTTCTCGCCGGGTGAGACGGAAAGCAGTGCGGCCATCGGCCCGATGGTGGCGCGCTGGCCGCGTGCGGCCGCGGCTGCTTCCATGGAGCGATAGGCGTTGTCGCAGATCTCCTTGTCGCCCACCGTGGCCATGTGCTTGAGGATGTGCGGCGGCAGGATGGTGCAGAAGACGTCATGAACGTGGGACATGAAGGGGTCCTCCGGTTGGTACCGCTTTGGTTGGATGCAGGCTCGTAATGTAAGGCTCCGGCGAGGGATTGTCATCGTGTAGTGAGGGACGGGGAGCGTTCGTTTCACCATCTGCTATACTCCGCCGCCTATGTTGCGCACCACGACGACGGCACGAACGCGAACGACGGACCTCGCTCCGCCCTGCCGCTGATGCATCGTCGCCAGAACAGATAGATCACCAGACAGGGCCGTTCGGCCCTGTTTTTGTTTTTGAGAGGCAACCCACCATGAACGTTCAGCTCCCTGACGGCTCCATCCGAGAAGTCCCCGACGGCGCGACCGTCGCCGACGTCGCCGCCTCCATCGGCAGGCGTCTGGCCAAGGACGCCATCGCCGGCCGGATCAACGGCAAAGCCGTCGACGTCTACGCGCCTGTTCCCGACGGCGCGAAGATCGAGATCGTCACCCCCAACAGCGAGGCCGGCCTCGACACCATCCGCCACTCCACCGCCCACCTCATGGCCATGGCCGTGCAGGAGCTCTTCCCCGGCACGCAGGTCACCATCGGGCCCGTCATCGAGAACGGCTTCTATTACGACTTCGCCACCTCCCGCCCCTTCACCGAGGACGACCTGCGCGCCATCGAGGAGAAGATGCAGGAGATCGTCAAGCGCGACCTCCCCATCCGCCGCGAGGAACTGAGCCGCGAGGAGGCGATCAAGACGTTCAGCAACCTCGGCGAGAAGTTCAAGGTGGAGATTATCGAGGGCATCCCCGGCGACGAGCCGCTCTCCATGTACCGCCAGGGCGAGTGGTTCGACCTCTGCCGCGGCCCGCACGTCCCCTCCACCGGCCGCCTCGGCGCCTTCAGGCTGACTTCCGTGGCCGGCGCGTACTGGCGCGGCGACGAGCGCAACGCGATGCTCCAGCGCATCTACGGCACCGCCTGGAGCGACCAGAAGGAGCTCGAGAAGTACCTCAAAGGCATCGAGGAGGCGCGCGCCCGCGACCACCGCAAGTTGGGGCGGGAGCTGGAGCTCTTCCACTTCTCCCAGTTCGCGCCGGCCATGCCGATCTTCCTTCCCAAAGGGGCGGTCATCTACAACACCCTCATCGACTTCGTCCGCGCCTTCTATCGCCGCGACGGCTACGGCGAGGTGATCACCCCCCTGATCTGGGACACCGAGCTCTTCAAGATCTCGGGCCACTACGACAACTACCAGGAGAACATGTTCTTCTCCGAGGTGGATGAGCGGGAGTACGGCGTGAAGCCGATGAACTGCCCCGGCCACACCCAGATCTACGCCATGGAGAGGCGCTCCTACCGCGACCTCCCCATCCGCTACGCCGACTTTGCGCGCCTGCATCGCTACGAGCGGAGCGGCGTGACGCATGGTCTGGCGCGCGTGCGGTCGTTCGCCCAGGATGACGCGCACCTCTTCGTCACGCCGGAGCAGATCCAGGCGGAGATCGAGCGCGAGCTGAGGCTGATCAAGGAGATCTACGACACCTTCGGCTTCGAAGAGGTACGCATCGCGCTATCCACCCGGCCGGCCAAGCGGATCGGGGCGGACCAGGTGTGGGACGCGGCGGAGGCGGCGCTGGAAGAGGCGCTGAAGAAGGCGGGCCTCGAGTACCGCATCAACCACGGCGACGGCGCGTTCTACGGACCGAAGCTCGACTTCCAGGTGACGGACGCCATCGGCCGGCCGTGGCAGCTGGGGACTATCCAGCTCGACTACGGGCAGCCGGAGCGCTTCCAGCTGGAGTACATCGGAGTGGACGGCAAGGAGCACCGCCCGGTGATGATCCACCGCGCCATCCTCGGCTCGCTGGAGCGCTTCATCGGCATCATCACCGAGCACTTCGCCGGCGCGTTCCCGCTCTGGCTGGCGCCGGTGCAGCTGTCGGTGCTGCCGCTGTCCGAGAAGTTCCTCGACTACGCGGATGGGGTGGCGGCGAAGCTGCGCGCGGCCGGGCTGCGCGTGACGGTGGACGGCTCGAACGAGAAGCTGGGGGCGAAGATCCGGGAGGCGCAGCTGAAGAAGGTGCCGTACATGCTGATCGTCGGCGAGAAGGAGGCGGCGGCAGGGACGGTCTCGCTGCGGAAGCGGACGGGAGGGGATCAGGGAGCGGTGGCGGTGGAGGAATTGATCGAGCGGGCAAAGACTTTGATCGGTTCACGCTCGTTGACTTTGTAAGGCATTATTCGTAGATTGCCCGCAAAAAGCGATCGGCGATCAGCGGCCAGCGATCAGGGGAATGGTTCTCCCGATCGCTGATCGCCGACCGCTGATCGCTTGAACATTCAGGCGCAACAGCACAACAGGAGGAACAGTATTTACCCGCCACGCCGTTACGGCCGCTTCGACCGCAAACCTGCAGAACCAGAATCCAGAATCAACGACATGATCCGCGGTGTCCCCGAGGTCCGATTGATCGACCACGAGGGCAAGCAGGTGGGCATCGTGCCGCTGCAACAGGCTCAGGACATGGCCCGCGAGAAGGACCTCGATCTGGTGGAGATCTCGCCGACGGCGGCCCCGCCGGTCTGCAAGATCATGGACTACGGCAAGTACGTCTTCCAGCAGAAGAAGAAACAGAGCGAGGCCAAGAAGAAGCAGAAGGTGATCATCGTCAAGGAGGTGCAGTTCCGCCCCCGCATCGACGAGCACGACTTCGACTTCAAGAAGAACAACATCGTCCGCTTCCTCCAGCATGGGGACAAGGTCAAGGCCATCATCCGCTTCCGCGGCCGCGAGATGACCCACATGGAGCTCGGCCGGGCCGTGCTCGACCGCCTGCTGACGGAGATCAAAGAGATCGGCGCCTCCGAGAACCCCAACCCGGACGTGCAGGGGAACCGGATGTCGATCATCATCGCGCCCAACAAGTAGGGCGAGTTATCAGTTGTCAGTTGTCCGTACGGCAGCTCGACTGACAACCGACAACTGATACCAAACCCTCGGAATACACTGAAAAGTGACCCTGTTAGGAGCCGAGCTATGCCGAAAATGAAGACGCATCGTGGCGCCGCCAAGCGGTTCAAGAAGACCGGAAGCGGCAAGATCGTTCGCAACCACGCCTTCCACTCCCACATCCTGACCAAGAAGTCGCCCGGCCGTAAGGCGGCGCTGGCGTCGGAGACGGAAGTCTCGAAGGCGAACAAGAAGACCGTCGAACGGATGATTCCGTACCTCTGACGCTCTTCCCCACACGGAGCGCGTCCCGGGTTACACCACCCCCTCCTGACCCGGCCGCTCGAAAGAAAACAAACGAGGAGAGAACATGCCGAGAGTCAAACGGGGACCCAAAAGAAAGAACCGCCGCGCAAAGATCCTGAAGCTGGCCAAGGGCTACTACGGGATGAAGTCGCGCGGCCACCGCATCGCGAAACAGGCCGTGGAGAAGAGCCTGAACTTCGCGTTCACCGGCCGTAAGGATCGCAAGGGCGAGTTCCGCAAGCTCTGGATCACGCGCATCAACGCCGCCGCGCGCCAGAACGGCATCTCGTATTCGCAGCTCATCGCCGGCCTCAAGGCCGCGGGCAACGATCTCGACCGCAAGGTGCTGGCCGACCTCGCCGTCCACGACGCCGCCGCGTTTACGGCGCTCGTCGGCAGCGCCCGCGCCGCCCTCCCCGCCAAATAAGCGGAGCCGATTGCATCCTTTATCGTAGGGCCGGCTCTCCAGCCGGCCAGCATCCAT
>DASYMJ010000186.1:0-11881 GCA_036009105.1 Thermoanaerobaculia bacterium | reverse complement strand
CCTCGTGCGCGGCGAGCTGGCGGATGCGGGCGAGAGCCATCAGTTGGGGGCTCGTCTTTGGATCCAGCGCGGAGAGCGCCTGGTCGTGCAGCTCGTCGAACTGCGGGATGAGGCCGGAGGCGAGGAGCACGTCCTGCCGGCCTCGTGAAGAATCGAGGGTGACATTCCCCTTGATGATCTCGCCCGTGCGCGGGTCGGATATGCTGCCGCCGAGTGACCAGCCGCGGGTGGACCGGTGCACCCAGTTGATCATGTTGTAGCGGACGTCCATCGGGTCGGCGTCCGGCGGCAGGACCTTGACCAGGAACGCGTTGCGGAAGCCGGCCGCCTCGAAGGCCTGGCTCCACCAGGAGGCGCCTTCGATGAGCGCGCCACGGATCGGCTCCGGCACGCCGTTGTCGACGTAGTAGACGATCGGCTTCACCGGCTCGGAGAGGGCGGCGGCCGGATCTTTCTTCTCCAGGCGATGCCGCGCCACCCAGCGCTTCTCCAGCGGCCCGGTGAACGGGCTGGCGTAGTCGTAGACCTCGATGCCGGACATGCCGACGCGCGGATCGATGCGCCGCGGCTTGTAGCCCGGCTCCGGCAATGCGACGAGGGAGTGATGCTCGCGCACGGTGACCACGTCCGCCTGCGGCGTCACCCCGCTCACCAGCGGGCCCGGCCGCCCCTCGGTGGCGAAGGTCAGCGTGGCCTCCACCTCCGTGTTGCGAGGAAACGACTTCGTGCGCGGGAGGTGGATGGCGCTGCGGTTGCGGTCGAGCGCGTACGAGCCCTGCTCCGCCTCGCGCAGCCGGCGCGCGACGCCGTGCGCATCGCTGAGAAAAAAGTCGGTTGCGTCGACGATGACCCGGCCGCCTTCCGTTCTTTCCACCTTGAAGCCGGCCAGCACCGACTGCGCGAACGAGTCCTCCACGGCGCGCCGCTCGTTCGGATCATCGGAGATGGCGCGGTAGTGCGTGTTCAGCTCCACCAGCAGCACGCGCGGCCCGATGCGGTCGAAGCGGACCAGATGCGTCGCGCCGAGCTCGCCGCGGTCGAGCCCGAGCGGGTTCGAGCCGACGCCGGCCGGCAGCGAGACCTGGTAGATCAGCTCCTCGCCGAAGCGCGGCTCCATCAGCAGCTTGCCGTTCGCCGCGTCCCAGTAGAGCGGGATGAAGCCGTCCATCCGCTCCGGCTGCGGCGCGGCGACCGCAACCGGCCTGGGGGCGCTCGTGCAGGCAACAAAGAGGAGGAGCAGCGCAAGACGCTTCATGCGCGGGCGATTCTATCCCCCGCCCCACGAGATGGACCGCACCAGCAGCCCCAGCTCGCGATTGTCGTTGCCGGTATGCGCGCGCGCGGGATTGGCGGTGCGGTCGACGTCCAGCTCCAGCGTGTTCGGCGAGCCGGGCGCGATGTCGACGTAGTACTCCCGGACCAGATGCGCCTCGCCGGCGCGGAAGCGATCGAGGATCGTGCCGTTGAGCGTCACGGTGATGGCGGGATGCCGCGGCAGCGTCTCGTCCGGCACGTCGAAGGCGAGGCGCAGCCAGGCCTGACCGTGCACCGGCGGCAGCTCGGTCACCGAATGCCCGGCCATCCACCGCCACTCCTCCGCCTCGGAACGCTCCGGCGGATACCAGCCGGCGCCGAAGCCCGGCACGCCGCGCAACGGCTCGAGCGACACGGCGAAGTAGTGCCGCCGCGTGATGTTCCAGAGGCGGCCGCGGTCGCGGCGGAACGTCACCCCCTGCGCGGCGTCGGGATCGACCTCGCCGACCAGCCAGGGGCGGCGGTTGGCGATGGCGAGCGGCAGCGAGTGCTCGTCATTGACGCGCTGGTACGGAAAGTACGGGTTGAAGTACTCCATGAACGGGACCATGCCGAAGGCGACGAAGAGATGATCGCGCCGGCGGTCGAGCCGCTCGCGGATGGCCTGCATGGCCTGCACCGGCGGCGCGACTTCGTTGCGCACCGTGGTCAGCGCCGGCCAGGTCCAGATGGCGAACGCCGCGGCGATGACGAGGCCGACGGCCAGCTCCGCCCGGGCGCGATGCCTCGCCGCGCGCGCGATGCCGTCCGCCGCGAGGATGACGAACATCGGACAGTAGCCGATGGAGAAGCGGTTGATGCTGAAGCGGTCGAGCATCAGCCAGGCCAAAACGGCGAACGGCGCGAAGGTGAGAAAGGCGAGCAGCACGGCGCGGTCGCGCTGGCGGATGGCGCCGGCGGCGGAGACGAGAACGAAGACCGACATCACGATGGCCAGCGGCCGGAACTGGTACTGCTGGAGGAAGAACGGCGCGAAGAGGCGCCACAGCGGCGGCCGTCCCGGCGCGCGCCAGGAGTCGACGTGCGCGATGTAGTCGCTGTGCGCCCGGACGCTGGTGATGTACTGCTCCCACGTCCCGGTGGCGTGGATCGCGCTGCCGAAGGCGAGTGCCACCGTCGCGGCGCCGACCAGCGCCGCGAAGACGACGTCGCGGAAGGAATGGCGGGCGCGGTACCACGTCGCCACCGCGCCCGGCACGAGCCCGATCAGGATGTTCTGCGGCCGGATGCCGCAGGCCAGCGCCAGCACGAACGCGCCGACGAGATACGCGTTCGCGTCGCGGCAGCCGCGGAGAAGCAGCGCCGCGGCGAAGACGACGAGCGTGATGGACGGCACGTCGCTGAACGCGGTGCCGCCGAAGAACCAGACGTTCGGCAGGAACGCGCAGAGCAGGCCCGCCACCAGCGAGGTCTCGAAGCGCATGCGCAGCTCGCGGGCGAGGAAGAACACGGCGGGGAAGAGCAGGATGGCGGCGATGAGGTTGATCGACTGCAGCGCGCGGAAGTCGTCGTGGGTGAAGAGGCGCGCGATCTTCGCCGCGGCGATGTAGATGGGGAAGCCGGGCGGGTGGGGGTGGTGGCTGGTCACGTCGTACGAGCGCATGCCGAGGCAGAAGAGCGCCTCGTCCCAGTCCCACAGCGAGCGGGCCAGCGCGGCAAAACGCGTGGCCGCGCAGACGGCGGCTGCGATCCAGAAGACGACGCGCTGGCGCCGCGTGAGCGGCTGGGGGGGAGCAGTCAGGTCGAGCAAGGGTTCAGCGCCGCGCGTACTCCTCGTAAAACTTCCCACCCTTTTCGGCCAGCCTGCGCAGCGGCGCGGTCGCCGTGTAGCGCGTGCCGTAGCGCGAGGAGAACTCGTCCAGGCGGGACATGATGTACGGCAGGCCGAGGGAGTCGGCGTAGCGCAGCAGGCCGCCCCGGAAGGGGGGGAAGCCGGTGCCCATGATCATGGCCAGATCGAGCTCGCCCGCCGTGGCGACGATCTTCTCATCCAGGATCAGCGCCGCCTCGTTGATCATGGCCAGCAGCATCCGCTCCACGGTCTGCTTCGCCTCGGCCGGATGGGGCGACTTGATGCCCAGCACCTTGTAGACCGAGGGGTCGGGGTCCTGGCGCTTGCCGTCGTTGTAGAGGTAAAGGCCCTTGCCGTTCTTCTTGCCGTGCCGGCCGTCCTCGTACAGCTTCTCCACCACCGTCGACTTCTGCATCCGCGCGCCGAACGCGTCGGTCAGGATCACCGCCACCTTCGCGGCGACGTCGATGCCCACCTCATCGAGGAGCGCCATCGGCCCCATCGGCATCCCGAAGTCGGTCATCGCCTTGTCCAGCGACTCGATGGTGTTGCCCTCTTCGAGCAGGAACCCGGCCTCGTTCATGTAGGGCCCGAGGATGCGGTTGACCACGAAGCCGGGGCCGTCGTTCGTGTAGACGACCGTCTTCCCCATCTTCCGCGCGAACGCCGCCACGGTGACCGCGGCCACGTCCGACGTCTTCTTCCCGCGGATCACTTCCACCAGCGGCATCCGGTCCACCGGGTTGAAGAAGTGCATGCCGACCACGTTCTCCGGCCGCTCCGCTTCCGCGGCGATGTCGGTGATGGGGATGGTCGAGGTGTTCGTGGCGAAGATGGCGTCCGGCCGGGCGATCGCTTCGAACTCGGCGAGCACGAGGCGTTTGACCTTGAGGCTCTCCACGACCGCCTCGATGACGCCGTCGACGCGCGAGAAGCCGCTCCAGTCGGTGGTGGTGGTGATGCGGGCCAGCTTGCGCGCCATGTCGCCGCGCGAGATGCGGCGCCGGTCGACCTGCCGCTTCCACAGCTTCGCCGCCGCCTTGAGCCCGCCCTTGAGCGCGGCCCAGTTGATGTCGCGCATCCGCACGTTCGCCTCGGTCTTGTCGGCGATCGTCTGGGCGATGCCGCCGCCCATCACGCCCGCGCCGAGGACGCCGGCGTGCCTCACTTCCAGCGGCTTGGCCGGGAACGGATCCTTCTTGGAGTCTTCCATCAGGAAGAAGAGGCGGACCAGGTTCTGCGCCACTTCGCCGAGGATGAGCGGCGCCACCGCTTCCACCTCGCGCTGCAGCCCCTTCTCGATGCCGGCGGAGAGGCCGTACTCCATCACGTCGATGGCGGCGAGCGGCGCGGGGTAGTGGCCGTGCGTTTTGCCCAGCACCGCCTTGCGCGCCTTGCTGAAGATCACGCCGCGGGCCAGCGGGTTGCCTTCGATGTAGAACTTCGTGCGGCCCTTCGCCTTGCGCCTGCCTTTCGCCGCAAAGCGGCGGGCGACGTCGAGCACGATGGACGGCGCGACCACTTCGTCCACCAGGCCGGCCTTCTTCGCGCGGCGGCCGTCGAGCTGCTTGCCGTTGAGGATGATGTCGAGCGCGCCGGGGAGGCCGATGAGGCGGGGCAGCTTCGTGGTGCCGCCCCACGCCGGGAAGATCCCCAGGTTGACCTCCGGGAGGCCGATGCGCGCCTTGGGCGAGTCGGACATCACCCGCCAGTCGCAGCTGATGGCCAGCTCGCAGCCGCCGCCGAGGCAGGCGCCGTTGATGGCCGCCACCTTGACCTGGGGGAGCCTGGAGAAGCGGTGGAACGTCTGCTGGCCGAAGCGGGTGTACTCCTTCGCCTCCTCCACGTTCGTCGCCTTGTTGAACTCCGACACGTCCGCGCCGGCGATGAAGATGGACGGCTTGCCGGAGGCGACGATGACCTGCTTGATGTCCGTCGCGGCTTCCAGCTGGTCGACGATGCCGCTGAACTCCAGCATCACGGTGGAGGAGAACTTGTTCACCTTCTCGCCCGGAAGGTCGAACCAGAGGATGGCCAGCTCGCCCTCGCGCTCGATGCGGAAAGCGCTCATGCGCGCTTCGCCTCCCGCTCGTCGTCGGCGTTTTCATCGATGTAGAGCTGGTCGATGACGCTCTTGTATTTCTTGTCGATGACCTTGCGCTTGACCTTGAGCGACGGCGTGATCTCGTCCTCGTCGATGGTGAAGTCGCGGGCCAGGAGGGCGAAGCGGCGGATCTTCTCCTGCCGGTCGAGGTTCGTGTTGAAGCGGTCGATCTCCTTCTGGATCAAGGACTTGACCTTCTCGTCGGCGATCAGCTCCTCGTAGTTGGAGAAGCGGACGCCCATCGCGCCCGCGTCGCGCTCCAGCTTCTCGAAGTTGGGCACGAGGAGGGCCACCAGGAACTTGCGGCGGTCGCCGATCAGTACCGGGGTACCGATGTACGGGGAGCTCTTGAGCAGCGCCTCCAGCGGCTGCGGCGCGATGTTCTTGCCGTAGGCGTTGATGATGATGTCCTTCTTCCGGTCGGTGATGTGGAGGAAGCCGTCCTTGTCGATCTCGCCGATGTCGCCGGTGTGGAACCAGCGGTCGGAGTCGATGGCCTGGCTGGTCGCCTCGTCGTTGTTCCAGTAGCCCTTCATGATGTGCGGCCCGCGGGAGAGGATCTCGCCGTCCGCCGCGATCTTCACTTCCACCCCCGGGATGAGCGGGCCGACGGTGCCGATGCGCCGCTTGAGCGGCCGGTTGACCGCGATCACGGGCGAGGTCTCGGTCAGGCCGTAGCCTTCCAGGATCTGCAGGCCGGCGCCGATGAAGAACGCCGCCAGGTCGGCCGAGAGCGGCGCGCCGCCGGAGAGGACGAAGCGGACGTTGCCGCCCAGGCGGGCCAGGATCTTCTTGAAGACGAGCTTGTCGGCGATGGCCGACTTGATCTTCAGGCCGAGCGGCAGCGGCTTGTTCTCGATCACGTACGGCAGCCGCTGCTCGGCCACGCCGAGCGCCCACTTGAAGATCTTCTGCTTGGAGGCGGGGGACGCCGCCACGTTGTCGAGAATGCGCGAGCGCATCTTCTCGAAGAGGCGGGGCACGGCGGCGAAGAGATCGGGCTTCACTTCCTGCAGGTTGTCCCCGACCTTCTGCACGCTCTCCGCGTAAGCGATGGTGCAGCCGAGGTAGAGGTAGGAGTAGTCGGCGGTGCGCTCCAGGATGTGGGAGAGGGGGAGGATGGACATGGCCACCGAGCCGCGCTCGATGGGCAGCACGGAAGTCGTGGCCAGGACGTTGCTCGTGATGTTGCCGTGGGTGAGCATCGCCCCTTTGGGGTTGCCGGTGGTGCCGGAGGTATAGACGAGCGTGGCCAGATCGTCCGGCGTGCGCGAGTTGCGCAGCTCATCGAAGCGTTTGCGGCCGTTCTTCTGTTCGTCGTCCTTGCCGCTGTCCACCACCTGCTGGAAGGTGAGCACGCCGGGCGGCAGCGCGTCCGGCGGATCGCAGACGATGACGTGATGGATGGACGGGCAGTGATCCTTGATCTCCAGCACCTTCTGCAGCTGCTCGGGCGTGGAGGCGACGACGGCCACCGCGCCGGCATCGTTGAGGATGTACTCGATCTGCCAGCCCAGGAGGGTCGGGTAGACCGGGACGGAGATGCCGCCGCCGCAGAGGACGGCAAAGTCCGCCATCGTCCACTCCGGGCGGTTCTCGCTGAGGATGGCCACGCGGTCGCCGATCTTCATCCCCAGGCAGCGCAGGCCGCTGGAGAACCAGCGCACCGTGTCCCGCAGCTCGGGGACGGAGACGTCGACCCAGCGGTCGCCTTTCTTGTATTTCATCGCCGCCGGCCGGTCGATTTCCGACGTCACGGCGTAGATGTCGTTGAGAGTCTTGATCTCCATGGAACCCCCTGCTCTTTGCGTCCGGGCTGAGGGCGCATCTTAGCGCAGGGCCGTGTCATCCTGAGCCCCGCAGAGGGCGAAGGATCCCCCGGCGCTTGCGAGGAGATCCTTCGACTCCGCTCAGGATGGCCTGAGCTGATCCCTCGCTCAGGCCACCTTGAGCCACCGCCACAACTCGGGCAGCGTCGGCCGCTTGCCATAAGAAAGGATGCCCACGCGGAAGATCTTGGCCGTCACCCAGAAGAAGCAGCAGATGGTGGCGATGGAGACCGCGATGGACAGCGCGACGTGCCACGCCGGCGGCTCGGAGACGAGCGTGCGGACGAACATGGTCAGCGGACCGAAGACGGGGCTGAGCGAGAAGCCGACCGCGATCGATGACTCCGGATTGGTGATGATCGCCGCCATGAGGAACCAGGGGATCATCATCAGCATGGAGATCGGGGCGATGAGCTGCTGCGCTTCTTTTTCGGAATTGCAGATCGCGCCGGCGATGGCGTAGACGCAGACGTAGGTCAGGTAGGCGAGCAGGAAGAAGATCACGAAGTAGATGAACGTGGAGGCGTGGAGCAGGCCGAGGATGTTCACGCCGGTGGCGGCCATGGCCATGGCCGTGCCGTAGCCGGCGATGATGGCCAGCATCAGGAGCCACACCCCGACCTGGGTCAGCCCCACCAGAGCGACGCCGAGGATCTTGCCGATCAGGAGCTGGGCCGGCGTCATGGAGGAGATCAGCACTTCCACTACCCGGTCGGTCTTCTCCTGGATGATGCCGCGCATGATCTCCAGCCCATAGACAAAGGAGGGGATGAGCACGAGCGCGGCGAGGATGAAGCCGACGATGAAGTTGGCGATGCCGCCGCTCTTCTGCTCGCCGGTCTTGGAGAGCTGCACCGGATCGATCGCGACGCGCGCGGTCAGCCTCTCGATCTCGTCCGCGGAGAGGCCGCGGGTGGTCAGCCGGTCTTTCTGGATGGCCCGGTTGGCGATGGAGGAGAGCCGCTCCTGGGCGATGAAATCCGTCGCCGAGCGGCTGTAGTACTTCATGTGCCCCTCGGTCGCCGTCAGGGTGTCCTTCGGCACGACCAGAACGCCGTCCAGCCGGTTCTTCTTGTCCTGCGAGGCCATCCGGTCCAGGTACGGCTTGGCCTGCGCGTCGAGGTCGGCGCTGCCGCGGCCGTCCAGGTAGTCGACGTCGATCGGTGTGGGCATGTCGCGGTTCTGCTTGAGCGCGTCTTCCGGCTTGCGCGGCTTCGGCGCTTCCTCGTTCGCGTGCGTGAAGGCCTCGCGCAGGCGGCCGGTGCCGTCGACCACGGCGATGCGCCGGCCGCTCAGGCTCTTGGCCATCATGAGGCTGGGCAGGGTGAATGCTCCCGCCATCAGGATGGGAAAGAGGAAGGTCATGACGATGAACATCTTCTTCCGCACGGCCTGCAGGTACTCGCGCCGGATCACGGCCAGCATCTTGTTCACTGCGTCACCTCCGTCAGCGTGTCATCGCCCACCTTCTCGATGAAGATCTCCTCCAGCGACGGCGATGCGATCTCGAACTTTCTGATCCGAAGGCGAGGCATGCACGCTTCGAGGATGCGTTGCGGATCGGCGCCGTCGTGCAGGGATATTTCGGCCGCGTTGTTGACGATGCTGGCTCGCTTCACGTCCGGCAGGTCATTGAGGAAACCGCCGTCGCCGTCGAAGTCGATGTGCAGGGTGTTCTTGCCGAAGGAGCCCTTGACTTGCTCCAGGTCGCCGGCCAGCACGACCTGCCCGCGGTGGATGAGCACGATGTCATCCGCCATCTTCTCCGCCTCGGCCATCATGTGGGTGGAGAGGAGGATGGTGCGCCCTTCCTCCTTCAACTCGCTGAGGAGGTTGCGCACCAGCACCATGTTCACCGGATCGAGGCCCGACTGCGGCTCGTCGAGGATGATGAGCTCCGGGTCGTGCAGCAGCGTGCCGATGAGCTGGACCTTCTGCTGGTTGCCCTTGGAGAGCTCTTCCACCTTGCCGTTGCGCTTCTCGGTGAGCTCGAAGCGGTCCAGCCAGCGGTCGATGTCTTTGCGCACCTGGGGGCCTTTGCGGCCTTTGATCTCGGCCAGGAAGAGGAGCAGCTCGATGATGCGCATCTGCTTGTACAGGCCGCGCTCCTCGGGCAGGTAGCCGATGCGGTCCATCGGCTCGCGGCCGACGACCTCGCCGGCCCAGTCGATGGAGCCGCTGTCCGGCAGGAAGATGCCGGTGATCATGCGGATGGTGGTGGTTTTGCCGGCGCCGTTCCGGCCGAGCAGTCCGGTGATGGTGCCGCGGCGGACCGTGAACGAGACCCCGTCCACGGCCCTCACCGCGCCGAACGTCTTGACAACATCACGAACCGCCAGAATGTCGGACATACACGGACGCTCTCCTCGGAAAGGTGAAGTGCCGCGTATTGTACGAGAGGAGGCGGCTACGGTTTCGGGCCGCCTTCAGGGCTTGGTGCCGGTGATCTCGTCATGCGGCGATGGCATGATCAGGCGCCGCACGTAATCGATGATCCTGCTGATTGTCTTATTGACGGGCTCAGCCTCGCGCGTTCTCGGGTTTGCTTGAACAGCTCCGGCGATAAGGACCAGGGAAAAGCTGAGCACCAAAGTAATACGACGGAAATAACGCATATACACCCTCCTCGTTCACGGCCTATCTGACCGCTGGTTGTTTTTGGAGGGCGCCCCTCGCAACTAGGAGTGACTTGGACGGACGAATCCCTACCCGAGATTCAGGGTTAGGGAGAGGGGATATCCGACTTTCCTAGTCCGGAGGAGGGAGGAAGACGAATCGTTCTTTCGGTACGGTGCGCACCAGACGCCGAATTTCGTGAACAACCGTTGCCTCTGCGCCTGCCGCTGAGGCTTCCTGCAGATATGCCAGCGCTGTGAGCCCTTCAGGGGTATGTGAGATGCACTCTGCCGCCAGCCACCGCGACACGTCGTGACACAGGGCACGGACCTCATCATAACGATGAAGCAGCAGGCAAATCTCCGCGAGGTCGAGCGATATGGAAGCGACTTCAGCCTGCATCTCGAGAGCGGCGAATTTCTCGCGAAGCACGAAAAGAGACTGAGCTGCCTTCCCGTGTTCACCGCGGGTTGTCAACATCTTCGAGACATGCCACTGAGCGCGCAGGGTGTTTGGAACGACTCCTAACAAATTGAAGACGTCAGCAGCCAGCTCGAAATGATGTTGAGCGGACGCAAAGTCGCCAACCTCACGATATGCATGACCCAGGTTCTGGAGAAGCATCCCACGCGTGTGTAACTCGTCGGCGGGAAGACTTCTCTCCACCTCATGCCATATGCGAGCAGCGCCTCGAATATCACCGCTCTTGTACAGCACCATCGCCTCGGTCTCACGCGCGACGCTCTGCTTCTTTACGTCGCCGAAAGAACCAAAAGTTACTTTCGAAGACCGCGAAAGCATCAAGGCGTCTGACGTAGCATCCACCATGCGGTAGATGCGCGCGCGAACGAGTTTTGCACGAGCGATGTCGTACGCATCGACTGTGGTTTCGGCGAAGGCACGCTCAGACCGCGAGATGGCAGCGGTCGCCTGCTGATATCGCCCCACGTAGTACAGCGCATACCCCCGCTCCCGCCAAGCCGCCCCACGCAGCTTGAGCACCGTTTCCGAGGGGTACGTCGTGGCGGGGAGGTGGTCGGCGATGTCGGTGGCGAGGGCGGTGATCTCCACCGCGTCGGGGGGCATGGTGTCGAGGGCGTGGTCGGTGGCGGCGATGAGGCGGCGAACCACGCCAGCCGTCCGCCACTCGGGGTGTTGGGCGAGGCGGGGGAGCCAGGACTCGCGGGGACCGGCCAACAGACGGGCCAGGATGGCGTCCGCCTCGGCGTCCTCGCTGGCCATGTCGCTAGCGAAGGCGCGGAGGGTGGCGATCGTCTGCGGGACCGGCTCGTCGTTCAGCTCGCGCAGATCCCACACCGCTTCCTCGCCCAGGACCTCGCGGATGGCGCGGTAGGCGGCGAGCGATTCGGAGCACTGGTGGCAGACCGCCACGTGCGGGTCGTCCGGGAGACCGGACTCCATCAGGTAGATGAGCGCCGCGTCGTCGTAGTGACGCTCGGTGATCATGAGCGCACCGCCGTGATGCTGTTGTAGATCTCGCGCGCTCTCCTCAGGCAGTTGTGGATGAGCTTTTCGGCGTAGCGGTTCGTCGTCTCCAGCTCCTTCGCCACATCGACGGCCGAGCGGCCCTCGAAGTAGTGCAGGCGGAGCGTCTCGCGGCAGCGGGGCTGGAGGTATCCGAGGACCTTCTGCATCGTCATCTGCATGGCGAACTGCTCGGCCAAGCCGTGCGAGCTGGGATCGGACTGCTCGGAGTAATCGTCGGGGAGCGACTCGGTGCGGCCCTGGGCGCGCCAGTAGTGGCGGCTCGCGTTGCAGATGGCGGCGACCAGCCAGGCCCGGATGTTCTCGATCTTGGTGCCCGTCTGCAGGAAGGAGAGGAAGACCTCCTGGATCAGGCTCTCCGCGTCGCAGTCGGGGATGCGGAACTTGCGGCAGGCCACATAGAGAAGGAGAGTGCGATGCTGGATGTAGAGCTGCTCGATGTCGTCGGCGGGGATGGGATGCGCGGCCGGGGCGGCGGCCGGCTTCGGGGCAGGCGCGGTTTCGGCCGGCGTCCTCGCGGTGCCATCCTTCGGTTCAGCAGGAGACGGCGATACTTCGAGCGCGTTATGTTCGAGCACGGCGGCAGTTCCCTCGCTCAGTCCGACAACAGCCGTTCAGGATTTATGGTTTTGTAGACCCGTCTGAACTCTAGCACGAAAAGACGCGCCCGGTGAACTTCCGGATAAAAATCTAAATCCTGAACGGCTGTTGTCGGACTGA